>JAITOL010000189.1 GCA_031289955.1 Synergistaceae bacterium
GTTTGTCATTTTTCAGAGATCCGGCATAACTAATCCTCGGGCAAGCCATATCCGCGCTACAGAGGAGCGAAAGCGGCAGCCCGCTTTTTCGCCATTGCCGCCGCGTTTCGTCATATTCAAGCTCGACTGCGCCTTTCCAATTTATCCAAAATGCGCAGAAGATTATTCTGAACACGGTCTTAATATTTCCAATCGCCGTTGTCACCGCTACGCCCCTCTTCGTTTCAGCACGCCCGCCGCGCGTTTATTTTTACATGAGAAGGATACGATGAAACGACAATCAACAGGTAACCTGTCAAGCGACAAATTTTTTTGCAAGAACAAAAGCTTTCACCAGCGAGGTGTGATTATTATTATGTCAGAAAGCTACAAAAGGATCAAGATAGAAATGTTATAGAAGGCATGAGCAATGCAACTCCCCAAGCGGGCCTGATTTTCACGGCGAAGTTTTTCGAGCAGTCCTGCCTTTCAAGGGTGATAGGCGATAGGGGCCAGGAATGGGCGAGGGGCTAGCGACAGCGAGCATATCAAAGCGCTCGTCATGACGCGGATTTTTTCCAGACCTGCATCCTAAATTACCTGTTATAACGAACCTGCGGCGCGAGGCGAGGATTTCGAGTATTGCAATGATTCCATTATCGGGTTAAAATCTGAACTTCGGTAAATTTGCGTCTGTCTATTTTACCGATGAAAACGAGAACGATAGCACGCGAGGAGCGTTGCCGCATGTACAGAGAAGGCATCAAAGGCGCGTCTCGCGTCGTGATAAAGGTGGGTTCCAGTTCCATAACGTATCCAAACGGGAAAATATGTCTGAACAAGATCGACAGGCTGGCCGCTCAGATATCTGACATACACAGCGGAGGGGGCGAGGCCGTCTTGATAAGCTCCGGAGCTGTGAGCGTCGGAATAGGCAGGCTCGATTGCCCCATTCCGTCCAGCATTCCCGAGAAACAGGCTGTGGCGGCTGTTGGGCAGGGATTGCTCATGCAGATGTACGAAAAATTTTTTTCCGAATACTCGAAATGTGTTGGGCAAATGCTTCTCACCCGCGATTGCTTTTCCGACCCCAAACGGTATCTTTATTCACGCAACACGCTTTTCTCTCTTTTGAAATACGGTGTGATACCTGTCATCAACGAGAACGACACCGTCTCGGTCGACGAGCTCAAAATAGGCGACAACGATACCCTGTCGGCGATGGTGGCCTGTATTGCCTGTGCGGATCTGCTCATCATCCTCTCAGATATCGACGGCCTTTACAACATCGATCCCGTGAAAAACCAAGACGCCGAGCTGATTTCAGAGGTACGGCGCGTAACGGACGAGATGGAAGAGAACTCCACCACCAAGGGCAGCGGCATATCCAGCGGAGGAATGTACACGAAGCTCGCCGCCGCCAGGATAACGATGGCAAATGGCATACCGATGATAATAGCGAACGGGGCGGAAGAAAATATTCTGTCGCGATTACTCGACGGAGAGAAGTTGGGCACCATCTTCCTGCCGCACCGCGGCAGCTACGGAGAGAAACGCAGGCAGTGGCTTTCTGTCGGGAGCAAACCGGTCGGGGTGTATGTCATAGACGAAGGGGCGGAGGAGGCCATTCTTCACAAAGGGACGAACCTTCTGCCATCCGGCGCTGTCGAAGTGAAGGGCGATTTCGGCATGGGGGATGTCGTCTCGGTGCAGAACGGCAGCGGAAGAATTATAGCGCGCGGCATCAGCAATTTCGACGATAGAGACGCCAGGAAGATAATAGGCAAGCGCACTGCCGAGGTGAGGAAAATTCTCGGGCATATAGATTATGAAGAGCTGATCAACAGATACAACATGGCTCTGTTGTAACGATGAATTATTTCATATTTTGAGAGGTGAGGACATGAACTGGATCGACGAACTTCCGGAAATGGGCCGGATGGCAAAAATCGCGGCAAAAGCCCTCGCGGGCGCGACGAGTGATCGCAAAAACAAAGCGCTCACTCTCATGGCGGAATCTCTGAGGAGCAACGCGCGCGCGATAACCGAGAAAAACGCGGTGGATGTGGAGGATGGACGCAAAAACGGCCTGTCCTCCGCCATGATCGACCGGCTCACTGTTACCGACTCGCGGATTGAGGCTATGGCTGCCGGCCTTGAAGAAATAGCCGCTCTGCGCGATCCTGTTGGAGAGATCGACGCGACCTGGATCACGGCGTCTGGCGTCACGGTGAGCCGGGTGCGGGTTCCTCTAGGCGTGATAGGGATCATATACGAGGCGCGGCCGAATGTCACTTCCGACGCGGCGGGTTTGTGCCTGAAATCCGGAAACGCCGTGATATTGCGTGGAGGTAAAGAAGCATACCATTCCAACTCCGCGATCGCCGCCGCGCTCGGAGAGGCCGCGGCCGCGTCCGGATTGCCTGATGGAGCGGTGCAGGCGCTATCCTCCAGAGATCGTGAAGCTTCAGTCGCAATGATGCGCCTTCAGGATATAGACGTACTGATACCGCGCGGGGGCCGCGGCCTCAAAAAATCCGTCATGGAGAACGCGCGCGTACCTTATATAATGACCGGAATGGGCAATTGCCATATTTACATCGACGAGAGCGCGGACTTTGAAAAGACGAGAAACATCGTGATAAACGCGAAATGTCAGCGCCCTGGCGTCTGCAACGCCGTGGAGACGATATTGGTTCACGATCATCTGAGCGACGGTTTTATCGAGTCGCTGTTGTCGGAGTTGACACGACTGGGCGTCGAGATCAGAGGGGACGAACGGACACGCCTGCTGTACCCGGCGTCACTGCCCGCGACGGAGGAGGACTGGGGCACTGAGTATAACGATCTGATCCTCGCCGTGAAGAGCGTGAAGGGAATCGGCGAGGCCATCGACCACATCGAGAGATATGGAACGCATCACAGTGACTGCATAGTGACCGAGAGTTACACCAACGCGAGGAGATTCCAGGCCGATGTCGATTCGGCCGCTGTTTACGTGAACGCGTCGACGCGTTTCACGGACGGCGGAGAGTTTGGTTTTGGGGCTGAAATCGGGATAAGCACTCAGAAACTGCACGCGAGAGGTCCGATGGGGCTTGAGCAGCTCACATCGATAAAATACATAGTCAACGGGGACGGCCAGGTTCGGGGAGCATAGCCCATACCAAATTCTAATTCATTAGAACATTAATAATCCATGGCCACGCAGTAATAGACGTAATGATTTAGAAATATAATAAGAGGCTACGAATGACAATACCGCAGGGGACTTGATATAATACAAAAAATGGAAGGGGCGATTATCATTCTGAACATTCGGCGTTTCCGCGAACGGTGTTGTATATGAGCGAAAAACAGAAAACTGCGGATAGTCTGTATAAACCAGATAATATGATTACCAGAAACCGCATAAAATCAACGAGAATTCAGGAAACCCTGTTTCTCGCTCTGGAGTGGGAGTGACGACCCATGCATGACGCGGCCGGCAGAGGCGAAGGAGAAAGACCGGACGGCCCGGAGGTCAGGCTCGACTACGAACGGCCGCGCCGAAAGGGGATCGGCGAGGTGATATACTGCCCGGGCAAATCCGACTCGCAGATGTTATCGATCGCCGCGAGCGTCCGCGCTAAAGGCGTGAACATGGCGTTCAGCAGGATGAGCCCGGAGCAGGCGGCTCTCTTGGCGGACGGACGGCCCCCGCTCGAATACGACGCGGTCTCGCGGCTCGGGGTCATAAAAAACGAGGAGGTCGAGCCTCGCGGGGTCATAGCCGTGCTGTCCGCCGGCAGCAGCGACGTGCCTGTCGCGTCCGAGGCGGCCGGCATTGCGGAGCTGCACGGATGCAGGGTGAAAAAATTTTTCGACGTCGGCGTCGCCGGTCTGCATCGCCTCATGGGAATACTGCCGGAGATAATGGACGCCGACGTCGTTATCGTCGCGGCCGGCATGGACGGCGCGCTCCCGAGCGTCGTGGCCGGCCTCGCCCCGGGCCTCGTCATAGGCCTGCCGACGTCGGTCGGCTACGGCGTGGCGACGGGCGGACACGCCGCGCTGAACTCGATGCTGTCGTCCTGCTCGCCCGGCCTCGTCGTCGTCAACATCGACAACGGCGTCGGCGCCGGCCTGTCCGCCGTCATAGCCGCGCGAGGGAAAACCGCGATTTCTTAAATCTCCCTGAAGACAGCGCCTTCCGCGCCGGACGTCACATACTCCCTGTACCTCTCGAGGAACTGGCTGCCTGTGGGTTTCAGAACGGGTTTCGATTCCGACGCGCGGCGCGCGAGCTCCTCGTCGGAGACCCTGAGATGAAGCTTCCTCGCCGGGATGTCTATCTCTATCATGTCGCCCTCGCGCACGAGTCCAATCGGGCCTCCTCGCGCGGCCTCGGGCGAAATATGCCCGATGGACGCTCCGCGCGAAGCGCCGGAGAACCGGCCGTCCGTGAGGAGCGCGACCGACGTGTCCATGCCGAGGCCGGCGAGCGCGGCCGTGGGGAGCAGCATCTCCCTCATGCCTGGCCCGCCCTTTGGCCCCTCGTTCACTATGACTACGACATCGCCTTTCTTTATCGCCCCGGACGAGATGGCCTCGTATGCCTCCTCCTCACCGTCGAATATCCTCGCCGGCCCTTCGTGCCTTATCATCTCTGGCAGCACGGCGCTTTGTTTTACGACGGCGCCGAGCGGCGCGATATTGCCGGTGAGAATGGCCAGCCCGCCCTCGGCGTGAAACGGGTCGCCGAGGGGACGAATGACCTCAGGATCCCTGATCCCGGCGCGCTTCAGGTTCTCGCCCACCGTCAAACCGGTCGCCGTGAGCGGTTTTAGTGAGACGAGATTTCCCTCGGAGAGGCGCGACATCACGGCCGGTATGCCGCCGGCGTCGTTCAGGTCGACCATGAAATTTTCCCCTCCCGGGCTCATGCTGCATATGTGCGGCGTCCTCCGGCTTATGTCGTCTATGCGGGAGAGCGGAATCTCAAAACCGGCGCAGTGCGCTATCGCCGGGATATGGAGACAGGTGTTCGTAGATCCGCCGAGCGCGACGTCGACGGCGATGGCGTTGTCGACCGCCTCTTTTGTGACTATGTCGCGAGGGCGGATGCCGCGCTCTATCAGCGCCATAATCGCGCGCCCCGCCTCCTTCGCGAGCCTGACGCGGTCGGAGTGGACGGCGGGGATTGTGCCGTTGCCCGGCAGGGCGAGGCCGAGCGCCTCGAGGACGCAGTTCATCGTGTTCGCGGTGAACATACCGGCGCAGGAACCACAGGTCGGGCAGACGGAGCGCTCCATCTCCGAGAGGTCTTCGTCCGTCATCTC
>JAITOL010000049.1 GCA_031289955.1 Synergistaceae bacterium
ATCGCCCGAACTTCGCGATCAGGCTCTCGCGTATGGCGTGCCGGGCTGGGTTGCGGCGCTCTGGGGGCGCGAGTGGGGGATAAAGGACGCCAAGAGGATGATCCAGCTATCGACCTCCAATACGTTCATGGCCCTTCGAACGTCGCCCGGCGTGGACAGGGACGAATGGATCGCCGGAGTAGCCGGCGCTTCGCCGTCGGACACAGTCGGTTCGTGCGTCCGAATGGAGTCGAACCCGTATCCGCCGGATCTGCCGGGATACGCGGACGGGAGAGTGACTCCGCAGACCGAGTCGTCGATGACCTCCGTCGAAAACCTGCTCGCGTACTGGCGAGGTGGCAATCTGCTCGATATGTGCATGGGGCGGGGAGTAAAGGCCGGACACATTATGACGTTCTGTCCGGACGCCGTCGTCGAGGGCTGGGATTTGTCGGCCCCCAGGCTTCGGGCGGCTGAACGCGAGTTCGAAAGACTCGGGGTGGACGCGGGGCGATGGGAGACGTTCTGCGGGGACGCCGCGGAGATGACCCCCCGGACGAAGCCGTCGGCCGTGCTGCTCGACGCCCCCTGTTCCGGGAGCGGTACGTGGGGCAGACACCCGGACGGAAAATGGAGAACCACCCCCGAGAGTGTAGAGCGCGTAGTCGAGCTTCAAAAATTATTGCTGGCTCGCGCATGCGACATTCTTTCGCCCGGAGGTATTATAATATACTGTACATGCAGCGTTTTTCGCGGCGAAAATGAAAACGTGGCCGGTTCCGTGATGGCGTCGAGACAGGACATGGTGGAGCTTCCGCTGAAGTCGCGCGTTCCGTCGTCCCGGAGAGGAAAGCCGTATGGGACTGTAATATTGCCGGAATCACCGTGGCTGGATGGGTTTTACATCGTTATATTTAAGAAAAAGAATTAGCTATGGTCTTATATATTGGGAGGGAAGAGATTGAACAGGCTTTTCAGATGGGGAATTTTAATCGCTATGCTCGTTCTGGCAGTTTCCGTTTTTGTCTCGCTCAAGATAGTCTTCGGCGAGAACACTGGGACGGTAACGCCGTCTTTGGTTGGCTTATCGGCGGTTGAAGCCGCGAATCAGCTTCAGAGCGCGGGGCTGACGGCTCGGATCGACCAGGTCGACTCGAGCTACCCGGAGGGTACGGTGATAGCGCAGAGCATTGCGCCGGGGGAGAAGACCGACCGCGGCAAGATCGTGACGCTTCGGGTCAGCCGGGGCGGTACGCAGATACGCATTCCCGACGTGCGGGGCAAGGAGTTCGCCGCCGCCGCCAACGAGCTGGATTCGGCCGGTTTCAAAATCGGGGCCATAATAAGGGTATCGGATCAGCTGAAACAGCCCGGGACCGTCATAGCCCAGAATCCCGCCTCTCCAGCCATGGTCACGAACAGCAGGATGGTCGATCTGCTCGTGAGCGAAGGCGGCGTCGAGCGGGCCGAAACTGTGCAGGTTCCCAACCTCAGGGGGCAGAACGAGACTCAAGCGCGCCAGACGATAGAACAGCTCGATCTCGAGGTCTCGCGCATCATAACGATAGAGTCGAATCAGTCGCCCCCGGGAATCGTGGTTCGCACGGATCCGAAGGCTGGTACGCGCGTCCCGGCTGGGCGCGCCATCATAGTTTACATATCCCGTGTTCCGGATCCAAGCGCGCCGGTGGCGACTCCCGCGCCGGCGCCACCGAAGCCGCAGATCGACGATCCGCCGACCATGGCCGTTTCTCCGGGCTCGTCTCCGCGCGAGGGACAGGCGACGGAGATTCCGACGTGGAATCCAAATCAGTCGCCTCAGGTGCAGACAAGGCCGCAGACGCCCAACGGCACAACACATCCTCCGGTCGCTCAAAATCCACAGACGCCTCCGCCTCAGCCCGTTCAGGCACTGCCACCGGCTCCGGTGGCGCCGGCCGCGGGCAAGGTGGCGAAGATACGTTATCAGGTGCCTCCGCTAGCCCGCCCCTTGAATTTGCGCATATTGATGAACGACCAGTCGGGAACGAGAGCGCTGCGCGAACAGCAGGTCAAGGGCGGCGAATATATCTCGCTCGACGCCCAATACGCGGGGAACGCGGCGGTTACTGTGATTCTCGGAGACCAGCAGGTGTGGCAGGAGAAGTATAATTGACGGAACGCGCCATCGATCTGAAGAAAGGCAAAAAAGTATTGATCGCCCCTTCTATATTGAGCGCCGATCCTCTGTCCATAGGGGACTCGATAAGGGCTCTTGACGGAGAGGACGACTGGATTCATGTCGATATAATGGACGGGCACTTTGTGCCCAATCTGTCGTATGGCCCGATGATAGTGAAAGCCCTCAGGCGGGGTTTCAGGGACAAATTTCTCGATGTGCACCTGATGGTGGAGCCGGCGGAGGATTTTATCGATATGTTCATCGCTGCCGGCCCGGACATCCTTACTGTGCAGGTCGAGGCGGCGCGTCATATACACCGCGCTCTCGGCGCGATTCGCGCGTCCGGCGCGAGGCCGGGCGTATGCATCGACCCCGGCACCTCTATGGAGATGATAGAGCCAGTGCTCCACATGGTCGATCTTGTCCTGGTAATGACGATAAACCCCGGGTTCGGCGGGCAGAAATTCCTGCCGGAGACCCTTCTTAAAATCAAATCTCTCGTTCGTGCCCGCGAGGTTCGGTCGCTCGATTTTCTGATAGAGGCCGACGGAGGGGTAAACCCCCAAACGGCCAAAGATCTGTCTTTGTCCGGCTGCGACGTGCTTGTGGCCGGTTCCGCCATATTCGAAGCTCGTGATCCGGCGTCGGCCGCGCGCGCGATTCGGAGCGGCGCGGACGTTAAATGGAGTGCGTAAATGATGCAGTGGGAAAATCACACAAAGGATAATGGCGCCACGGAACTCCATCGGCTCGGGACGCGGCTCAAAGCTCTCCGGGAGGCGCAGGGCCTGTCTTACGACGATGTCGCGGACGTTACTCACGTAAGGCCTCACATAATTCAGGCGATAGAAAACGGAACGATAGAGGAAGTCGCGCCGTCGGTATACGCTCGCGGTTTCATCAAGACATATTGCGAGTATCTCATGGCCTCGGATCTCTGGAGAAAATACAGCCTCGGCATACCTTCTCAGGATGAGCCCGGCGAGGTCGGTTCCGACCTGCCGGAAGATCCGGTCGAAATACAGCATCCTACGCCTATGTTCAGGCGCTCGTCGATAATATGGGTCTACATAATACTCGTAGTAGCGGTCGTTGGCGCCGCCTATCTGCTCTGGAACCAACACAGAGAGCAGGGGACGGCTGAGAACGCGTTTTCCCTGAGATTCCCGGAGTCGTCGGGCGACAGTGCGCCGGCGCTATTCCTTTCGGCGGATATCACTGCCGCATCGGGGGATAACGCACTGTCTGCGGATATACTATCGGCAGATCCGCCGATATCGATTCCCGCGCCCCAGAGCCCCGGCGGAACGACCTCGGGAGACGGGTGGTCGGTGGCGCCGGGCGATATATCGTGGATGGACGGCATGTCGGTTTCGGCCCGCATGCCATTCGATCTTCCCCAGTTGATAGACAGGATTCTTTTGATCGAAATAACCGGCTCGAACAACAAACTCATCGTTGAACAGGGCGGCAAGGTTGTAACGAGAAGGACGCTCGGCATCGGCGGCAGAAGGTCATATGAAGTGACCAACGATACGAAGGTGACGATAAGCTCCGGAAACAGCGCGCGCGTCATGTGGTTCGGAAAACGCTATGACAGTGTCGGGGCCGACAACAGATCCATCACTCTCGTATTTCATCCCGACAGTTCGGTGACTCTCGTGAGCGGCAAATCGCTCCACTTCGGCGCCGGCGCGTCTTCGGGCGACGGTTAGTTTATGTCCAATTCAAAACCGACCAGGGTTTTTTGTCTGACTCTGGGCTGCTCTAAAAACACCGTCGATTCCGAACGGATAATAAAGGCGCTCGCGGGCCTGGGTTTTGAAGCCGCCGCCTCGGCGGAGGACGCCGATGTCGCTATAGTGAACACGTGCGGCTTCATCCGATCCGCCGTTGAGGAGAACATAGCCGCCATTCTCGATTTAGTCGAACTCAAGACAAAGGGAAATTTACGCGGCGTCGGCGTCGTCGGATGCCTTGTAGCGCGTTTTGGCGACGAACTCAAACGCGACATCCCGGAGGTCGATTTCTGGGCCGGATGCGAGGACACGGCCACGATACTCGCCGCGATGACGCCCGGCGGCGCGGCTGTTTTGCCCGCTTCGGGCCGGGTTCAGGCGTCCGGGGAACTGCGACATGTCAGATACCTCAAAATATCGGAGGGTTGCGACAAAGCCTGTTCGTACTGCGCTATTCCATCAATAAGAGGGCCTCTGCGGAGCCGGACGGTCGGCGATCTCGTTGCTGAAGCCGAGTCGCTCGCGCATGAGGGAGCGGCTGAGATATGCCTCGTCGCGCAGGATCTCTCCGCTTACGGAGAGGACAGAGGGGAGCGCGGCGGGCTCATTCCGCTGCTTGACGCGCTCGAGTCGTCGCTGCCGGGCGACGTGTGGCTTCGTATGCTCTACCTCCAGCCGTCGGGCGTCGGCAGAGCCTTGCTCGAACGGGTGGCGAACGGCAGGCAGGTGTTGCCTTATCTCGACATACCGATACAACATTCGGTTCCGCGCATACTGAATCTCATGAACAGGGGCGGGGGCGCGGACGATATGCTTGAAATTTTCGAGACGGCCCGGGCGATCAGGCCGGATTTCGCGCTGCGCACGACGTGCATGGTCGGTTTTCCCGGCGAGACTCGGAGCGACTTCGCGTCTTTATTGAAGTTTCTCGAAAAAGTCGCCTTCGACAGGCTGGGGGCGTTTATCTTCTCTCCGGAGGAGGGGACTGTCGCGGCCGATTTGCCCTCTCAGACGTCGAAACGGACCGCGCGTTCGAGGCTGGATCGCCTGATGTCCCTCCAGGAGAATATATCCTATGAGCGCAATTCGCTGTTTGTCGGGCGCGAGATGCTTGTGACGATAGATGAGATACGCGCGGACGGAAGCGCGGATTGCAGGTCGTACCGGGAGGCGCCGGATGTGGATGGCGTCGTTGGGCTCATCTCGCTTCCGGGCGGAGCGAAACCAGGCGACAAAATAAGGGTGAGGATAACGGACGCGTACGAGCACGATCTTGAGGCGGAAGTTGTCGAAGCGGTTTCAAGGAGCGCGTGATATGAAGCCGGGCATGAAAAAAAATGTCCTCACGTGGTATGGGCTGATTGCGACAGTCGGCGGAGTCGGAACGTTTTCGAAGATGCCTGGCACTCTGGGGTCGGCTGTGGGGCTCGCGATTTTTTTCATAATGGGGCGCGTCGACTTATATCTGCTCGCCGCCGTGGTGGCGCTGGGAACCGTCGCCGCCGATAAATACGCCAGGGAAACAGGCGGGGAGGATCCCGGCGAGGTCGTTATAGACGAGGTGGCCGGTTTCTGGGTGTCGGTATTGGGTTTCGACATGTCTTTCGCGATAGTCGGTTTTTTCCTGTTCAGGATAGTGGACATCCTGAAGCCGTTCCCGGTGAGAAATATGGAGCGTCTGCCGGGCGGTATAGGGATAATGGCGGACGATCTCTGCGGCGGCCTCGTGGTAAATATATTGTTGAGGTTTCTGTGGTGGCTTTTTTTCAGCGGGGGATTTGACATAATATACGGATTTTTCGGGATGGGGGCATGACGATTATGCCGGAAGAGGCTTGGGATATGGAAAGATATGCGGGAAGAGCGTTGGATCTGTCGAAGGATTTGAAATGCGCGGTTTGCCCGGGGTCGGAGTGCGGCAATATTTTCACGTTCGCCGAGTCGTGTACGGGCGGACTTCTGGCGTCAGCGGTGACTATGATCCCGGGTTCGTCCGAGGTTTTCCCCGGCAGCGTCGTCACCTACAGCAACAGAGCCAAGATAGAGATGCTCTCCGTAACTCCGGAGACGATAGAAAAATACGGGGCTGTGAGCGCGCAGTGCGCGGCCGAGATGGCATTAGCCGCGCTTCGCCTGCACGCCGTGACGATCGCGGTCAGCGTGACGGGGATTGCCGGTCCGGGCGGCGGCAGCGATGAAAAGCCCGTTGGCACGGTGTGGTTCGCCATGGCGCACTCGTCGGGCCGGATGAGGCTGAAGCGGGGATATTTTCCGGATCGCGACAGGCGCGGCACACAGGAGCGAGCCGTCATTGCCGCGCTCGATCTCCTGATAGGCGGTCTGCAATACGAATTATCAACGAGATAGATATGATTTAATATAATTAAGAGATAGATATAGAGATACAGAAGAACGAGCGGAGGCGAATCTGGATTGGCTAAGAAAAGGGAAATTGTGACAAAAGACGATGTTCTGGAGAAGGCCATCACCGATATAAAGCAGAAGTTCGGGGATGGCGCGATAATGAAGCTTGGCGACCGCACGAATATGAACATCGATGTGATACCGACGGGAGTGCTGCCGCTCGACGTGGCGCTCGGCACAGGCGGAGTGCCGCGCGGACGCGTCGTTGAGCTGTACGGTCCGGAGGGCGGCGGCAAGACGACGATAGCGCTTCATATATTGGCGGAAGCCCAGAAAGCGGGCGGAGTCACGTCTTTCATCGACGCGGAGCACGCGCTCGACCCGGGGCTCGCCAAAGCGATCGGGGTCGATATAAATAACATGTACATATCCCAGCCGGACAGCGGCGAACAGGCGTTTTACATCATCGATTCGCTCGTCCGCAGCGGCGCGGTCGACCTGATAGTGGTGGACTCTGTGGCGGCGCTCACGCCCCAGGGCGAGATCGACGGCAAGATAGAGGACGGCCCGAACAAGAGCGTTGGCCTCCACGCGCGCCTCATGTCATACGCGCTTCGCCGCCTCACGTCCGTCATATCGAAGAGCAGGACGACGATCATATTCATAAACCAGCTTCGTTCCGTCATACAGACAGGTTACGCTTCAGGGCCGACCGAGACGACGACGGGCGGGCGGGCGCTCAAATTCTACAGCTCGGTGCGCATAGAGGTTCGCCGCGCCGAGACGATAAAGCAGGGCGACATTCCCGTGGGTCATGAACTCAAGATAAAAGTGACGAAGAACAAGCTGGCCCCGCCGTTTCGCGTCGCTCACGCGACTTTGATGTACGGCAAGGGCGTGCCGAGGGCAATGTCGGTGCTCGACATGGCGCTCGACATGAACGTCGTGAAAAGAAAAGGCTCGTGGATCGCGTACAAGGGCGAGTCGGTGGCCCAGGGCAAGGAAGCTATGATGGAAAAGCTGATGGAACAGCCCGAGCTCATGGCGGAGATAGAGCATGAAGTGATGGCGAAAGTCCTGGAGGCGAACGGCATAGTGGAGCCTGAGCACGAGGCGCCGGCCGACGACGACAAGCTGTTTGCATCCGACGAGGCGCTGCTTGAGGAAGGCGCCATAGCGCTCGACATAGACGACGCGTTCCCGGAGCAATAAGCCGGACGGGCCAGTTCTTTTATAATACCGATTCGC
>JAITOL010000066.1 GCA_031289955.1 Synergistaceae bacterium
TCGTCCGCGTCTCAGCAAGTTGTTGGAAGAGGCGGTTAAAAATCCGGTCGTTACGGTCGTCGCAGGCGCGGGTTACGGCAAGACATTCGCAGTTTACAATTTTTTGCGAAATCACGACGCGGTCACGACTTGGCTGCAACTTTCCGATCGCGACAATCTCTGCTCGCGTTTCTGGGAAAACTATACGCATACACTCTCTTTATATAACGAGCCAGTCGCGAAAAAATTCAGGGAAATTGGGTTCCCGGAGACGGACAGCGACTTTGAAAAGTTTCTTGTGGCTGCGAGGGACTGGCTTTTACCGAATAAAAAATATGTTCTGGTATTAGACGACCTGCATCTGATCAACAATGCCGATGTGCTACGTTTTATTGAAAAGAGAATCTCCACGACGATGTTCCTGAACCTCACTGTCATTCTACTTTCGCGTACGGAGCTTCCAATCAGCATAAGCGGCATGCTGTTCAAACGCATCGACGAAAGTGATCTGCGTTTTACGGAGCGTGAATTGGCCGAATACCTGCATCTGTTAAGACATACAGTGTCAACCGAAATCATCGCCAATACCTACCAGGATACAGAAGGCTGGCCTTTTGCCGTAAACCTGCTCGGCATGTCGCTGGAAAGATCGCCGGGACACACTACCGCCGCTCGCACCACCTTTAGGCGGAATATTTCCAAACTTATCGAAAATGAAATACTGGCGTCAATTTCCGAGCGCTTGCAGCGTTTTCTCGTTCGGATTTCGCTGATCGACCATCTCGCGCTCGACCTCATTCACATGCTGGCAAATGACGCCGAGCTTGTGAGCGAGATGTTAAATATCAGTTCTTATTTTTACATCCGGTTCGACACCTATTTACACGCCTTCTTAATCCATCCTCTGGTTCTCGATTGTCTCAGAAAAAAACAGAACATGCTGACCGAGGAAGAAAAACACGGGACATACTCCATAGCCGCGAAGTGGTGCCGCGAAAACGATTATTTTATGGACGCGATCGCATATTATGAAAAGGTCGGGGAATATGAGGAGATCGTCCATTATGTGTTCAACAATTTGCACAATATGCCAATAACTACGACAAGATTTATCATGGGATTATTGGAAAACGCGTCGGCTGAATCTGTGCGGGACATCGTTCTGTTCCCTGTGACTCTTCTTCGAATCAAAATTCATTTGGGAATGCTGGACGAAGCATTCGATCTGAGCAAACGCTATATGGAACATTTTACAGCTTTGCCCGAAACGCCATCCAACAACCGCATCATTGCCAGCTTATACGCGGCGTCGGGTATCACCCGTCTGTTAATGGCGCCTCATACCGATTGTTATGACTTTGATGTTTATTTCGCGAAACAGGACGAATATTTTTCGCGGGGTAACTACGAAACGACCGACACGGCGACGGTCCATTACGTCGGCCCGTGGATTTCGAAGGTTGGCACGGACCGGTATGGGGCAATGGAGGAGTATATCGAATCACTCTCACGCACGGTGCGGCATGCGTCTCACGCAATGGGCGGCAGAATGAGCGGCATGGACGATTTGGCGAAAGGCGAGCTGTTTTTTTTCAAAAATGATATCAAAATGGCGGAGAGATTTGTAATGCAAGCCTTGGCCTCGGCTACGGAAAAGAAACAGTATGACATAAAAAACAAGGCGTTGTATTATCTGATACGCATCAGTTTAGCGCAGGGAAATTTTGCCAAAATAGAACAGGCGACGGACGAGCTGAAAACGCAGCTCACAGAAAAAAAATATGTGATCCGCTATATCACTTGTGATACAGTCATGGCCTGGTACAATCTTGCGCTTGGTTATCCGCAATATATTGCGGACTGGTTGAAAGCGGACTGTGCCCCCAACTCTTCGAGCAAATTAATGGGGAGCTTCAAAATCATCATCAAAGCGAAGTATTACTATGCCCTCAGAGAATACCATGCTCTCCTAGCGTTCCTGACCGGTAATCGGGACAGGGAATCTATTCTGTTCGGCAAGATAGAGTCCAAGGCGCTCGAAGCCGTTTGCCAGTACCAGTTGAAAAATAAAGACGACGCGTTTACCACGCTGCGGGAAGCGTATGAAATGGCGCTCTCCAATAACCTGACGATGCCGTTTATTGAACTCGGCAAGGATATGCGTACTCTCACAGGCTCGGCCATGCTGGACAGCAACTGCGCCATCCCGAGGGAGTGGCTTGAGACCATCAATAAAAAATCGTCTACTTATGCAAAACGCCTAGCCATCGTTCAGTTGGAGTACAAAAAAGCAAACCATTTTGGAGATAAGATTGTCGAGCTTTCCGACCGCGAAATGGAAGTGCTGGCAGACTTGCACCAAGGCCTTTCGCGCCCGGAGATTGCCTCAAACCACAACCTGTCGATCAACACGGTAAAGCTCATCGTGAGCATGATATATTCAAAGCTCGGCGCCAGCAACGTGGCCGGCGCCATTCATATCGCGACGGAGCGGAATCTGCTTAAATAGGCGCTTTTTACTCGAAGGAGGTTTTGACGTAGAATAACGCAGGGTTTACGTTATGATATACCCACAAATAGACTATTCACAAGGCGGCGGAACTACATTCGTTGGCACTTTCCATCAAAAGCGGGTTTTAGCGGCAAGCTCCCCGATAAAGTAGTTCGGAACGTATTTTCCAGACCGGCACAGCCGGCGAACTCAGAGAGAGTCGACGAATTTCGCCAGGCGAGCCACGCCCTCCTTGATGTCGGCCTCCGAGCAGGCGTAGGACATGCGGAGGAAACCGGGGGCGAGGAAGGCGGCGCCGGGCACGACCGCGACGTGCCTCTCCTCCAGCAGACGCTGACAGAACTCTATGTCGTCCGGTACCTTGGCGCCGCGGATGTCGACAAAGGCATAGAAAGCGCCGTCCGGCTTCTGAATGTGCAGACCATCTATCCCGGACAGGAGCCCGTATATCAAATCCCGGCGCTTCCCGAACTCGACCCTGCACCGCTCAACGTCGGACTCCGCCTCTTTTATCGCGCCGACCGACGCCCACTGGGCTATGGACGACGCGTTGGACGTGAGGTGGCTCTGGATGTCGTCGACCTTCATTATAACCTCGCGCGGGCCGAGGGCGTAACCTATCCTCCAGCCAGTCATGCAGTAGGCCTTGCTCACTCCGTTCGCCAGAATGACGCGGCCGCGAATTTCGGGAGCGGCCTGAAGGATGTTGATGTGCTTCGTGACGCCATATACGAGGCGCTCGTATATCTCGTCGAATATTATCCAAAGGTCGTGCCGGACAGCCACGTCGGCCAGCATTCTCAGAGTCGGCTCGTCGTAGACCGCGCCCGTCGGGTTGTTCGGCGTGTTTATTATCATGCCGGTTGTCCCGGGCGTGATATTTTTTTCGATCTCATCCCTGGTCGGGACGAAACCGCTCTCTAAGGTCTTGACAGGGACGGCGAGCCCCTCTGCCAGGTTGATCTGCTCGACATAGCTCACCCACGCCGGCGCGAAGAGCAGCACTTCGTCCCCCGGGTCCACAAGCGCCTGAAGCGCCTCGTAGAGCAGGGGCTTCGCGCCGCTCGTCACAATTATCTCCGCCGTGGGGTAATCGAGGCCGAAGCGCGTTCTGTAGTAGTCCGATATGGCTTTTTTGAGCTCTATGATTCCGGAGTTAGGCGTGTAGTGAGTCTCACCACGCTTTATCGCCTCGATCGCCGCGTCGCACGCGGCCCGCGGGGACGTGAAATCGGGCTCGCCCGCGCTGAAAGACAGAATCGGCTTCCCCTGAGCTCTCAGTTCCTTGGCCTTTGCCGCGATAGCGAGCGTCGCGGATGGAGCTATGTTTTTCGCCCTCTGTGATAGCTTCATGCGATACAACTCCTCTGAATTGAACGACTTTAAGGATTATAAAAAATAAAACGTCCCCTGTCCAGAGCGATTGAATTTATAAAGAAAGATGGTCCGCCGCCTGCGATCTGCGGATGGTATCGCGCCAGAGCCGGGCGATCCGCTTGCCATATCCGGCGATTGAACTATACTTCTCTCCAGACAGGGGGCTTTTTAGAAAAATGGATTCGTGCGAAAAATTGACAAAGAGCGGCATCCTTGGGTTTATGGGCGGCAGGGCCGATCTTGGAAACGACGCTCCGATGCTGGCGATTCTGAAACTCGCGATACCGTCGATGGGGCTGTTCGTGTTTAACAGCCTCCTGCACCTTGTGGACACTATTTTCGTCTCCTGGCTTGGGGAACTTCCGATGGCTGCCATGTCCTTCACCGGGCCCGTCAACATGTGCATCCTCGCCTCGCTCGAGTGCGTGGGAAGCGGCTCCATTTCACTCATGGGGCGCAACCTTGGCAGGGGTGACCTCCGCTCGGCGAGGCACATAGCATCAGGAGGACTCGCGCTCATGTACGCCGTCTGCTTTCTCTCGACACCGCTCATTTTGCCGCCGGTCTCGAACGCCCTGTTCGGCAACATCGGCGCCTCCGGTAACGACGAACTCCTGACGCTCTGCTGGAGGTACAACATGTGGATGCCCATAATGCTCCCGTTCATGGGCTACACCTACATGGCAAACACTGTCTTCAGGGCTCAGGGGGACACGATGACGCCGTTCAAGGCGATCGGCCTCGCCAATACCGTGAACATACTGCTCGACCCCATCCTCATCTTCGCGCTCGGATGGGGAATATCCGGCGCCGCCATCGCGACGTGGATCTCGCGCATAGTCTCTTCGCTCTACCTCATGCGAAAGCTGAGGAAAAGCAGCCCTATAGTCGTCCCAATCATCCCCTCGCCCAACAGGAGGCTGACGAGCTACTGGGGATCCATCCTCTGGATCGGCATTCCTGTGGGGCTCTCCACCGCCAGCACAGCCCTCGGGATGGGGAGCGTGAACAGGATACTCTCCTCGTTCGGACACCGGATGGTCGCGTCGTGGATGCTCGGCCTGAGAATCGAGGAGCTTGCGTTCAACTTCGTATCGGGGATCAACATTGCCCTGACGCCCTACATCGCTTTCAACTACGGAAAACGAGACCCAGAGAGGATGCTCGCCGGCTTCAAAGCGTCCATCCTCCTCGCGTTCATCATGATGGGCTCGATGGGCGTGATTATCTACGCGTTTCCACACTTCTTCCTGAGCATCTTCAGGCCCATGCCCGAGATAGAGGAGATGGCCGCGCAGGCGATAAGAGCCTCCGTCCCCGGTTATCCGTTCAACATATTCATCGTCCTGTCGAGCGGCTTTTTCGTCGGCACTGGATACTCGGTCTTCGGGACGCTCTCCCAACTCATGCGCTCCGTGGTGTTCCGCGTCTCCGCAGCCTGGATATTCGCACGGCTGCTTCCACTGTCCGGCATCTGGTGGTTTCAGTCCCTGTCGTTCTTCCTCGGCGGTTTCGTCGCTTTTGCTTTCTTCGTCTTCGTCTTCCACAGGATAAAGCGCGAGTTCGAGGGCGCGAAACCCGCCGGACGCCCGGCCTGATTCCGCGCCGCGAGGCGCCTGGGACTCAGGAGTCGAAGCGATTTGAGCTGCCTCTACATCCACATACCGTTCTGCGAGTCGAAGTGCCCATACTGCGCGTTCGCGAGCGCCGTCAAACAACCTGGGGACGAGGGGAAATTTTTGCGCGCCGTCTGGGCTGAGACGTCAGCGAGGCGAGGGGTGGACTTCGGCCCACTGGAGAGGATCGACACGCTCTACGTGGGGGGAGGAACGCCGAGCGCCCTCTCATCCCCGGCATGGCTCCGGCTCATGGAGATTCTGCGGGACTCGTTTTCCCTCTCGGATGGAGCTGAGGTCACAGTCGAGGCAAACCCAGGCTCGCTCTCGGCGGATCATTTGGAGATGTGGCGCGGCTGGGCAACCCGCGTTAGCGTCGGCGCGCAGAGCTTCGACGACGGAGAGCTGCGCTTCCTCGGCAGGCTCCACAACTCGGCCCAGGCGTCGGACGCGCTCGACATGTGCCTCTCGGCAGGCTATGAGACGAGCGTGGACCTAATGTTCGGGCTGCCGGGGCGGACAGTCCGCGGCTGGGCGGAGTCACTCCGCCGGGCGTTTGAGATCGCCCCAGGCCACATCTCGATTTACCAGCTCACAATAGAGGACGGCACGCCCTTCGCCCGAGAAAATTTCGTACTCCAGGACGGCTACGCTCAGTACAGGTACGCCCAGTGGCTTCTGCCTCGCCGGGGTTACGGCCAGTACGAGGTGGCGAGCTTCGCTCTCCCCGGGCACGAAAGCAGACACAATCTGAACTACTGGGCTGACGGGGACTACATTGGCATAGGCCCATCGGCCTGGAGCAACGCCGGCGGCAGGAGGACGAAAAACGCCCCCGGGCTCGACGCCTACGTCCGCATGACGGACAAGAGCGGGACGGCCACGGTCTACGAAGAACGGCTCGACCCGGGACCAGCGGCAAAGCAGGCGGCAATTCTCGCACTGAGGACAAAGCGCGGAATAGATTGGCGTGAATTCGAGGGGCGGCACGGAAAAATTTTCGCCGGCGAGGTCAAAAAAGAGCTTGAAAAGTTCCCCGCGAATCTCGTCGTGACGGACGAAAGATCCTCCGCGCTCACCCCGGCGGGGCTCAGAGTGGCGAACAAAATCTGGGGGGAGATAATCTAAAAGCGAGGGGGTCTAGGACCAGCCCCCTCGCCTCACGAAAAATTTTGATCCGGCGTCAGTTAAGTCCCCCGACATCCGAGATATTGTCGAGGCGCTCTATAAAGAACCACTCGCTGATCTCGTTTCGCAGCGCTTGGTGTCTGCGGAAGAGAGCGATGGCGGTCTCCCTGTCGACCGGGCGCTTCTCCAACTCGGCGCGGAGCTCCGTCATAAGGCGTCTCGCCTCGCTCCTCTTATCCTGAATCTCAGAGGGCAGCTCGATGTCGCGCTCCCCTCCGCGCTTGTCAAATGACTTATCCCAGTGCCAGCCCGGCCCGTCGCCGTCCTCCAATCCGCTGTGCCTGTCTCCGCGCGCGAACGCGCTTCCAGCGAGCGACAACGCCGCTATTACGACGAGAGCCGCAAAAACTTTTTTCGCGTTTCCGATATTTTTCATCCCTCGACACCTCCTGAAATTTTGCCCGGCGGGCACGTCTTTCTGTAATTGTCATGATACGTTTTACGCTCACCAATGGCATTGCCAAATCTTTCAGTTGTGTTATTGTTGAACTTGACAATTGTGAATAAGGCTCCCCTCTGTTATGTTCTGTATGTGAAAACGAAGCGAAATTTCCTGATTCACATGGAGGCGAAATGCCGTGATAAGGATTCTGCTTGCAGACGATCATCCTCTCACCCGCGCTGGACTCGTGGCATGGATTAAAAACGAGCCTGATTTCGAGCTGGTAGCCGAGGCCGGTGACGGCGAGTCGGCCTGGAGGGCCATGTCCGAGTTGAAGCCTGACGTGGCCCTGCTCGACATAGAGATGCCTAACGGCAGCGGTATAGAGATCACCGAGAGGGCCACGAAAGCGAAGCTGCCTGTGCGGATCGTGATGCTGACCGCCTACAGAGCCCAGCAGTACGTCATGGCCTCCTTGCGGGCAGGAGCCTCGGGCTTCGTGCTGAAGACGGCCCCGTTCGATCAGCTTAGCGCCGCGGTCCGCTCCGCGTCGGAGGGCAGGCTCTATCTGGACGCGTCGGTCTCGTTCGCCGGAGGCTTCGCGGAGCCGGAAGAGCTCTCATCCCGTGAGAGAGAGGTGCTCCTCTGCACAGCGCGTGGGATGACAGGCCATCGCGTGGCCTCGAAGCTCTCCATAACGGAACGCACAGTCCAGGCTCATCTCGCCTCCGTCTATAACAAGCTCGGCGCGAAAAACAAGACCGAGGCGATCCTGATTGCCCTCAAGCGCGGAATTATTTTCCTCGATCAGCTCCAGATAGACGAGGAGGAAGAATAGATTTGAGGAGAAACGCACTTTTGCTCCTCATGCTTCTCGTGACGCTCCTGACGGGCACGACGCTCGCCGTCTCGATTTACGCGTTCAGAGCTCAGGAGAGCGTCACCGACTCGATGCTGAGCGCCTATGTCTCAGACATCGCGGAGAGCTTCGCCGAAAACTCCCGCTTCACAGGGATGGGGTGGAGCGGCGAGGAGGATCCCCGCGCATGGATCATGGAGATGTGGCGCGGAAAATGGCGGGGCGGCGATGGACACCGCAGCCTCGGGCGCAGGTTTTTCTTCCGCATGTTCTCTGCGGATCCGTCGCTGAAGTCTGGCGGACTTCTCATACTCGACCGAGGAGGACGGCCGATTGGCGGCTCCAACGGGGCCGAGGCGCTCGCCCCCCTCTGGGGGGAGGAACTGCTCTCCGGCATCCCATCTGAGGTGGAGGAGGACGGAACCCGCTACGTGGTCGTCGTGCGCGAGCTCGCCAGCGGTAATTACGTTCTGGTAGCCGCCTCGAAGACAAACCTTCTGAGCTCGATTTCGAGGGTGTGGAACGCTTGGCTCATCGCCGTCATGGTCTCGTCCGCCGCGGTTCTCGTTGGGATAGCGGCGCTCTGGAAGTATCTCGTGATTCCGGTCCGCTCCATCGTCGAAATGACCGGCCGGACGACGTGGGGCCGCGACGTGCCGCGATTTGAACGCTCGCCTCTCTACGAGGTCGACGCCCTGTCGGGTGTGATCGAAAAGTCGGCGGTCGAGGCCGTGGCCAAGGAACACTTAAGACTGCGCTACATAAGCGACATCGTGCGGGTTCAGGAGGACGCGAGACGCCGCTTGGCACGCGAGCTGCACGACGGGCCGCTCCAATCGGTCGTCGCGGCCATAAAGCGCATACAGCTAGCCCAGATCGATGGTGAGCGTGGCGCCCCGCGCGAAAAACTCGACGAGGCCGAGAGGATATCTCAATACGCGGCAAACGAGATACGCGACTACTGCGACGACCTGTCGCCGTCGTGGCTGGCTCTCGGCATCTCCTCCGCTCTGGAAGAAATCGCGGAGCGCCTCTCCGGCACATACGGCGTCAGGATAAACATCTCCACCGAGAGGGACTTCGACCTTCAGGAGGAGTACTCCCTCGCTATAATCAGGATATTACAGGAGGCCGTCTCCAACTCGGTCCGCCACGGCGGGGCCACCGCGGTCGAAGCTGCCCTTTTCATAGACGGCGGCACTCTGGTCTTCAGGGTCTCCGACGACGGGACAGGCTTCATCGAAATACCGTCGGATTACGAGAAGCTGAGGCTCGAAGGGCATAGGGGTCTTTCGAACATGTACGAGCGCGCCCAGCTTTTGGGGGGTAAGCTCGAGATAGATTCAAAGCCCGACGCCGGCTGCTCGATAACGGTGAGGATGAATCTCGGGACCGGAGGGCAGACTCCTCGCGACGGAGGCGATTGAGGCGCCGAAAAAAAGGAGAAAAATCGACGATCCCGACATATCCGTTGATGGCCCGGTTCTTTCGCTCTCCATCGGAGAGGCGCTCGGGAAAACCCGCGATGACACAGACCCCACGCGAGCCCCTGCGGCTCCGCCCGCAGCGTGTGCGGCGGCGCCGAATCTGGCGTCGTTTTTCGCCTCGATAGTCCAGGCGACGCTTTATAAAGAAACGTCCGGCAGGGGAGGCAGGATCGTGACGGTGCTGTGGCTGAAGCCCGAGCCGGACGAGAACACCGTGTCCGAGCTCGCCAGGGCAATGCGAAAGGGGCTCGGCTGCGGTTCTCACGCCGAGGGCCCCAGAGTGGTTCTTCAGGGGGACATACGCGAGAGGGCGCGGGCCTGGCTAGTTAAAAGCGGCGTCGCAAAGGTCGTGTCGGGAAACTGATCTTTTAAATTTGGCGTCGTAGTCGACGCTCCACGAATTTTGCGCGCTTTTCTGTTTTTCAAGCTCTCTGCTCAGGATTTTTTTCCTGTGCGCGAACCTCTTCGGAGGGCGCACCGAGGCGTCCTCGAACGTCATTCCGCAGTCGCACGCCTCTATGGCCTTTTCGAGTTCGCGAGCACGGATGTAGAGGCTCACGAGCCGATCGCAGGCGTGGCACCTCATGGCTTTGAAACCCTGATCCTGATAGAGATCGTCCAGGACTCGCCTTATTTTGCCGAGCACAAGAGAGAGCTGGGAGGGATCGAGGCGTTCCCGCACGCATTCGAAGAGGCGCAGCGGTTCCTGAAGAGGGAGGTAATATTTATAGACGGGGAATGCGTTTATCAATTCAGTGGCGAGGAATATCCCTCTTTTAATTGCGCTTCTCGATATCTTGCGCCGCGTCCAATTTTCCTCGAGCTCAGCTGAGATGTCCTCGTATCTCTTGGGAAGATGCCTCAGTTCGCAGCCCTGAAAGAGTGTCGAACTTATATCGGCGAGCTGCCTCTCCATTTCCTCTCGCGCGTCTTTTACCCTCATGTAATCATCGACGAAGATGTTGAACTCCGCGGTCCTTCTCCTCAGTTCGCCCGCCGTCTGAACGTCCATCTCGGCGATTATAGCGTCGATCTGCGGACTCGCGTCGCCTGAATCCGGCGCGTCAGTGACGTCGGTGGCTGTGAAGACTAGAAGCCTGTCTCCCGGCGATAAATCCTGAGTGACAGAAAGTGCCGTTTGCTCTGGTTGTACGTCGTCGGTTTTCCAGCGGTTGTTTTCCTCGACCTCCCACGGAGCGAGCTTGGACATAAAATCCCCTCCTGCCGTTCGATATAGCGTAATAATACCTAAAATCGCAAAAATTGTCACTCTTCATAATGATAAATATTGACAAATTGGCCTCAGCATTTGCTCAAATTTTCCTCAAACCCAAAATCCCTGACTTTCAACGTCCGGCAATTTTCCGATATGGTGCGAACAATTTGCGGCGACAGGCCATCCGGTGATGTTGCGCTCAGTCTCCATCAGAAGCAGCGCCGGCGCCCACTGGGTGATGACCGCTTCGTTCTGAAGCATTTTTTTTGCGGCTTTTGTAATGATGGAGTCGCCGCCGCCGCTTATACGGATGGTGTCCCAATTGAACGCCACGCGATGAATCTCCTGACCTCCTGTTTCAGAGACAACATCATGTCCTGGTCGGGGGCGATAAACGCCAGCATGTTTCTGTAGATACGGGGCGTGTTTCCGCGATTGCCCAAGATGTCGTTCACCGCCGTAATCGCGATGTTGTTCTGGTTTGACGCCTTGTATTCCTCGGAGGGGCGCAATATCACCAGTCTTGCTGCCTGTTCGTCCGGCACATCAAGCGACGAGCCCGGACAAATGTGGATTCCGGCGAACGGAGGTTCTTTGCGAAGCTCGTGCAAACGCGTCTCTATTTCGTATTCCACGTCGGAGGCGGCAACCTGGGTAGCGCGGTCCTCGACTGTTTTTCTCAAGGTCGGGCGCGTGTCGTACCAGAAGCGATCCCCGGATGGATTTGTGTACAGGTAAGCCAAGGCCGACTGCAATGTCGTGAGCGCGTCATTGAAATTGGCGATGTTCTCCCCAGGCTGAACGACGCCCAAGCGAAGCCGGGATTTCTCGATGCCGCGCACATTCTGGTCGCGCACCGTCGGAGCGCTCCCTAGCATAGGCGAATTCCGCGTTTTTATAGCGCCCCTGCGCAACGTCGGGGTGAGGCTCGATAACATCGCGCCAGCTCGGAAGACCGAGGGCCGGCGTTTCGCTCAAAATACCGGCCTTCTTATCTTTCGCTGTATTAGGAGCGGGCACAGACTCTTTGACGGCGGTAGAGCCGTCTGAGGAACCATAACGCAATGTGCGAAGCATTCCGCGAATCCCCTCCGCGCTTTCCGGGTCGATCTGATCGCAGAGCCGAGACATAGTGTCCAGCGCACGCCACGTATCGTCGTCGGAAAAATCCGTCCCGCCGATGTGCGCGAGTTTGTTTCTCACGCCCACGAGTTCCTTCGCCCATGTGCGGTGATCTATGGAGAGTTTTTTGGAAAAAACCGT
>JAITOL010000067.1 GCA_031289955.1 Synergistaceae bacterium
ATCTACGACAGGCGCAAGGGCGCAATCGAGTTTTCGAACGCGGGACACAATCCGCCCCTGATAGTCAGGAACGGGGCGCCGGAATACCTGAAAGTCGAGAAAAACTGCGCGCTGGGATATATAGAAGGCGTGGAGTATACCCTCCAGGAAATCCCGTTTGGGGAGGGCGACGCCTTCGTCCTTTACACGGACGGCGTCACTGAGGCCATGAACGAGAAAAAAGAACTGTACGGGGAAGAGAGGCTGCTCTCGCTCGCGAGGGAGATATTCGACTCGGAGAAAGACTCATCGGCATCCGTGCTCGCGATCGATTCGGCGGTTGTGTCCCATGCCGGGGGCGCCGAGCAGTCGGACGACGTGACGATACTGGTGATGAAAACAAGCGGAACCCAGGGAACGCTTTAACGTCATTCGATATTCAGACGATCCGTCAGCCCGGTCATCGACAAAACCTTCATTACGACGTCCGGAACACGCGACAGTGTCAACTTCACGCCGCTCGCCGTGAAAGTCTTGTGCGCGACTAAATAAATCGAATCATATTTTCTTCTTTATCGTCAGGATATTGCGGCCGTCCTCACGGGAATAACTCGTCTCGTCGACGAGGTTTTTCACTATGTAAATGCCTAGCCCGCCGAGTTCGCGCTCCTCCGCAGAGAGATCCGTGTCAGGTTCGGGCGCGGACATCGGGTCGAAGGGTTTCCCCTCGTCCGAAAACGCCATGAACGCCACCCCTCCCTTTACGCTGATGCTGACTTCAAGCCATTTATCGGCATCGTCGTCGTATGCGTACATGGACACGTTTGCGAGTATCTCGTCGGCTATGAGCTTGAACATAGTGAGGAATTCCGCCGAAACGCAACCGCTCAGTATTTCATCGATAAAGTCGCGTATTTCCGCGATGCGGCGTTGTTCAGCGGCAAATGTGCGGGAAACCGTCGAAACGTCAGTCATCTTCCTCATATCCCCTGTCGATTTTTATTCCGGATAATCCAGATAATAACGCTACTATCGGTCTTTCAATAAATTGTATAGTTTTAAGGCGAAAATCAGAGGCGTCGAAGATCATTTTTTCTTGACCTTCGGGGCGCTTTTACCGTCATCCGGTATCCGGTATTTCTTTCCGACTCTATTTCGATCCCAATTTCCTCATATTGGCTCAGCTTTTTCCTGATGCAGTAGATGTGCTGATTTACGGCGTGGAAGTCGTCAATCGGTTCCATCACCCAGACAGTCCGGTAAATTTCGCCGACCTGGATGCCGCGATCCGGGTTTTGGACGAACAATTTCAGAATAGAGAACTCTTTAGGGGTCAGAAGGATATCCGTGTCGCCAAAGAACGCGCGGCAAGAGGCGAGGTTGAGCCTGAGATTTCCAGCCGACAACTCGCTCGCGGGAACGCTGCGGATCCGACGCAGAATCGCCTCTATCCGAGCCTCGAGCACGTTGAGGTCGAACGGTTTTGTCAGGTAATCGTCCCCGCCGTTTCGAAAACCAGCCACGATGTCGTCGTTCTCTCCCAGCGAAGTCAGGAATAACACCGGGATGTCCGAGATCGCGCGTATCTCGCGGCACAAGTCGAGCCCATTGCCGTCGGGCAGAAGTATGTCCAGCACGACGAGGTCGAGGCGCGGCGAATCGGGCGAGGTAAATATTTCGCGCGCGCTCCTGGCGTCGTTCGCGGTCAAAACCTCATATCCGCACATCGCCAGCCACTGCTTCGTAGTGGAGAGGATATCCCTGTTGTCGTCAACTAGCAAAATAGTTCTCTTGCCGCTCAAGATTCGTCCCTCCCCCGAACAGGGAGAGTGAAGCGCACTGCGGTTCCAACGCCTGGCGAGTTCTCCATCCAGATTCGTCCTCCGTGGCTCGTTACGATGTCCCTGCAAATGGAGAGCCCCATTCCGTTCACTTTGCCGTCCGGCGCGCGCAGCGGTCTCCGCTCGAAAATTTCCGGCAGTGTTTCCGGACGCACGCCCTCTCCGTTGTCAGCGACAGTCACCGTCATTGTTTCTCCGCTCCAGGCCGCCGCGACGCTTATGTCGCCGTTCTTCGTGTGCTTGTTGGCGTTTGAGATCAGGTTGATGAGAACCTGCGATATTTCGTCCGCGTTTCCACTGATACGCGGCATGTCGTCCGGGATATCGGTCGAGAGACGGTTGCCGTCGTGCTCGACGAGGGTTCTGTAGATAGCTGAAATTTCGCGGAGCAGATAACCCGCGTCCAGGTCGCCAATTTCATTGAACGAGCTGCCGGCGATTTCCAGGGCGATCATCGCGTCCGACATGCGCGCCAAGCGATCTGCCTCATCCCTCATATTGTCCAGCGACTCGCGTACCTCGGACAGATCCCCGCCTCTTTTGAGCAGAGCCGAGGCGAACTGCGCCTTGACGGATATCACGGCGAGAGGCGTCTTCATCTCGTGACTCACTTTCGACATAAATTTACTCTTCGTTATGTTGGATTCACGCGCTATCTTGGTCTCGCGGCGATACCCGACGAGACAGAAAAACCCGCTGGCGAACACGACGACGACTGTCGCGAGCTCCAGCGCCCAGAGCAGGCGCGTCCTGTCCCTCGCCGCCAGAATCATCTCGTCGTTGATGTCCACTCCGCAGACGGCGGCAACCCTGCCGTCCTTGTCCCGGATAGGCGCGTAGGCCGACAGAAGCCCCTTCCAATTCGTCATGTAATTGCCCAGGCCTGAACACTCGGCGCGGCCTTCGGCGGCGGACGCGAGTCCCGGCGCGAGCGTAACGTCGGCGGAAGGGGTATCCAGCCCGACGCGCGTCGCCTCGTCGAAGTCGTTGTCGACGATATACCGCAGCATGCCGTTCTCCACCCGCAGGTAATAGACGTAGAGCACGTCCGAGTCTATGGAGAAGTCGCGCAGAAGCTCTCGCAGCGCCTGATACTCCGGCAGATTCATATCGCCGGCCTCGCGAAATCGTTCGAGTTCATCGGCTGTGACCAGCGACGCCCCATTTTTGCTGACCTCTATGAGTCGGCTCTCGATGTTGTACTCCATCTCGTCCACCAAATAACCGGCGAGCGAACGGGAGTAGAGCGATACGATGAGAACAGCAAAGCCGGATATAAGGAACATGATCAACAAAACGCCCGAGGCAAAATTTTTCCTCATCATCAAACCTCGCTTATCGCGGAACGCAACAGTTTACTCTAATTGGTGCATTGAAATGAATTGCCCCCAAGTGGCATCATCATTTCTCCTGGCAGGCTAATTTCAAGTATGGGGGGCAGGGAGAGATGGAAGTCGATCCGATCAGGGATATGGAAAAAATCGCTGAGATGAAGGTAATTTTGAAGGAAAGAGGGGGGCGGGACAGATTATTGTTCATCATGGGGATCAACACAGCCCTTCGGATCAGCGACCTGCTCTCGCTCTCGATAGGGGACGTGCTGGATGACGAAGGGCAAATCCTGAAAATCGTGGAATTGAAAGAAAAAAAGACCGGGAAAACCAAGCGATTCCCTATAAACGAATCCGTCAGGGTCGCGTTGTCGGATTACCTCGGCAAACGTCATGGCTGTGACCGCGAGGAACCGTTATTTCCCTCCAAAAAAGGCGGGACATTGAGCAGGTGGCAGGCATGGAGAATCATCAGCGCGGCCGGGGAATCCGTGGGTCTGGAAAATATAGGCACTCACTCGCTCCGCAAAACTTTCGGGTATCATGTGTATAAAATGACGGGCGGGGATATTGGGCTTGTTCAGAAACTCCTGAATCACTCAGCAAGCAGGATTACCTTGAGGTACATCGGCATAGACAGGGAAAGGATGGACAGGGCGTACATGGAACTGAAATTATAATCCCGATATAATACGCCCGGCCTTATAATTCGCAAAGGCCGGGCAAAATGAGCTCGAATTTCTTCCGGTTGACTTCTCAATACCCTCTCGACATGGTAAATTAATAAACAACAATGCACCAATTAGAGTAAA
>JAITOL010000069.1 GCA_031289955.1 Synergistaceae bacterium
CTGTTTTCCCCTTTTTTATTTGATATATCTCTGACCTTTATGACTCATGATCCTTTTCCAAGCCGCTAAATGATGATTTATCGCCTGAATAGGGTATTATATACAAAACGACCAAAACCGATGAGGAGGCTCCCCTATGTCCTATACCGAAGCCAACTATGAGAGTGCAGTCATAGAAATCTTCCGCGATACGCTCGGGTATAACTATGTCTACGCGCCGGACATAACACGGGATTATGCCGACCCTATTTATTCTGAGGAACTTTTGCCGTCTCTGCGGCGGATCAATCCTAAGCTGCCGGAGGCGGCGCTTACCGAGGCCGTGTATAAGCTGCGCAATGTCGAAGGCGGGACGCTTCTTCAAAAGAACGTCCAGTTTATGGACTACCTCCAAAACGGCGTGTCGGTGAATTACCACGACAAAGGCGAACAGCGGGCGGCGCTCATCTGCCTCGCGGACTTTCAAAACACCGAACGCAACGCCTTCACAGCAGCCAATCAATGGACAATCACCGAAAACAGCGAAAAAAGAGCGGACGTAATAGTGTTCCTCAATGGGCTGCCAGTAGTGATATTCGAATTGAAGTCCCCTTCGCGGGAAGAGACGGACGCGAGCGAAGCGTACCGCCAGCTCCGAAATTATATGAAAGAAATTCCATCACTGTTTATCTACAACGCTTTTTGCGTTATGAGCGACCTCGCGACATCCAGGGCCGGAACGATAACCGCGGATGAAGACCGCTTCATGGAGTGGAAGACAAAGGACGGCAGCTACGAAAACACGCGGTTCGCTCAGTTCGACACTTTCATCGAAGGCATGTTCGACAAAGAGAGGCTACTCGACATCATCAAAAATTTTATATGCTTCTCAGGGGACGCGAAAATACTCGGCGCGTACCATCAGTATTTTGCGGTGAAAAAAGCCGTCGCGTCCACAGTGAAGGCAACCGAAACGGATGGCAGGGGTGGAGTATTCTGGCATACGCAGGGCAGCGGCAAATCGCTGTCGATGGTGTTCTATGCCCATCTATTGCAAGAGACGCTCTCAAGCCCAACTATCGTTGTATTGACGGACCGCAACGACCTGGACGATCAGCTTTTCGGACAATTCATGAAATGCGCCAACTTCTTGCGGCAGACCCCGCAACAGGCCAAGAGCCGCGCACATCTCAAAGAACTGCTCGACGGACGGCAAGCCAACGGGATTATCTTTACGACAATGCAAAAGTTTGAGGAAAGTTCCGAAGCTCTGTCCGACCGCCGCAATATCGTAGTTATGGCCGACGAAGCCCACAGAGGGCAGTACGGGCTTGAAGAGCGCGTGGACGCGAATACGGGCCGCGTCATTCTCGGCACGGCGCGCATTATCCGCGACAGCCTGCCTGGCGCTACCTACACAGGCTTCACCGGAACGCCCATCTCGGCCAAAGACAGATCGACCATCGAAGTATTCGGCGACTACATCGACATTTATGATATGACCCAGGCCGTTGAAGACGGCGCGACCCGCCCTGTCTACTACGAGAGCCGCGTTATCCATCTCAAACTGGACGAGGATACCCTGCGGCTCATCGACGACGAATATGACGTTATGGCACAAAACGCCGAGCCGTATGCCATCGAAAAGAGCAAGAAGGAACTTGGGCGGATGGACAGCATCCTTGGCGCGGAACAGACGATAGACGCGCTCTGTGAGGATATTATCAGGCACTACGAGGAAAACCGCCAGCACGAATTGACGGGCAAAGCTATGATCGTCGGCTATTCCAGACCGATAGCCATGAAAATATACCGCAAGCTGCTTGAAATGCGCCCCGCCTGGCGAAAAGACGGAGATGACGGTCGCATCGGCGTTGTTATGACCAGCGGCAACAACGACCCGGAGGAATGGCGCGAGGTTATCGGCAACAAACGCCACAAGGACGACATGGCGAAGATGTTCAAGGACAACAGCTCCCCGCTGAAAATCGCCATTGTTGTCGATATGTGGCTTACGGGCTTTGATGTGCCGTCGCTCGCGACGATGTACGTTTATAAGCCTATGGCCGGTCACAATCTCATGCAGGCCATAGCTCGCGTGAACCGCGTATTCTCACATAAAGTCGGCGATACGGTCGTACAAAAAGAGGGCGGTCTGATAGTCGATTACGTAGGTATCGCTTCCGCGCTGAAACAGGCGATGAACGACTATACCAACCGCGACAAAAAGAATTACGGGGACACCGACGTCGTCAAAACCGCGCTGCCTAAATTTATCGAGAAGCTGGAGGTTTGCCGCGATTTGCTTTACGGATTCGATTACTCAGGCTTCATGAACAAATCCTCAACAGATTTGGTCCGAGCCAGGGCGATCAGCGGAGGGGTAAACTTCTTATCCGGCGTGGACAGGGAAAAACAAAGGGAGGCGTACCTCAAGGAAGCATTGCTGCTGCGGCAAGCCCTCTCACTCTGTCGGAGCCTTATAGACGCGGACCAGCGTTTCGAGGCGGCATACTTTGAGGCGGTGCGGACGCTGCTCACCAGGATTACAGGAGAAGGCAAACCCTTGTCGCTGATGGAGATAAACGCCCGCATAAACGAATTGCTGAAAGCGAGCATTAAGAGCGAAGGCGTTATCAACCTCTTCTCCGACGTGGACACCGGGTTCTCGTTGTTCGACCCGAAGTTCCTCGATGAAATCTCCAAAATGAAGGAGCGAAACATCGCAGTCGAAATCCTGAACTCAACTTTCGCAGCTGAAAATTGGGAACAAACGCAGTAATGGAGCAGGCAGAGAGGCAACAAAGTTTCGGATGAGCGCCTCGGCGTCAGGGAGAAATGGGGTCAAAAATATTGTCAG
>JAITOL010000072.1 GCA_031289955.1 Synergistaceae bacterium
CACACCATACGCGAGAGCCTGGTCGCGAAGTTCGGGCGATTTTCTGAGTTTTTCGATATAAGCTGGCGCCGACTCCATAACGGAGTGCAGAACCGCGTTTATGAGCCCCGGCTCGCGGGACGCTTCCCCTGAAGCGCCCTTCGCCCTCTGCACGAGAGCGTTCACCAGCACGCCGGGCTTGAAGTGCTGGAGCTCGAGCACTCCGGCGATACCGGCGATGAGGGACAGCGCCGTATCATGGCCCAGCGACGAGATCGGCCTCCGGCAGTATTTGGCGAGCAAATGCCGCCAAAGCCCCATCCGGCGCAGCGTTATATAAGTCATGGTGGAGGCGAGCTTTCTCTCTGCGGGCTCTATTGCGCGCAGGACATGCCGCAGCGATTCGGAGGCGAACATTCCGCGTTCCACATCCTCCAGTACCTTCAAAGCGCCCTCTATTCCCCTCATCCAGCATCCCCCGCAAAATAATGCAGCTCTGTCCGCGCGCCAAAAAACAGGGTGACGGAACTTTCGTCACCCCTCAGTCTACCCAGAGTTTCGATTATGCACAAGAGTCAGTTTCTCCTCCCACGCGACCTCATGATGAGATACAGCAACTGCATGACGGCCATCAGAGTCGCGGCCACATACGTCAGAGCCGCCGCCGACAGCACGCTTTTGGCCCCGGCTATCTCGGACTGCGAGAGCGTTCCGGTGCTCGCCAGCACGCGAAGCGCGCGGTTCGACGCGTCGAACTCGACAGGAAGCGTCACAAACTGGAATACGACGGCGCAGAGGAACAGCAGTATTCCAATATTCATCAATACCGACGCCCTCATCATGAGCCCGATGAAAAAGAACATGAAAGCCGAATTCGAGCCTATGCTCGCCACGGGAACGAACGCGTTCCTGAAGCGCAGCGGCGCGTAGCCCTCCTTGTCCTGAATGGCGTGTCCGACCTCGTGAGCCGCGACGCCTATCGCGGCTATGCTCGAGCTGCCGCCGACGGAATCGGAAAGGCGCAGCGTCTTGCTCCTCGGATCGTAGTGGTCAGTGAGGCTGCCCGGCACGCGTTCTATCCTGACGTTGCCGAGGCCATAGCTGTCGAGCAGCATCCTGGAGACGTAGTCGGCGCTCACTCCCCGCGACGCGTGGATCGCGCTGTAGCGGGCGAACGTAGACTTTAGCCTCATCTGCGCGTACAACGCCAGAAGGATCGCCGGTATCACCAGCATCATATATGTAGGATCAAACATTGCGGGATACATTTATCACCCTCCTTTGTAATGAAATTATATCAGAAATTTCAACAAAAGACAATATTAGTCAATTACAATGTCTCACTTCGCCCGCTTCGAGTAGAATTCGGCAATGGCGTCGGCCACCCTCTCCTGCTCCGGCATGGTGAGCTCAGGGAACATCGGAAGGGCCAGCGCTTCCTCCGTGAGCTTCTCGGCCTCCGGGAAATCGCCCTTCCTGTAGCCGAGATAACCGAAACACGGCTGGAGATGCAGCGCGAGTGGATAATACACTCTCGACGCCACGCCGCGTTCCGCCAGGAACTTTTGCAGCTCGTCCCTGCGTGTCGCGCGAACGACGTACTGGTGGTACGTGTGCCTGTTGCCGGGGGTCTCGACCGGAAGCTCGATATGCTCCCCGAGGGCGCGCTCGGCGAACAGCAGCCCGTAACGGCGCGCCGCCTCGCGGCGCTCCTCCGTCCACGTCTCTATGTGACGCAGCCTCACCCTCAGTATCGCGGCCTGGATGGCGTCCATCCTGCTGTTTATCCCTATCTCGTCGTGAAGGTAGCTCGACGCTGATCCGTGGACCCGCAGCCTCGACAGGCGATCCGCCAATTTTTCGGAGCCGGACGCGACCATACCAGCGTCCCCGAACGCCCCGAGGTTCTTCGTCGGAAAGAACGAGAAACAGCCGAGCTCTCCCCATGTGCCGGCGCGGATGATCCTCGAATCGGCCCTCCTGTGGGCGCCGAACGCCTGCGCGCAGTCCTCCGCCGTCGCTATGCCCTTTGATGACAGCGCGCCGATTATGTCCTCCAGCCTGCACATCTGTCCGAACACATGCACCGGGATGAACGCTTTCGTACGGGCGGTCACGGCCTCGCGCACATGAGGCGCCGATATGTTGTACGAAGCCGGCTCGATATCCGCGAACACCGGCCTCCCGCCGAGCCTCGTTATGCAGCTCACGGTGGCGAAGAAACTGAACGGGGTCGTTATCACTTCGTCCCCCGGCTCTATATCGAGCGCCATGAGCGCCAAAATGAGGGCGTCAGTGCCCGACGCGCAGGTGACTGTGCGTTTTGCCTCCAGATAGCCCGCGACCTCGCGCTCAAATTCCGCAACCTCCGGCCCGAGTATAAACTGGGTCGACGCCATGACGCGCTCCACAGCTTCCTTTATTTCCGCCTCCACCCGCGCGTAGTTGCGCTTCAGGTCGAACGACGGTATCGATCCGCTCTCCATTCAAACCGCTCCTTCAAATATTAAATAGACATCTATAAGAAATTTTCACACTATGCAGTCGTTTAGTGCCGTCCAATTCTACTATAATTTGCGGATAAAGGCAGGAGGTTTTCGGATGAATGTGGAGACAAGTATCACGGTCAAGCGAATAGCCACTCTGATCTGTTCCATGACCGTCATCGTGTTTTTCGGATACGCGTTAGGAGGCGTCGGCGGCTATCTCATGGGTCGCGGACAGCCGCGGACGATAGCGTGGGGACTGGCGGGCGGCTCTCTGCTGGCCTATATGGCGATCAGGATATGGAGAAGTTATCTGAAGGACGTCGAGTCTGCGGAACAAGGGAGAGAAGACGGCGGATCTCCTCCCGAAGCTCGGTGACCGGGTGTCTCCTCTCGCGCGCGCATATCTTGGCCGGCTCGCCGCACAGCGCGCACGACCGGGCGCGGCCTCCGAGGCTCGTTCTGGACAGCTGCCCCGTTGAGGTTATCACGTCCATATCGAACGCCCTTCCCCATTCATTTTCGTCCTCGACCCGCATCGCCGCCGTTTTGATGTCGCGCGCGCATGGATGAGCGAACGCTAAAATCCCGGCAGGGCCGGCGTAGTTTCGCAGAAAAACCCCGACTGCGGGGGAGGAACCGATCGCGTCAAGCAAAATGTCCCCCGCCGACCTCATAGCCTCGAAATCGCGTTCGAGGCTCTTTGGCAGCCCCGGAATGTTTATCATTATCTGAACGAGACAGGTCACGCCGCGGACGCCGGCCAAGGCTCGCTGCACAGCCGCCCGTTCGTCGCGCGACGCGAGGAGACGGCGGAGGCGGGCGTCCTCTCCGAACGGGTTCGGCGGCGTCAGTGGCGTCAAATGAGGCGCCGCTCCTTCAGATAATCGAGCGTGGCCGCGGGCAGATACGACGACATCCGCGAGATGTCGCCCGAGTCCATGGCGGCGCGGGCGGCCGACGCCGACACCGGGTCTCCGAACTCCGACGGCATCCGCTCGACCTCGACGACCTCGACGCCCGACGGAACCAGAACTTCCCTCATGGCGTCGTTGTACATATTTGTGACGGGGCTCATGGGCTCCGTGCCGACAAACCTGACGTTTATGCCCAGTGCCGGGACATAGAGGCGCAGAAACAGGGCGAGGTCGAGCCTCGTCTGCTGGAGCGCCGCGGATTTTTCACCGCGGTCCTTGAGAAAATACGTGGGAAATGTGGCGCTAGACACGGCGTAAGGGCCGCTTCGAAGCAGCGTCATGTTGCGGATGTCCCCCGTTCCGAGGCGAACCATCTCGTATCTGTCCTCGAAAGAAAACCTCGACATGTTCTCCTCGACCACTATGACATAAAAACGCGAGCAGGCCTCGGACGCGCGCTCCATGAGATATCTGTGCCCAAGGGTGAACGGGTTGCAGTTCACGACTATGCAGCCGATTTTAGGCCCGCCCGCGTCATGTACGCGGCGTTCCGCCAGGTATTCCCTGTAATCCGTTATGCCGGGCGCTCCGGTCTCCAGGAGCGACACGGCGCTCGTCTCCGCTATGTTCCTGAAGCCCAGCGAGGCGAAACGAGGGGCCGTCTCCGGCTTCGTAAAAAGAAAGAGCCGCGACGAGCCGTTCATCCGCGACGCCTCCATCAGGGACGATATGGCCATTGCGGAAAGCCCGGATTCCTGGCGCGCCGGATCCACGGCCACCATGCGGATGACGCTGCCGAACAGGCTGGCGGTCGCCGCGATGTTTCCATCAATGTCGTCCACCAGCGCTATGGCGTCCGCGCCTTCGTCGAACGACAGCCCGTCGCGCTCCAACAGACGGACTATATCCTCATGTTCGAGAGGGGTCAGATACGGGACAACTCTCGTGTTGAAATCGAACATGGCACTTCCTCCTTGACTTAAACGACGGTATCGGTGTAAATTTTAACACGTCGATCATCGCGAAAAATTGTCACGGTTCGTTTCATAAATTACTAGTTTTTTCCTATGAAATAGGTGTATAATTTTCGCTACGTAATACGTACCAGGTAATAATAACTCAGAAACAAGCTTGAGATGAGGTGGAATATATGGAACCACGAAAAGTTTATCTGGATAACTCGGCGACAACCGCAGTGGCCGAAGATGTTCTAAACGCTATGCTGCCCTACTTCTCCGCCATAGCGGGAAACCCCAACAGCCTTCATCAATGGGGGCGGGACGCGCGGCGCGCGGTCGACGAGGCGCGGGAAAATGTGGCGTCGCTCATTGGGGCGAAACCGACGGAGATAGTGTTCACCGGAAGCGGAAGCGCCGCCGACAACCTCGCCATAAAGGGTTCGGTCTGGGCGGACAAGAAGGGCCGCAAGCACATTATAACGTCGGCGATAGAACACCACGCGATCATGGACACGTTCAAATGGCTCGGCAAAAACGGCTGCGAAGTGACGTTCCTGCCGGTCGACGAGTTCGGCATGGTGCGTCCCGAGACACTCAAAGAGGCCATCCGCGACGACACGCTGCTCGTCAGCGTAATGCACGCGAACAACGAAGTGGGCACGATAAACCCGATAGAAGAACTCGGCGCGATATGCCGCGAACGCGGGGCGCTCTTTCACACGGACGCGGTTCAGACGACCGGCCATATTCCGGTGGACGTTTCAAATCTGCCGGTCGACATGCTCACGATGTCGGCCCACAAGATGTATGGGCCCAAGGGCATCGGAGCGCTTTACATACGCAAGGGCATCAAGATCGTGCCGCTCGTCCACGGGGGCGGACAGGAATACGGCATCAGATCCGGCACGGAGAACACGGCCGAAATAGTCGGCTTTGGAGAGGCGGCGAAGCTGGCCTCCCGTCTTCACGAAACCGGAGAAGAGGCCAGGGTCTCCCGTTTGCGCGATAAACTTCTCGATGGTATAATAGCGCGTATTCCGAACTCGTTTATAACGGGCCACAGGACGAAACGCCTCCCGTTTCACGGAAGCGTTTGCGTTAAAATGATAGAGGGAGAGGGCATCCTGCTCCGCATGGACTACGCGGGGATAGGCGTATCGAGCGGAAGCGCCTGCACATCCGGCAGCCTCGAACCGAGCCACGTGCTGCTGGCGATGGGGCTCGATCACGCGACGTCCCACGGCTCCGTAAGATTGACGCTTGGGCGTGACACCACAGATGAGGATATCGACTACGTGCTCGAGAAATTTCCGCCGATAGTCGAGCTTCTCAGAAAGATGTCACCGTACAAAGGAGGCTAAATACAAATGCAGCAGATGTACAACGAAAAAGTTATAGATTATTTCATGAATCCGCGCAACGTCGGAGACCTTCCCGACGCCGACGGAATCGGCGAGGTCGGCAACCCGAGATGCGGAGACGTCATGAAAATTTACCTCGACGTCGACGAGAACGAGGTCATCCGCGACGTGAAGTTCGAGACGTTCGGCTGCGCGGCGGCGATCGCCACGAGTTCGATGGCGACGGAGATGGTGAAGGGGCTCACGATCGACGAGGCGCTCCGGATAACGAACAGGGAGGTCGCCAAAGAGCTTGGCGGGCTTCCGCCGGAGAAGCTCCACTGCTCGCTCCTGGCCGAGGAAGCGCTTCGCGCGGCCGTAGCCAACTACCGCGAGCGCAAGAGCGGCAAGTCGTCGTTCTCCCCGCCGAGCAGCGTGTCGTGCGGCGCGTGCTGCGAGTTCGAGGAGGAAGAGGCATTCATCGCGGAGACGTCGCGAGTGGCCGACTGATGCCGGATCTCCGGGCGGGCCGCATAATAGCGGTCTGTACATCCCGCGAAAAGGGAACGATCAAGGAAGACGTGAAAGAGGCGGCGCTGATAGAGGAATTCGGCATAGATGGCGACGCGCACGGAGGTTTCGCTCACAGACAGGTGAGCCTGATCGCCTCCGAGGATATAGACACAATGAGAGCGAAGCTGCCGGATCTAGTGCCCGGCAGCTTCGCCGAAAACCTGACGACGGAAGGCTTCGACCTGGGGTCGCTCGCGATCGGAGACCGGCTGAACGCCGGGGAATGTGTCCTCGAAGTGAGCCAGATCGGCAAGGAGTGCCACTCGAAATGTCAGGTGTATCAATTGAGCGGCGACTGCATCATGCCGAAGAAGGGCATCTTCTGCCGCGTGATAAAAGGCGGCAGGGTCAGAAGCGGCGACGCGATAAGCGCGGGTCTGTGACACAAATCCGCTCTCGTTCGATAAAAAAGATCCGGGCTGGTAAATCGGCCCGGATCCTTTTTTTATGAGTGAACCCGGAGGCGGAATCATATACGCTCCCGGAGTAGTATTTATCCCTATTTTTCCTTTTTGGCTTCCAATATCCCGTGATAGTTGTTCCACATATTGCCCGAGTTGTCGAACGTCGGGTCTATAGTGTCCTCTCCCGGCATCCAGCAGGCCGGTATGACGCGTCCGCCGCTGTCGTCGTTCTCTTTGAGCGCCATCGCCAGACGCAGTATCTCCTTCGGGTTCCTGCCTATCGGAGGGGCGTTGACGTAGACAAGCTGGACTATGCTTTTTTTGTCGATGAGCACCACGCCGCGAAGGTCGGTCCCTTCGGATGCCCTGAATATGCCGTAGGGAGAGCCGATAGTCCCGAGCGTATCGGATAACATCGGGAACGGATAGTTGCCGCCTATCGCCTTCGACAGCTCGATTTCGTTCCAGTTCTTGTGGGAGAACTTGCTGTCGGTGCTCACGACGAACACCTTCACGCCGATGGCCGCGAACTGCTCCTTCAGAGCGGCGAGAGCGACGAGCTCGGTGGGACAGACGTATGTGAAATCCCCGGGGTAAAAAAACAGCAGCACATACTCTCCCTCGTAATCGACGAGGGAATACGTGTCGAACAACCCCCTGACGGCGTCAAAACCGGCAACCTTGAACTTCGGGGCATGATCGCCGATGCTTACAGCTGTAACATCTCTATCCACAGTGTCCATCTCCTATAGGGGAATCAGCGATTCCCTAAATTATTTTAATTCCAAGCTGTAAATATTATAGTTTTTTCAATGACAGATTGACTAGTAAAATTACTTATTCGAGGGGCCCGACCTCCCATCTCAAGCGGTGTTGTGTTAGTATAAACCTAAAGATCCGAAAGGAGATGTTTCGCATGAAAAAATTAATTACAATCATGCTGATGGTCGTCATGCTCGCGTCGGGCGTCCGTCGGGCGGCCGCGTTGGATGTGGGCGGCCTGTTGAAGGACGGAGCTATAATCGTCGGCGGCGGCGCCGCTGTGACGCTGCTGTCGAAGCAGCTAAACGACTTCATCAACACCATAACGTTCAACAAGGGCGCCAAGTTCGAGGGCTACACAAAGGTCGTGCCGATACTCTCCCTGGGCACCGGCGCGCACATCGGCGCCGCTCAGGTGGGCGCCACCACGCAGAGCGCGCTCGACCGCACACAAGCCGTCGGACAGCTCGAGGGAGATTTCAAGGCGATAAGAGCTCGCGCCCTAATACCCATCGATTCGCTCAACCCGATCAAACAGTTCAAACGCGTGCAGGGAGTGGGAGTGACGGCAATCATCGACGTGAAACTATGATACGCTGAACTCACGCTATATGAGCCTATCGGACTATTGTGTCGGGACAATTATACCGTATAATAAGGAGGAATTATGATTTTATTCGATTCGGAAGGACGATGACTGATATCATGGTATTCAGGAGGCCCGACAAAAGCAAAGGATTCTCGCTTGTCGAATTACTGCTAGTAATAGTGTTGATGGCCATACTGATGGCCGTGGTCACGCTGAGCGGAAGCAATATGATGGAGAGCACGAGCGCTCAGACGGAAGCCCGCAGGCTTGTCAGGTCGCTCCAGTCGCTGCGAAGCGCCTGGCTTGCTTGTTACTCCGATACTCAGCAGATGCCGGGGCTGACTGTGGCGACCACCTCGGTCGAACTGCAAAAACTTTTGGGCACATACTCCGACCGCGTCCTCAACGAAGAAAGGGGAAGATACGGCCCGATCTCCTTCAATTCATTCGGCAACCCCGACAACATATTCATAGGTTTCTCCGGCCCATGGGATCTGGACGCCAAAACCGCACAGGCGCAAACCATCATGGAAGACGTTCTCGAAACACAGAAGGACGACTACGAGATAAACTTCAACAAAACAACTCACGCGATTTTTATCAAGGTGAGGTGACGCGGCAAAGGCAAAGCGTCCGTTCAACGCTTTAGTTGCCGAAAGCTTCATAATCTCCGTCATGTGACGGGACTTCGTATATATTT
>JAITOL010000121.1 GCA_031289955.1 Synergistaceae bacterium
TGTGCAACGCAGTATCTCCTCGTAAAAGCGCAGAGTCGATTCCACCATCTCTTCCGCGGTGGGCTGATGTATGGACATTTTAAGCGCCGGCATATATTCGCCGCTCAGAAAACGGTCTATCGCGCCGCGCCATGCCGCCACGTCCCCGACCGGCAGCAGCTCCGCGCTCGGGGGTTCCCCTTCCTTCGTCGTGAGTTCGCGCGTCGCCGATATATTCGTAGCCATTGCGGGAGCGCCGGCGGCAAAAGCCTCGGCCAGCGTCAACCCGTAGCCCTCCTCGTCCTGAGAGGGACACAAAAACAGGTCGCAGGCAGCGAACGCCTCCGCGACGCCGTTGCTGAAGCCGCGCAGGTTTATTTTATCCTCGACGCCAAGCTCGCGAACCCTGGCCTCGAGCTTGGGGCGCAACGGGCCGTCTCCCAGAATGTCGAGCGACCAGTTTTTATTGCTGGCGCCGGCCAGGGCCTCGACCAGCGTGATCGGATCCTTCTTCTCGCTCACCCGCCCGACGAAAAGCATGTGTTTCGTCGCCCCGTCTCCGGAACCGTGCCACGGGATGACTCGCCCGGGCAGCGCGTTGTATATCACCCTTATCCTGCCGTCGTCGCGCGGAAGCCATTTCCTCATGTGTTCGCGCACGGATCGGGAGACGCATATCACCCCATCGGCCCGCGATATGGGCCACGATCCGTAGTTCAGCGTCGAAAAACGCGCGTGGGCAGTGTAGATATATTTCAATCCAGGAGTTAACATTCTGGTGAGGTATCCTATCCAGGCAGGGATCCGCGAATGCGCGTGGACTATCGATATTTTCTCGCGTCTGGCCAGCGAAGCGAGCCGCATGGCGCACCTCACGCCGACGACGGGGTTTTTTTTGTGGGACGGCATCTTAATATGCGTGACGCCGGGAGAGAGAAGCGACTCCAGCCTTCCGCCGTTCGACGCGACATATACCTTGTGACCGAGGCTCGATTGTATGTTCGCGAACACTGGCACAAGACGCTCCACGCCCCCCTCCTCGAGTTCGGGAAGTATGTGGAGTATTTTCAGCTTTTCCGGTCGGCCGGCACATTCGCTCATGAAATTAGTGTATACTCATCGCGCGTTTATTACAATCAGCGCGCGCTCAAAATCGGTTTAAAAATGCGCCCCAGGGGAGCGAATTGTCATGTTGCCGTTGATAAGTATTGTCGTGCCGGCCTACAACGCCGGGGAAAATGTGGAACCGACGCTGAAATCCATCCTGGATCAGGATTACGGCAATATAGAGGTGATTTTTGTCGACGACGCTTCGACCGACGACACGGCCGCGCGCGCGCGGCGCGTACTCGGCGCCGGGGCCCGTTCGTGGAGGATGATCGAGCATGAGAGAAACGAAGGGGTCAGCGCCGCGCGCAACACAGGCATGGACGCGGCCGCGGGGAAATATCTGCTCTTTATGGACGCCGACGACATGGCGGACCCGGATTTTTTGACGATCCTGCATGAGACCATATCGCGCGACGACAGCGACATAGCGTTTTGCGGCTTCCGTTCGAGAGAAACCGCCACGGGGCGCGAGGAGTCATTCCCGGTGAAGCTCGACCCGGCTAGAAAATACACCCCCGAAGATTTCACCGTCATGAGGATTTTCAAGGACATAGACCCAACGATCTGGACGATGCTCTTTAACAGGGAGTTTCTCGCCGCAAAAGCGCTGCGCTCCGCAAAGGGCTGCACGCACGGACAGGATGTCGAGTTTGTAATCGAAGCGTTCTCTCAGGCGGGCAAAATAGCGTTTTCGGAAAAATGCCCTTTTATCTATCTGCTCCACGCGAATATGGCGTCGAACGCCGACAAGGTCTTCAGCGAAAAAAAACTGCGGCGCTATGTGGATTTCACGGAGTCGCACTTCAGATTGGCCATGTTCCTCATAGAACGGACAAATTCCCGCAAACTGGCCGACGTGGCCGGTAATTTTATCCTGCCAACGGCTTATATCAAACGCCTCACTATTTACGCGTGGCAGGGCGACGAAAAACGTTTCAAAGAAACCGTCGCGTCCGCCGAGGTGAGGCAATCGCTCTGGTCGAGCCGGAAATACATCTCCAAAAAACCTGAAGTTTTCATGAAAGCGCTATGCCTGCTCGCGACGCCTCGTCTTTATTACTGGCTGCGTTCCCGCTAGGATGTAGACTGCCCTTTTCGATTTGCCCGATTAAGCGCCGGCTGAGCAAAATACCCCTTTTAAAAAGCAATAATATTTCTTTTCGTTTATCTACTATTCCTCATATTGCCCAAATCATTCTCGAATTTTCAATGATTTCGTTCGATTTTTCAAAGATGGTTGTTAAACGCCCATCTCATTCCCACTGTTATAGGTATAGGGCATCGGGGCCCCGGGCCTGGAAGACAAAATCCTGTAAAGAGGGGGAATATGAAATGGCGAACATAGTAGCGCTTGACATGAGGATGTCGTTCAAGCTCGACACCGGAGAGATGAATGGGGAGAAGGCCGTCTACAAAAACGTGTCGCTCGGCGGCATCAAAAGCGACGCGGACGCGAACGCCCTGGCCGAAGTTGCCGAGAACGTGCGCGATCTCGTGCCGTTCGACACGGCGGAAGTTTCTCTGCGCCGGACGGACATACTGGAGCTGTAGTCGCCGCGCGCGGCCTCAACAAGGTAAAAACACAAAAAAGGAGGAATCACACATGGAAAAAACCACACTCACTTTGGGTATGAAGTTCGAGACGGGGGAAGGCAAGGCGAAGACCATATCAATACAGCCCTGCAAGCCGAATCTCACCGCCGGCGAGGTTGAAAGCGCGATGGACGCGTTCATCTCCAGCGACATCTTCGCATGGAACCCGACGGACAAACTCGGCGCAAGCATAGTGGAGCGCAAGACCACGACGCTGCTCTAGCGTACACATCACAATACGGGAGGGAATTCAGCCCTCCCGTATTGTGAAAATTATTCGAAAGGGGTCTCTGACGATGGAAGAATTTTTGGTTGGAGTGCTCGATGGCACGTTTTCGATAGCGGTGGCCGGTTACCTGCTGATAAGGATGGAACGCCGGCTCGACGAGCTGACGAGCGCCATAGTGAGTCTCCAGACTGCCATAACCGGCATGTCGCGCGGTGACGGGCTGTGAGGCTGAACGACATCCGCGTCTCGCCTCATTTCAAGCTGAGGGAGTTCCAGTGCGGATGCTGCAAAACGGTGAAGCTGCGCCCCGAGCTCCTGGCGATGCTCGAAGAGCTCCGGCGTCTTCGGAACTCCCCCATAGTGATTACCAGCGGGTACAGATGCCCGAAACACAACCGCGCCGTGGGAGGCGCCGCGTTCAGCCGGCACATGAATGGGGCCGCCGCCGATATTTACGCTCCTCACGCCGAGCAGATCACCCTCGAAGCGCACGCGCGCGCCGTCGGGTTCGCCGAGATAATCAGGGGAGGGAAAAAGAACTATCTCCACGTGGCATGCGGATAACAAACCGCATCCGCATCGCCCCACCCCTGTCAACATTCGAAAGGAGGTTGGACATGCTGAATAAAATATCGACACGCGACAACAAATTTTCGCGCGGCCCCAGACGCCGGGCGCCGAAGATCGTGAGGGAAAACGCCCTGATGATAGCCCGCCTCGCGTCGCGCTATGAGGGCAGAGGCGCCGAAAAAGACGACCTCGTGCAGGAGGGCTATCTCGCCGTCCTGAATGCGCAGCGGGATTACGCTCAAAACGAAGCGAAGCGCGTGCTGGATTCCTCCCTGAGGGGAATTGTGAGGGACGCCGCGGATCGCCTGCGCTGGAAACCATGCGTCCTGCCGATAGCGAAATGCCTCGACGATGAGGACGGGGCCGCCATATCCGCACTGACGGAAGAAAACATACCGGACGAACGCGCCGAGCGCGACGTGGCGCGCCTCGAACTCGAGGACGCGCTGGAGCGGGCGCTCGAACCGGACGACATGGATATAGCCGTCAAACTGCTCGACGGCTTCACCCACAAAGACATAGCCCAAAAATTAGGCGTGACGCAGCAAGCGGCCACAGCGCGAATACACAGACTGAGACGCCCGCTGGCGCCGCTGCGCAAATAGAAAACCCGCGCAACGCTATGTCGCTTTAAAACGCTTGACGCCTCACACTTATTCGCTACAATAAGTGTGAGGTTAATACATTTTATGGAACGTAAAATTGTAAAAAAATTGCTCTCATGGAAAAACGACTCCCGCCGCAAACCCCTTATAATCACCGGCGCGCGTCAGGTGGGCAAAACTTATACTGTCCTTTCCTTCGGTCGCGACCATTATAAAAATACCGCGTATTTCAACATGGAGGACTCGCGTGAGACGACGTCCATATTCGAGCGCGACCTGAACCCCGAGCGCATAATCCGCGAGCTGTCCGCACATTCCGGAAACGCGATAATGGAGGACGATACCCTCATCGTGTTCGACGAAATTCAAGCGTCCGAGAGAGCTCTCACATCGCTGAAATATTTTTGCGAGAACGCCCCCGGCTATCACGTCATAGCGGCCGGGAGCCTCCTGGGAGTGGCGGTAAACCGCGACCTCCACTCCTTCCCTGTCGGAAAGGTCGATATGATGACCCTTTATCCGCTGGATTTCGAAGAGTTTCTGCTAGCGATGGGCAACGCGGCAATGATCGGATTGATCGCCGAAGCTTACGCGAATTTTACGCCGATGTCTTTGCATCGGACGGCCATGGATCTTTATAAAACCTATCTCGTTGTCGGAGGGATGCCGCAGGCCGTTCTCGAGTATTTGAACGCCGGAGATTTCAATTTCGTGCTTGCCGCGCAAAAAAACATAAACGACGCGTACATCGCGGACATGGCAAAATACGCGACGCCTCTCGACACAACCAGAATAATGGCCGCATGGAGCAGCATACCTGCACAGCTGGCCAGGGAAAACCGAAAATTTCAGTATAAGACGATACATACCGGCGCAAGGGCGCATCAGTACGAAACCCCGCTGGACTGGCTCAAATTCGCCGGCATGGTTCACAAATGCGCGCGAGTATCGGAAGGCAAACTCCCGCTTGCCGCCTATGCGGACAACGACTCGTTCAAGCTGTACATGATGGACGGCGGACTGTTATGTTCGAAGTTCGGGGTCGCCGCGGCAATGGTGCTGAACGAGCCTCCCGGGTTTGATGGCTTCAAAGGAGCGATGGCCGAAAATTACGTCTGCCAGACGCTCGTAAGCGGTGGATTTGCTCCATACTACTGGAGCTCCGCCGGCAGGGCCGAGCTGGATTTCGTATTCCAGAACGCGGAAGGAGACGCCATTCCCCTCGAATGTAAGGCATCGGACAATGTGCGCTCGAAAAGCCTCGCGCTATACGTTTCGAAATACAAACCGCCATACGCCGTACGGGTTTCAGCCAAGAATTTCGGTTTTGAAAACAACATCAGAAGCATCCCGCTTTACGCGCTGTTCTGTTTGAGATAATCCATTCAGCGAGACCGGCTTAACGTCCAATATATTAATCACAATATGCTATAATGCATATTATATTATCAGTTAAATATCCCGGGGAGACGCATATGCCTGTAAAATCCATGAGGGTCGAGAGGGCGCTTAAAAAACTTGGTTCGGACATAAGGGACGCTCGCAGACGGAGGCGCATTCCCACTGAGTTGATGGCCGAAAGGATGGGAGTCAGCCGAACCACTCTTCTGCAGATAGAGCGGGGCAGCTCTCGCGTGAGCGCCGGCAGCTACGCGGTCGCCATTTATATCCTCGGCAAAATAGACGACCTCGAAATGCTGCTGGACAGGACAAACGATCCCCTCGGGCTCGACCTGATAGAAAGGGAACTCCCGGAGAGGATAAGGAGCAAAAAACCGCGATGAACCGGGCGGAGCTGGCTGTATTTATGGATTTGAGCGGAAAAGCGACGCGCATCGGTACGCTCGATATTTTCACGTCCAGGGGCAGCGAATACTACAGATTTCAATATTCCGCGGCGTGGGTCGAATCCGATGAAGGTTTTGCCATAGATCCGGCGCTCGAACTCGTATCCGGCGTCCCGTATCAATCGTCAAACCTGTGGGGCGCGTTTTGCGACGTATCGCCCGACCGCTGGGGACGTCTCGTGCAGAGCCGTATAAAAAATCGCGGCCTTAGCGACGGAGATTTCATGCTTGGCGTGAGCGACCATATGAGAATCGGCGCGTTGCGCGTCAGCGCAGCATCCGACGAAAATATATTTCTGGCGCGCCATGAAGATGTGCCGAAACTCGTCCACCTGGCGGAGCTGGAGCGGGCGTCGTATAACATAGAAAAAAACAAGGAGACGAGCGCCGATCTCGCCCTCCTGCTTCAGCCGGGGACGTCGATCGGAGGAGCGCGTCCGAAAGCCGTTGTGGAGAATGAAGGCAGTCTGTGGATAGCCAAGTTCCAATCCTCGTTCGACACAGAGCGCACGGCGCTCAAGGAAGCAATAATGCTGGATCTGGCGAAAATCGCGCGTATAGAGTGCCCAATACACAGGGTCATCGGCGAGACGGGACGAAATCCTATTTTGCTCGTGAAACGCTTCGACAGGGAGGGTTCCGTGCGCGTTCCCTTCATGTCCGCCATGACCATGCTTGAACGCGGCGAAACGACGAGAGGAAACGCGAGCTATATGGAGCTGGCCGACGCCATAACCAGATGCTCGTCGCGCCCAGAGCATGACCGGGCCGAACTTTGGAGAAGGATGACGTTCGGCGCTATGACCGGGAATACAGACGATCACCTGCGAAATCACGCGTTTTTGCGAGATGAGCGTGGATGGCGTCTTTCTCCTGCGTATGACTTGAATCCATCGGATCAGCCATATAAAACGAGAAGACATGAGTTATCCTTCGACGGAGGATCGTACCGACCATCTCTGGAATTGTGCGTGAAACTCGCCTCCTATTTTGGCGTAACCGATGAAACCTCGTCTCAAATACTGGAGGGGATCGCGATAGCCCTGAAAAGCTGGAAAACCGTCGCGAGAAAAAACGGGATGTCCGCGGCTGAAATAAATCGAATGTCCGTCTCGTTCGAACACGAGGACGCGTCCTCGCTTATAAACGGCAAATAGATATGGGGGCCGAAGCCTCCGCCAACACCCGGGCGACGGATGCTATCCGGCGTTCCCGGAGCCAGGCGCCTCTGGCGCTTCCCTCCAGACCATCGGGGATGGCGTCGCCCCTGATGGCGTCCATCGCTCCGTAATACTTTTCCGCGTTTTCGATATAATCAGGCGTTCCGCGGAAGTCGGCCCGGATTATCGCGGCGAATCCGTCAATGCCTATCGGGTGGCGTCTCACCCGGAGCAATAGATCCGTTATCTCTTCAGGCTTCGTGAGCGAGCAAGCCCTCATGTGTTCCCTCATGGCAAATTCCGCGCAGTCCGTCCAGCGTTTCGGCAGAGGCATGATCCGCCGCCACGCTTCAAGCGCTTCCAAAGAGGCGGGAGAGCGGCCTGTGCCGCGAGCCAGGGCGGCGAACCTTATCTCTATCCTGTCCGTCTCGCGGGACGCTTTATCCAATGCCCGCATCGCGTGTTCGAACGCGGCTTTGCGCAGTGCGTGTATTTGCGGGTAAGTCGCGTCCAGAATCCCGGCATCAGCCAGAGCGCGGAAGAACAACGACGGGCGATCCGCGGCGAGGGCACGGGCCAGCTCGTTCGTTATCCGTTCGCGCGGTTCAGACGACAGTTCGTCGCGACACTCCCCCATCATGAGCATCGTGCCGCGATCTATTTCAAAACCGAACTGAGCGGATTGCCTCGCCGCGCGCAGCGCCCGCACCGGATCCTCGGTGAAACGCTCCGACGTCGCTTTAATGACCCGGCGCTCTATGTCGAGTCCGCCTCCGAACGGATCAGTCATATCGCCCGTCAGGAGGCGGATAGCCATGCTGTTTATGGTCGTGTCGCGGCGCGACAGATCGTCCTCTATGGATATGTCGGGGTCGAACGATACGGTAAAACCCCTGTATCCTTTGCCCGTTTTTACGTCGCGCCGGGCGAAAGCAACCTCGCACACATCTCCGCCCATTTCGAGCAGATACACGGGGAAACCCCGCCCCACCATCCTCGCGCCGGGGAAGAGCGAGAGAAACGTTTCCTCCGTAAGGCCCGTTACAACATAATCTTTGTCGTGAGGGATCTCGTCGCGCAGAGTGTCGCGCACCCAGCCGCCCGCGATATACGCTCCTCCCCCCGCCCCTTCCACGAGGCGTGCGAAACCGGATTCATTCAATTAGCGCTCTGTCCGGCGCTAGGGCCCGTAGAGCAGCGCATCGGCGTCGGCGTATATCTCCTGAAAACCGAACGTGTCGGCCACGGCCTGAACCGTCAGGCTGCCGCCGCACGTCGCGAGGCCTTTCGCGAGGGCAGGGTTGCTCCGGCAGGCGTCGAGCGCTCCTTCGTTCGCTATCTGGAGCCCATAGGCGACCGTCGCGTTGGAGAGCGCCATCGTCGAAGTGCGCGAATACGCCCCGGGCATGTTCGCCACGCAATAGTGCACCACGCCCTCTTCTACGAATATCGGGTCGTCGTGCGTGGTGGGATGCGACGTCTCCGCCGTGCCGCCCTGGTCTATAGCCACATCGACATAGACGGAACCGGGACGCATCGTGCGCAGATGTTCGCGCTTGATCAGCTTTGGCGCGGCCGCGCCGCCGCGCAGCAACACCGCGCCTATCACCATATCGGCGTCCTTTATCTCGCGGGCCAGGGAGAGCTCGTCGCTGTAGATGGAGACGCAGTTGAACGGCAGTATCTCCGAGAGATACTCGAGCCTCCTGTGGCTTATGTCGGTTATCACTACAAGCGAGGCGAGGCCGGCCGCAATGCGGGCCGCGTTCGTGCCGACGACTCCGCCGCCCACTATCAGAATTTTGGCGGGGGCCACTCCGGGAACGCCGGTCGAGAGCACTCCGCTGCCGCCGAAGTTCCTGCCCAGATAGAACGAACCCATCAGCACGGACATCCTGCCCGCGACCTCGCTCATCGGCTGCAGCAGGGGCAGGCCCCACGCCTCCTCCACCAGCTCGTAAGCTATGCAGGTGGCTTTCGACTTGAGACACGCCTCAGTCAGGGGCTTGTTGGCGGCGAAGTGGAAATACGTATAGATCGCCTGATTTTCCCTCATTAACGAATACTCGGGCGGCAGAGGCTCTTTCACCTTCACTATCATGTCGCTCCTGCCCCAAATCTCCGAGGCCTCGCGCAGTACCTTAGCCCCGTACCCCGAATACTCCTCGTCAGTAAAACCGGCGTCGACGCCGGCGTCATGCTCGATGAGCACCTCGTGCCCGTTCTTGATGTATGAAGCGGCGGACGCCGGCGTAATGCCGACGCGGTACTCTCTGTTCTTTATCTCCTTAGGACAACCGACTATCATGACGAACGCCCTCCGATACAGAAAAATTTTGTGCGCCGGTCGATTATGGCGCGCTTATATTTTACGTCAAAATGTCGCTTTTTTTGATATGATCTGACATAATATATTTCTATAATTTTTATTATTTGGCGAGGTGACGAATTATGAGCGGAAAATTTCCGGACCATATCGACTGGAGGATACTCGAAGAGCTTCAGGAGAACGCGCGCATTTCATTCGAGGAGCTGGCGTACAAACTCGACATCGAGGCTTCCGCCGCCGCCGCGAGGGTCGCCCGCATGGAGGATGAAGGCCTCATCACGGGATACAGGGCCGAGATAGACCCGAGAAAAGCGGGCTACAACATGTCGGCGATAATCAGCGTATCGACGGACGGAACATCGCAGGAGCAGATAATAAACGACGCTCTGGCCAACACCCCCGAGGTGACCTCATGCTGGTCGGTGACAGGCGCGTCGGATTTCCTGCTCGAAGCCCATGTGCCGTCGCTGGAGTTCCTCGAGGAACTGCTGAACGAACTGGCCCACCACGGCAGACTGACGACAAGCATAGTGCTGCCGCGCTACGGCAAGCGCAGAAAATTGAGACCGCCCCGCGAAAGCATGACGGACTAGCAAATTAGTTCAGCCCCCGAGAGCGGGGGCTGAACTAATTTCAGAAATTATTGGATCAGACTTATTATGTTTTTTTGAGACTGATTGGCCTGTCCCGATACGGAATTTGCCGCTCGAACCAGGATGTTCAGCTTCGTCGACGCTATTATCTCCCTCGCCGACTCGACGTCCGTTATGCGGGAACCGGCAGCGAGGGAGTTAGCTACCGCCGCCGCGCTGTTTTCCCGCGTATCGCGCGGTTTGAGTCCATTCATCAACCTCACCGCGGATTTTGAAACTTTCGTGGTGAAGTTCGACATATATTCTCCGGACATCGAGGCTATTATACCGGAAGCGATCTTCAAAACACTCACCTCCATGTGATAAAACGGGCAAACGGATCTATCCCAGATCCACCCCTTCGGCAATCTCCTTCAGCGCGCGTTTCAGCTCGACGGAGAACTTCTCCAACGCGCCGTCGAGCTCCGCTGTTTTCGCTCCGCCCTTCGCTATGATCTCGAGCGCCAGGCTCGCCTCCTGCAGCGCGGTCGCGCCGAGGTTGCCGGCAAGGCCCTTCATCGTATGCGAGAGGTGCACAGCGTCCTCGAAGTTGCTTCCGCCAAAGGCGGCCACGACTTTTTCCTCATAGTCCGCATAGCCTGCTCCAAATTTATCGAGCAGCTTTTTATATAAATTTTTATTGTTCATGAGACGCCCCAGAGCATCCGGCACGTTAAACGCGGGGTCTGCCATATCATTCACCTGTCGCTTTCTTTACAGTATATAAGTGCCTTAAAAATTATATCACACGACGCCTGAGCGCCGAAACAAATAATTCAAAAACTCGCGCGCTCAAAACAGCCTTTCAATATAAAAAAATTATCGTATGCCGCCATTCACGTCCATTTCTATTCGTCATCGGCTTGTTCCTTTTTCTTTTTACGCTCCGCCCTCAATTGGAATTTTTTTGCGTGCGGATCGCCGCGGGTCGGCACTATGCAGAGAAACGTGAAGTCTCCCGAACCAATGTTCCTGAATGTATGGGTCGCGCCGCCCGGGACGCGGGCCCAACCTCCGCAGTCGAGGTCGTAGCGTTCGCCCTCGACCTCCACCTCGCCGTGACCGCCGAGCGAGATTAAAAGATGATCCCATTCGTGAGAGTGCTCCGGTATGGCCTGTCCCTCCGGCAGTATGAAATGCCTGGCGCAAAATTCGTCCCAGCCATTTTCAGCCCAGAAGACGTTGCGTTTTGTGACGCCAGGCGCCAAAGCCGACGCGTCCAAAGTATCTATGTCGGTTATTTTGCCCCAATTTTTTTCTCCCACATCATGAACCTCCAAACAAATAATTTTCACGATCATTATACATGGCAAATCATATATGCGCGGGTAAAATATTATATAATTATATTCGATTCAATGTTTATCGGGCGAATTTGAAAGGGGCAACGGAAATGACGAGACCTGTTAAAATAATTCTGGACTGCGACCCGGGACATGACGACGCCGTGGCGATATTGATGGCGGCAGTCCATCCGGCGATAGAACTCAAAGCGATAACGGTCGTCGCCGGCAACCAGACCATAGAGAAGACGACGCGCAACGCTTTGAACGTCGCGTCCGCGAGCGGGCTCTGCGCAAACGTTCCGGTGGCCAGCGGCATGACGCGCCCAATCGTTCGCGAACAGGTGACGGCGGGAGACATCCACGGCGCCAGCGGGCTGGACGGCCCAACGTTCGCGCCCCCATCCATATCTCTCGACCCCCGGCATGCCGTCGACCTCATGATAGAGATATTGACGGCCTCGGACGGCGACATAACGCTCGTGCCGACCGGCCCTCTGTCGAACGTCGCCATGGCTCTCCGCAGGGAACCCCGCATCGCCGAAAAGATAGAGAAAATCGTGCTGATGGGTGGCGCCTACCAGCTCGGCAATGTGACTCCGTCGGCAGAGTTCAACATATACGCCGACCCGGAGGCGGCTCACGTGGTGTTTACATGCGGGCGGCCCATCGTAATGATGGGGCTCGACATAACGCGGAAGGTGCGCGCGACTCCCGACGTGATCGCCAGAGTGCGCTCGCTGGGCAATCCGCAGGCAGCGCTGTTCTCAGAGATGATGGAGTTTTTCGCGCGCGTCCAGCGCGAAATATACGGCTGGGACGGCCCGCCTCTGCACGATCCGACGACGATAGCGTGGCTCATCGACCCGGGCTGCGTGGAGCTGCGGCGCATGAAGGTCGAGGTCGAGCTCAGGGGCGATCTCTGCTACGGGCGCACATCGTGCGATTTCTTCGGGCTGGAGGATGCGGGCGGAAACCAAAGCGCTGAGTTCCTCACGAAAGGCGCGCTCGCGCGCCCCGCCAGCCCCAACGCCCAGGTCGCCGTAGATGTGGACGCGGCCCGATTCTGGGACATAGTATACGAAACGTTCTCGCTTTACGGTAAATAGCTGGCCCGCGCATAAGCGCGGGGGCGCGTTTCACCACGACGATGGCACGGCAGACCCGCATGTGGGACGATGCGGCGACAAAAACAGAGAGAACGACCAGAACAAAGGATACGGTCTTGGCGAACGCCGGACAAGACCCTACCTTGTTCAGTACGTAAGCAGCAACCTATCAGCTACTAGATGATTTTCCAGGGATTTTCCATCCATTTGAAATCTTTTGAGCATTGAACGTCCCACATTGATAAATATTTCTCTTTCAAAGATTCCATTCGGAATATTAATGTCACAGCATTTTTTGCCGGAATATTTCGTCCCATCAATGCTTAACGCTACGAAAACACCTCTATCTTTGCATTCTTTTATTTTATTTAATAATCTAGTAAACGAAAAAGACTGAGCCCCATATAAAATTGATTGGCTATCTACATATGGAGGATCACAGTATATTAAATCACCCTTTTGAGCTTTATCGATAGATTCTTCAAAATCACATAAAATAAATTTTACGTTTTTTGTTCGTTCGTGCCAAATATCAACGCGTTCAGAAAAATTTTCGGGTGGCATGGGATTATGTACACCACATGGCGTAGACATAAAACCATCTTTTTGACGGAAACGAACAACGCCGCCGTAGCAGACGCGAAGAATAAAAATTAGGTCCGCTCCATTAGGAACGGCATTATAAGAATTTAAAATTTTTTGATATGATTCCTTTTTGCCGATTAATTTAATCATATGATACCTATCATTATACCATTTTTTAAGCTTATCTCCGTTGTGATTAAGGGTTTTCCATATGTCCATGAGCGGCGGAAAAATATCGCTTGCTATGGCTTTTTGCGGGCGGAGAGTTCCCAAAACTCCCCCGCTACCCAAAAAAGGTTCAAAATATGTGTTGTAAACATTAGGAAAATAACTAATAATATCATCAGCTTGTTTTTGTTTATTTCCCACCCACTTGAGAAGTTGGGTCTTGAAAGTTTTTTGCGGCCTAATATCCTCTACGTCGGCATCAAAAAGATTTCTTTGCTTTGTATGCAATATTAACCCCTCCGGTGATCAATATTCTATTTTTGAATATTATACGCTACCCCTTATAATTCGTAAATGAGTAAAAAGGGCAATTACCACTTAATCCTCAGACAACACAGGCTCCAAGTAGGGTTGACGCAGGCTCAGCTGGCTGAATCCATTGGCGAACCTCAATCTTATGTCAGTAAATATGAAAGCGCCGAACAGCGATTAGATTTACAAGAATTAGAAAAAATCTGCAACATCCTAAATGTTCCATTATTAGATTTGGTAAGAGAATATCTTGAAAGCTAATATTGTTTTTTTAAATCAACCTAAAGAGTTTTGGGCAAATGT
>JAITOL010000174.1 GCA_031289955.1 Synergistaceae bacterium
GGGCGCGTCCCCGGCGTGGGAGAATCCTTTGAATATATCCCGCACTTCGTCCAGAATTTTTTTCTCCGTTACTTGCCACCCGGCGTCGTCGTCGCCCTCGGACGTGGGCGACGACAGGAATATTCTCGTAAGATACATCGTGAGGCAGTCCAGGAGCAGCACTCCGTTTGTTTCCGCCATACGTCCCATTTCACCGGGCAGCGTATGAATATCGCCCTCCCATGTCTTCCATTCGCGCGGACGCCTGTTCTTGTGGAGCTCTATACGAGAGGCCATTTCGGCGTCGAGCGAATCTGCGGTGGCGATATAGACGACGCCGCCGGGATATTTCGACTCAGAAGCCAGGCGTTCCGCAAAAGAGCTTTTTCCGCTGCGCGAGCCGCCGAGAATGAAGGTTGCGAGAGGGCTCACGATTCTACAGGATTTTACGCGGCGGCTCCGTCATGGAGCAGATGGAGGCGGATGGGGCTTCCAGATAGAATACCTCGAAATCCGGGTTTTCCGGCGATTGATATATGTGCTTGAAATCCGGTAATACCTCGAAAGCCTTGCGTTTCGCTGGCATACTGCCGTCAAAAACAGCTTTCCCCTCGAGGCGTATCCATTTGTTGTCCGGCAGCATCGCGGACATTTCCGTGTGCGGATATTTCTTGAGCTGAGAGTAGACCGGTTTTTTATTTCCGGTGGTGAAATATAGGCGACCTTCGAACTCCATTATGAACCCGAAAGGGCGCACCCTGGCATGATCGCCGTCCACTGTCGCGAAGAAAAAGACCCCGGCCTGGTGAAAAAGATCCACAACCTGCTTCATATCGATATCCTCCTGCCTTAATGGTAAAATGTTGATCATCGGAGCAATTATAACGTCAACCGCTCACATTGCAAAGTGGTTGAGATTTGCGGCCCGAGGAGGAGCGCTATGATGACGAGGCTTTATCGGACGGAGAAACTTGCGTCTCCCGAGGAAAAATACGAGGAGTTGAGGTCCATCCTGCGGCATCTGGAGGAGATAAAGCATCCCTATGCCGGCAGAATGGCGGAGCGCGGGCTTCGTCCGGAGCATATAAACGGTTATGAGGATCTGTCGCTCCTGCCGACGACCACAAAATACGATCTTCTGAACTGCTATCCGCTCGGCTGGCTCGCTCGCGACAAAAAAGATATAGTGAGAATCCACGCCACGAGCGGAACGACCGGCAAACCGACCCTCGTCGCCTATACGGCCGAAGACGTCGCGATGTGGGCGCGGAACATGGCGTGGTGCATCGGCTTGTCCGGCGTGAACGAAAACGACGTCGTTCAAATATCGTTCAGCTACGGGCTCTTTACGGGCGGTCTCGGCTATCACGACGGAGCGGACTTGCTCGGCGCTGTGGTCGTGCCGGTCTCCGGAGGTTTCACGGACAGGCAGATAGCGCTCATGAAAGACCTCGGCACTACGGTTCTGGCGTGCGCCCCGTCTTACGCGCTCCGCATAGCGGAAGGTCTCGACGAAAAAGGCAGAGACGGCATCGCTCTGCGGCTTGGCTTATTCGGAGCGGAGGCCTGGTCCGAAGAGCTCAGGGGTTTCCTCGAAAGCCGTCTCGGCATAAAGGCGATAGATATTTATGGGCTGAGCGAGGCGATGGGGCCGGGCGTGTCCGCCGAATGTCTCGAACAGAATGGCCTTCACATCTCGGACGATTTCATAGCGCAGATAGTGGATCCGAAGACCTTGGCGCCTGCCCCCGACGGAGACGAGGGCGAGCTTGTGCTCACGTCGTGGCGGAAGAGCGCGTTCCCCGTCATCAGATACCGCACGCGCGACCTGACGAGCCTCATGTCCGGCGCTTGTCCGTGCGGGGAACCGACGCCTCGGATGGCTCGGGTTCGCGGAAGAAGCGACGATATGCTGATATTTCACGGAGTCAACGTCTTCCCATCTCAGGTCGAATCCGCCGTATGCGGCGTTCCTGGCCTCACTCCGAACTATCGGATCAACGCGTGGAAGGAGCGCGGCCTCCAGAATATCAGCCTGGAGTGCGAGCGTTCGCCCGAATCGTCGGGCGACGACCTGCCGCGCATGGAGCATGAGCTGTCGAAGGCCATAAAACAATCGATAGGCGTGACGATCCCGTTCGAGATACTGGCGCCGGGTATCATGCCCCGCGGGGACAATAAGGCAGTCCGGATACGGAAGAAATAGGCGAATATCCATTATTATCATCAAATAGAACAATTCCATTATAATTATTAAGCGCAAATGTTGTGTTGAATTGATGAAAATGCGGCCGGATGTCGGGATAGCGGCATGGGGCGCGGGGGGAATATGCGTGAGATATGTGAGAATCGAATGGGTTTCGAAATAAGATGAGCGTCGCGACATGGTTCTCCGCGCTGTTTCACGCGCTTGTCGCGTGGCTCGTCGACGTTGTGGGGTCGATGGGCTATCCCGGCATCGTCGCGCTGATGTTTCTGGAGTCGTCGTTCTTCCCGTTTCCGAGCGAAGTGGTCATTCCTCCCGCCGGTTATCTCGCGTACAGCGGCATGATGAACCCGTTTGCCGTGGTCTTCTGCGGCGTCGCGGGAAGCCTGCTCGGAGCGTATTTCAATTATTACATAGCCGTCAGATGGGGGAGAAAATTCTTCGACCGGTTCGGCAGATATTTTTTCGTATCCCCGGAGGCTCTCGACAAAGCCGAGATTTTCTTCGCGCGACACGGACACATAAGCACGTTCACCGCGCGCCTGCTGCCCGTCATACGTCAATATGTCTCCCTTCCAGCCGGGCTCGCCCGGATGAACCTCGCCAAGTTCGGCGTTTATACCGCGCTGGGCAGCGGTATATGGGTTGTGGCGCTCACGGCGCTGGGCTATTGGATAGGCGGCGCCGGAGAGGCCATGTACGAGGGGCTGCGCAAAATAACCGCTGGGCTGGTGGTTTTCTGCGTCGTTCTCATTGCCGTATATGTGGCGTTTTGCGCGTTGCGGAACAGGCGGGGCAAAAAGAATATTGGATGACGAAAAAAATAACCGCCGTTTTCCTTTGCGCGGTTTTGATGTGCGCCGCGGATTCGACTGCGGACGCCGGCCTGATGCTGGCGCCCCCGCGAGAGGGAGCGTATCACTCCGCTCATCCCGACTTCGGCCTGAGGGACGACGAGGCGACGTCCGGGGGCGTGAGGTATTTCGAGGAGCTCGCGGGTAAAAAAATCGTATGGGCATACATATCGTGGCACTGGGACGACGGCATAAAATTTCCGGCTGTCTCCTGCGAGGCGATTCGCGCTTCAGGGGCGATTCCGCTCGTCGGGATAATGCCGTGGAGCGCGCTGAGGCAAGGAGCGCCGGAAGAGGAATATAACATCCGCCGCATATTGAGCGGCGATTTCGACGATCTGCTCGCCCGCGCGGCGGACGACGCCCGGGGCCTCGGGTTTCCCATAATGATGGAGTTCGGCCCGGAGGTCAACGGCTCGTGGTTTCCGTGGAACGGCGCCTGGAACGGGCGCGACGCGGACGAATACGGCGAGCGCGATTTCCCCGACGGGCCGGAACGTTTCAGGGACGCGTACAGGCATATAGTGAGCATCTTCAGGGGTCGCGGGGCAACCGACGTCACATGGGTGTTTCACATCGCCGCAGATGGCGCGCCCCGTGAGGATTGGAACGCGGCGAGCTATTACTATCCCGGCGACGAATGGGTCGAATGGATAGGGGCGAGCGTCTACGGAAGGTTGGGGGAGGGCAAACTCAGGCCGTTCGGGGATATAATGAAGCGCGTTTACCCCGGCATGTGCGCTCTATCTTCGTCGAAACCCATAGCCATCCTGGAGTTAGGCGTCTCCGAGGGGCCGGGCAAACCGGAGTGGATACGCGAAGCGATGCGCGCGATAGGTTCGGGCCTTTATCCCAGGATAAAGGCGGTATCATGGTGGAACAAGACTCGCAGGCCCGACGGCTCGCGTTCGACGCTCGAAATAGACAGTTCGGCGGAGAGTCTCGAATCGTACCGGGCCGGCGTGCGCGATTTGGCGGAAGAGGCGGTATGGAGCGATGATTAAATGCTCGATAAAAAAACGTGAGGATTGTGAGGAGTGCGGCTGGGCCGGCGGCGCCACGAGGGAGTTTTTCATATATCCGGAATCCTCCGCGTGCGGGGCTCGCGATTTCGAGGTGAGGGTATCGTCCGCGACGGTCGAGGTCGACAAGTCGGTGTTTTCCGACTTTACCGGTTTCGTGAGGCATATCGCGCCCCTGTCCGGCGAGCTGCGTCTCGTTCACGGCGGGCGTCCCGAAGTAGTTCTTCGGGAGGGCGGCGCCGACACGTTCGACGGAGGCGCGGAGACCGTTTCGTATGGCAGATGCGTGGATTTCAACCTCATCCACTCCCCCTCGTGGGACGGCGCGCTCAAAACTACAGCCGGGGACGCGGGCGAAGTGAAGCTGCGAAACGGATTCGCGGGATGCTACGTGTCGTCGGGTCTTGCCGAAGTTGGCGTATCCGGAGAGGGCGTGAAATTCAGCGCGTCTTTGAACGAGGGCGATTTCTTTCTGCTGGAGGCGGCATCCGCCGGGGCGGGCGAATTTTCGCTCATTGTCCGCCCGTTTGGAGCATCCGCGCTTGCCGCCATTTTTTCGGCGAATCTAAGGGACCGCTGATTTAATTTCTCAACTTTCGCACATGCTTAACGCGGCTCGCACCTTGAAAACTCAATAACAACAGGCAAAAAAGAAGCGGCATGGAGCCTTTTGAGGAGATCCATGCCGTGACAAGATTGACACATACCACTTCTTTTGAAAACGAAATTTCTTCGATATGTTATTGATTTTTCAAGGCGCGAGACGCTTTTTGATGTGCGAAAGTTTAGTAAACATCCTAATGGGTCTATTTTTTCGTCAGGTAAATTCCGGAGAACTATGAAGCGGGGGAAAAGCAACATGGCTAACTTAAACACAGCCGACATCGGTTTTGAAGGGCAGATCTGGGCGGCTGCCGACATATTGCGCGGCAACATGGATGCCGCCGAGTATAAGCATGTTGTGCTCGGGCTGATTTTTCTCAAATATATTTCGGACACGTTCGAGGCTCGCTATCAGGAATTGAAGGCGGACGACGACGATGTTGAGGATTATTAGGAGGTATCACATTGAACATTCGGACAATTACCGTAAAAGGGGTAGGCAGTATCGCGGCAAAGACGGATTGGATTGTTATAGCGATTACTCAGAAAACGACGGCGAAGATATATGCGGAAATGATGCAAAAGGCGGCTGTGGAACTGGAACAAATAAGGCAGGCGGTTGTAGATGTGGGATATCCATCTGATGAATTAAAGA
>JAITOL010000211.1 GCA_031289955.1 Synergistaceae bacterium
GACCAGACGGCCCAGGACGACCAAAACGCCCAGGGCGCGCCTGATACCGACGAACCCGCGTGGATATGGGCTCAGGGAGAACCGGCCCCGGATCAGACTCAACAGGACGAACAACCAAAATAAAGCGTATCAAAACCTTATTCTGATTATTTTGCGCTGCTGATGGGAATGTCGACTTCTCCCTCCTCGAAGTTGTCGTGCACGAAACCCCTCAGGATCTCCTCGCGGTCGACGATACCGACGAGCATCCCCTCCCGGACCACCGGCGCGCGTTTTATATCCCTCTTGAACAGCGTCACCATGGCGTTGGTCACGGTCTCCTCCTCGTCGAAGATGATCGAGTCCTTTGTCATATAATCCCTGGCCGGGTCGCGCCCAACCCGTTTTACCCTGCTTTTTATGTTTTCTATGTCGGGCATCGAGAAATTTTCGTCCATATAGCCCAAATACCCCGGGATAAACGCCCTCAATATATCCTTCTCGCTCAGGAAACCCACGACCCGCCCTACGCCGTTCACAACGGGCAGCCCGCTCGTGTCGTGAATCGTGAGCAGAGAGATCGCCTCGAGAAGCGAGGTCTCCTCCGCGAGCGACGTCAAATCCCTGTCCATAATATCTCCAACCAGCATTTGTCATCCCACCTCCGCACGAATCTCTAAATCTTCTGAATGTTGACTTCGCCGGCTGTGATCTCCACTGCGGCCCGGGACGGCAACCCCTTCTGCGGGCACATGACCGTCTGTCTCACGCACGACATGCCGAATCTGATGGAGTCCTCTATCCCCATCCTCTCCTCGCGGGCCACCATCATGCCGGCCAGGAGAGCGTCGCTCGCCGCTCTGTATGTCACCGGGTTGTCGAGCTTTATCTCGGCCATGTAAAAACCCTTGGTCGTGCAGAACAGGTTCGAGCGGTTGAAATATGACGTAACTATCCAGTCCACGCCCTCGTCGAATATTTTTTTAGAAATCTCTATCAGATGGTCGAGCGTAGAGAGAGTGATGTTGCGAACCGTGTTGACGAACCTGTGGTCTATTTTGACAAGCGTCGGCAGCGCCTCTATGGCCATGTCGAGAGCATCCCCGGAAGAATCCACGTAGACGGGGATATTCTTTTTCTTTACCCTGTCGACCGCCTCCCTGAAAAAATCGACCGGCACGCCGGGAGGAAGAGAGCCCCCCATCTGAACGGCGGTGGCCCTCGGCAGTATGCGCTCGAGATTCCAGAAGAAACGCTTCACCGCGTCGTCCGCCACAATCGGCCCGTCCTCGGTGACGGCGGTCTCGATACCGCCTGTGACGTCTTTGATGAACGTGTTGGTCCTGTTTTCGCCCTTGGTATTGACGAAGTTCGTCGTTATCCCGCGTGAGAGCAGTTCGTCCTTTATATACTCCCCTGTGTGTCCGGCCAAAAATCCGGTCGCCACAGAATCGTAGCCGAGCTGCTTCAGGATTATCGAGACGTTGACGCCCCGTCCGCCGGGAGCGCGAGCGACGTCCTTCGCGCGATACCATCTCCCCGGCCTGAATTCATCCGTGGAGTAAGCCTCGTCCATAGCAGGGTTTGGAGTAATTGTGACGATCATCAAACCACCTCCTGAATAAAACTTTTGACATCCCCGATACACGATATGACGCGAGTCCGCACCGGCGCGCCGTTTCGCAATTCGACCAAAGATGGCGTTTCCCTCACGCCAAGCTTGACGCTCACCCGCCTGTTGCGATACGCGTCTATCGACACAAGCGGCATTCCGCTCGATTTTTTCCACTCCTCCACCTGGTGGGCGAGCGATATATGCGCCGGGTCGATGCTCGACGACAGAAAAGCGTATACATGGGGACGCTCGAAGAGCGCCCCCTCGAGATATTTCAGATTCGAGATATATTCGTAAGCGGACATAGCGGCGGTGGCGCCGTCCCCGACTGCGGTCACAACCTGGCGCAGAAACTTTTCCCGTATATCTCCGGCCGCGAAAACGCCCTCGACCGACGTCTCCATCTGGTCGTTCGTCTTTATCCATCCGCCCCACGCGCGTTCGATAGCGCCGTCCATGAGGAAATCCGCCACCGGCTTCATCCCGACGAAGACGAACACTCCCTCGACGGATAAAGTTCTCTTCTCCCCTGTTTCGAGATTTGTGAGGCGCACGCCCTCGAGCATTTCGTCCCCGAATATTTCGTCCGTGACATACCCGAGAACCGGCTCGATTTTGGGGTTCGCGAGCGCTCTCTCCACGAGCGCGCTGTCGGCGCGGAATTCCTTCCTGCGGTGCACGATGTAGACTCGCGAGGCGAACTGAGTGAGATACACGGCCTCCTCGACCGCCGCGTTGCCGCCGCCTATCACCGCTGCGGGAGCGTCGGCGTAAAACGCTCCGTCGCAGACCGCGCAGTAGCTCACGCCCTTGCCGGTGAACTTCTCCTCGCCCTTGCAGCCCGCGTGGGCGAACGACGTCCCGGTGGCTATTATCAGGGCGTCGGCGGAGAGCTCGCCTTTGTCCGTCAGAACTATTTTATCGCGGGTTCCGCCCAGCGCCACGCTCTCGACACGACAGTCGCGGAACTCGGGGGCGAAGGCGGCCGCGTGCGCGCGCATCGCCGACGCCAGACCCATACCGTCGATCTTCTCGAATCCGGGATAGTTTTCAATCTCGGCGGTGGAATTTATCATCCCGCCATAAATGCCGTTTTCAAGCACAAGCGTATCCAGCCCCGCCCTGCGCCCATAAATCGCGGCAGTGAGCCCTGCGGGCCCGGCCCCTATTATCACAAGCTGACGATGCTCCATGGTGTTTTCACCTCAAAATCAAAAATTACATCAAAATAGCTTCCCGCAAGCGCCTATGTTTTTCTTTATTTATTTTAGTCCTTTATACCCGCTTGCGCCATAGCATAAACCTATCAATTCCCCTGTGATCCGGAAAAATTTTATCGAGCGACAGACATGGCGCCAGCGCGCGGGCGCAGGACGCAAGTTCATCTATCTGGGCGCCGCCTCCGGTCTCCGCTATGAGCGGCGCGCCAGGTTTCATGAGGGGAGGTATGCCGGCGAACAGCGTCCTGTAGACGTTCAGTCCGTCTCTGCCTCCATCGAGGGCAGCCCTTGGCTCGTGGTCTTTCACCTGGGTCTCCAGCGTTTCTATGGTTGCTGTCGGGATATATGGCGGGTTTGTTACGACAAGTCCGAGCGAGGCCGGAGGGATCGGGCCGTCACTCGAAGGCGACGCGCACTCCAGAAATGTGACGCGGCGTTCGACTCCGTGCAGAGCCGCGTTGCGCCGCGCGACCGCTAGCGCCGCGTCCGAGACGTCGACGGCGTAAGCGGATGAAGACTCGTTGCAAACGAGCAGCGTCACAGCTATGCACCCGCTTCCCGTACACCAGTCGGCGAACGGGCCGCCGGAAACCTTCAACAGTTCGTCGGCCAGCTCCGTCAACGTTTCCGTCTCCGTCCTCGGGATGAGCGCTCTTTCGTCGACCAGAAAGCGCATCCCGCAAAATATCGCGTCGCCCAGTATGTAGGCCATCGGCTCGCCGGACGCGCGACGCGCCGCGAGAGAGACTATGCGCTCACGCTGCCCGCTGGACGGTTCCCGCTCGGGGTGCGCGTGGAGCGACGAGCGGGGCGCTCCCAGGACGCGACAGATGATTCTGTCCGCCTCCAAAAACGGGGACGGCGCTCCCGCGTCCCCGAGTTTCGCCGCTATAGACGCGCGAATCGACGCGACGTCCTCCATGGCTACGCCGCGAAGTTTTTCATCTTCTCCGCCTGATCCGCCATGGTAAGGGCCTCGATCAGTTCGTTCATATCCCCGTTGATTATCTGGTCGAGCTTGTGGAGCGTGAGCCCGATCCTGTGATCCGTAACCCTGTTCTGAGGAAAATTATAAGTGCGGATGCGCTCCGATCTGTCGCCGGAACCGACCTGCCCTTTGCGCTCGGCCGCCATCACGTCCTGACGCCTGCGCAGCTCGACGTCGTAGAGCTTCGTGCGGAGAAACTGCATGGCCTTCGCCCTGTTTTTTATCTGCGACCGCTCATCCTGGCAGGTGACGACTACCCCGGTCGGGATATGGGTTATGCGCACAGCCGAGTCGGTCATGTTGACATGCTGGCCTCCCGCGCCACCCGAGCGGTATGTGTCTATTTTGAGATCCTCGGGCCTTATTTCGACGTCGACGTCCTCGGCCTCAGGCAGCACCGCCACCGTCGCGGCCGACGTATGAACCCTGCCGCTCGCTTCGGTCGCCGGAACCCGCTGTACCCTGTGAACGCCGCTCTCGTATTTCAGCTTGCTGTAGGCCCCGGTCGCCTCTATGCGAAAAACAACCTCTTTGTAACCGCCTATCCCTGTTTCGTTGGCGTCGAGAATCTCGACCTTCCACCTTTCGAGCTCGGCAAAGCGCGTGTACATGCGGAACAGGTCGGCCGCGAAGAGCGCAGCCTCCTCGCCTCCCGTGCCTCCGCGTATCTCTATGACGACGTTCTTGTCGTCGTCCCTGTCGCGCGGCAGAAGCAGTATGTGGATGCGGCGTTCCAACTCCGGCAGGGCGTCTTCGAGCTTGGCGAGCTCATCACGCGCCATCTCGCGCAGACCCTCGTCCGTCTCCTCGGAGAGTATCTGGCGCGAATCCTCCATCTCACGCGTTATGCGCCTGTATTCCAGGTAAGAGTCTATGATCGGTTCGAGCTCAACGTGCTTTTTTCCGAGCACCTGCATCTCGGCGGGATTGGACGCCACATCCGGCTCGGACATGCGGCTTTCCACCTCTCGGTAGGTCTGCTCGACCTCCTCAAGCTTTTTCCAAAGTTCCATCTTCTTCCTTCACCTCGTTGGATAACTTGTACGCGGCTGGATTGAGCGCCACGTCGAGCGACTTTATAGCGACTTCGAGCATCATGTCGTCCGGCTCCCGCGTCGTCAGATACTGGAGAGAGAGCGCCGGCATGATGAGATATTTGCCCCACGTGTCCGACTTCGACGCGCCCTTTATAAACTCGTAGGATATGCCGACGACGAGCGGCAGCAGGACGATCCGCGCGAGCACCCTCGTCCAGAGGGGCCCTTGTCCGAAGAACGAAAAAACGACTATGCTCACCACCACCACAACTATCATGAACGATGTCCCGCACCGCCTGTGTATGCGCGAACACGCCGCGACGCTCTCGGGCGTGAGAGGAACCTCGTTCTCATACGCGTTTATCGTCTTGTGCTCCGCCCCGTGGTAGGCGAATACGCGCCGTATATCCTTCCACATCCCGACTATAGCGATATAGCCGATGAAGACCCCCCCGCGCGCGACGCCCTCCGCCACGTTTTTCGCGACGGCGGACGCGCCGGCGTAACGGGCCGCCAGGTCGGACAGCCAGACCGGCAGAGCGATAAAAAGGCCGCCAACCATAACTGCCGCGAACACTACGGTGCAGAGCATCTCGACGAACGTGAAGCTGCCTTCCTCGCCAAGCGCCTGTTCGGCCGACATCGAGAGGGCCGAGAACCCAACCCGCATCATCTCGACCATCGACGCGAAGCCCCGTATCACCGGAATTTTCCAGATACCCTTTTTGAGCCATCCCGATTCGAGCCACGACTTGCAAAACAAAGAGCCATCCGGCCTGCGGACGACGAGACCCCAGTGGCGCGGCCCCTTCATGAGCACGCCCTCTATCACGGCCTGCCCCCCAACCGGTATGCGGCGCGACTCCTCGAGCGACGCGCACACGAGCGAACATATCAAATTCACCAGATATTCCCCGAAATAAACCACGCGTTTCATGAGTCATCCCCCAAAACTTCCGCAACGCTTCCAAACGGCCTGCCGCACGGGTGAAGCTCCCTGCACGGGCCATATACGCAAGGAGGCCCCGATTTCTCGAAGAGCTCGCCGGCCGTTTCAACGGCGAGCGCCAGCATCCGGCGCGCGACAGCCCGAATTTCCCACTGGGCCCTCCTGCACAGCCTCAGCCCGAAGAAATGCAGCAGCTCGCGCGCGTTCATCGTGACGACTATGGCGGTCTCCCATCCGTGCGGCAGGATAAAGCGCGCATCCTCCTTGGGAACGCCGCGGGATATCATCTCCTCGTAAGCGTCGTAAGCCCGCGCGGCGGTTTCGCGAAACACGCGCGACGCCTCGGGATTTTTTTCGACCTCGGGCGGGACGACGCACAGAGACTCGCCCATCGTCACATATCTCTGGCTCCGCTGCGAGTAGCTGGCGATGCGGTGGCGCACGAGCTGATGAGTCGCAACCCTGCTCACCCCTTCTATGGCATACGTGAACGAAGCGTGCTCGAACGGCGACAGGTGGCCCGCGTCGAGCAGCGTCTTGAGGAACGCGCGTATTTTGGTCTCATCGAGATCCTCGTATAGCGTATTTACAGAAGCGGCGCTGTAACACAGCTTGGCCGCGGCCGCGACTACGCGGGCCGGCTCAGTGGTGTGCGCCGCCAGTTTTACAACGAGCGGCATGGAGTACCTCCATCACAAAATATTCATTCACTATCATACCATCATGAGACGCGCTTTGCGCGCACAAAAAACCCCTACGTCCGCGTAATCCGACATAGGGGGATCAAAACCGCGACAAAACGGCCCGTCGCCTCACTCTTCCGCGTTCTTGCTCCTCTGGCCGTAGTCCATGCCGGCGTACTTCTGGCGGAATTTCTCGAGACGCCCGGCCTCTATTACCCGCCCTTTCCTGCCGGTATAATACGGATGACACGCGTTGCATACCGCGAGCTTCATCTCCGGCTGGGTGGAACGGGTGACGAACGTATTGCCGCAAGCGCACGTAACCGCACATTCATTGTATTTCGGATGTATGTCCTTTTTCATCTGCTGCACCTCCAATTCCCCTGTACACTGCACAAAATGACGAAGCGTATTATATTACGACAAGCCTCAAACCGCAAGTCCGCGTCGCGGGAAAAAAGTTTTAACATTGCGTTGGCTTTGCGTTACTTTTTCTCCGTGTCGCCCTCTATTCTCAGTTTATTTATCACCACGTCCGTGATCGGTTTGTCGCCCGGGCCGGTGCGAACCTTCCCTATGGCGCGCACCACATCGATGCCCTCCGTCACCTTGCCGAATATGGCGTGGAGCCCGTCGAGCCATGGAGTCGGGGCGAGCGTGATGAAGAACTGGGAGCCGCCCGTATTGGGGCCCGCGTTCGCCATCGAGAGGATGCCCTCCGAGTCGTGAGCCAGCCCAGGGCCGAACTCGTCCGGTATCGTGTAGCCGGGGCCTCCCCTGCCGGTTCCGGTCGGGTCGCCGCCCTGGATCATGAAATCGCTTATCACGCGATGAAATATCACCCCGTTGTAAAAATCCCTCTCGGCCAGGTCCATGAAGCTGCGACACGTCTTGGGCGCCAGATCGTTGTAAAGCTCTATGCTGAAATTACCCATCGACGTCTCGAACACGGCCACCGGACGAGCCGCAGTTTCGGCCGCAGCCGCGCACCGAGCCGCGAAAGGAGACGCCAGCCCGCACAGTATCATGGTACAGATCAGTTTCGCGTATCTCATTGTCAGTTATTTCCTCCCGATTTCCAGATTATATTCATATCGCCTCTGCCGTCCAGCGTCTGTTCGAGCGAGAGCGAGGAGACGTTATCGAGATCCATCATATCGCGAAAGTATTCATGGACGCCAGCGTTTTTCATCCAACCGCTGCCCATCCCCTCTAAGAAACTTTTGCCCGCCTTACCGTCCTTCAACGACATAAATTCCGACGTGATGAACGCGCTCACCACGTTCGCGGTCGATACGACGCTCTCCATGTCGGAGGGCGCTTCCAGCGTATGCGTGTAGTCGGCTGGATAACCCAGGCCCAACAACACGGTTCCGCCCCTGCGGGCCAGAACGGCGTTGGAAATTGGGGCTCTCGACATCGGCAACGGAATGTTGTAAATGGAATCCCAGCCCTCCACAGGATTCTGTGAACCCAGGAACATGCCCGCAAGACCATAGAGTGTGCCGACCGACTCCACAGCGCCGCTATCGAGGACGACATACGCGGTATTGGGCTCGTTGTCCTTCGCCACCACCACAACGGATATCCTGCACCTTCCCAGTATGTTCTTGAGATCTTTCGCTATTTCAGCCGGTATGGCCGCGCCGTAATTGCTGAAGATATACTCGACGGGATCCGGCTCTTTGGGGAACAACGCGTGACAGTAGAACAACGGGTCGAACGACGCGAAAAGCGCCACGTTCCCGTCACCCACTATCGGAGTCGCCTGAGGCGTATAATCCCTGCTCATAACGGAGGCTATAGCGCCATACATGTCGGAGAACGACTGGAAATGTATACTGTTTTCATCCCTGTTCCACGACGTTTCCGCGTTGCTGATCTTCCAGCCTTCGACGTCCATCGGCGCCTTGAACTTCACCTGGGCGAAGTTCGGGCCCTTCGTGCTTCTCGTGACGGACATGCGCCGCGCCGCGTCGTCGGCGGCGGCCTTCATCCTGTCTATGCCCTCTTCTTCAAGCGCGATATTGACGACGCTCGTGTCTCCCACGCGGCGCTTCGTCACGTACAGGACGGAAGAAGCTCCGTCGCCGATGGCCGGTTTCAGCATCCACGCGCGCCCGTCGCTCCCGGACTTGTCCGTGCTCCAGTCCTCGAAGCGATATAGACTGCTGTCGCCGCTCGATACAAAACTGTCAAACTTTTCGTCGTCCACAAAGAGCGACACGTAGAACTCGGCCTTGTCGGACGACGTGGCGCATATGGCCATCTGTGTCGACGTGTCCACAAAAGCTTTCAGCGAGCCGAGAACGGCCAGGGTTTTCTTCAAGTCTTCGCCGCCGAACCTGTCGGATAACGTCGGCGGGATGTCGTTCTCCCCGAACCTCGATATGAGGCCCGAAATAAGCGATATGGAGTCGGACAGCGTGCCGGTGTCGCTCACGTTGACAAACCCGAACGCCTCGTTCGACGACACGTCGGGTATGGATATATCGGGACCGGAGATAGTCTCCGCCGCCCGCTCGCCGCCCGGCATCCGCACAAGACCGCTTTTCCACGCGAACACGCCCGCGAGCAATACCAACAGCGCCACTAACAACAGAATATTTTTTTTGTTCAATCAGAGCACCCCCATTAAATTTTGCAGATAAGATTATCTCATATCATAACAAAAAAACAAACATCCAACCACAACAACTCCGCCGCGGCCAAAATCACGCCCGGTGGAAGGCGCGCAAAAGAAAATGCCGGTTCTCGCGAACATATCCCGCGAGAACCGGCATTTTATATATCGCAACCACGCGGCTACCCGCCCGCGGGAAATTCCACCGGTTTCGGCAGCTGCTTGTGCAGGCTGTCGTAGAGAACTTTCCAGACTCCGACGCCCTGGCTCTGGCTCATATGCTCGGAGACCATCTCGACCACCGTATCCTCGAGCGGTCCATACTCGCGCTTTTTATCCTCGCCGCCTATCGTGCGGGCCGATTTGAGCATATCCTTCCACAGCTTGCCGAACATCTGCCCCTCGAACTGACGGCAGCTCTCCTCGAGCTCGCGCTCCTTCCTCCTGTACTCCGTAAGGGACATCGATCCGTCCGGATTGAGGAAATTCGGCCTGTTTATCGCGCCAAAGTCCGCCATCTCACAAACCCTCTACTGGATGACGAGCGTGCCGTGAAGAGCTCCGGCCTCGTCCATGGCCTGAAGGACGGCTATCAGATCCCGGGGCGACGCGCCCACCGCGTTCATCGCGTTCGTGAGGTCTTCCACCGTCGATGTGGACGGCAGCTCCACGAGCTGCGGGCCCTGCTCCTCGTTGGCCGATACGTCAGTGCGGGGCGTCGTTGTCGTTTTGCCTCCGCTGAAAGAGTTCGGCTGGCTGACCTGCGCGTTCTCGGAAACCTTGACAGTCAGGCTGCCGTGAGCGACCGAGACGTTGCCTATCCTTACGCTGCCCCCCATGACCACAGTGCCGGTACGTTCGTTGACGACGACTTTCGCGACGGCGTCAGGACGAACCGTCATGTTCTCTATGGAGGCCACGAAGGAAGCCGGGGAGCCCGTGTAATTGGGCGGAAGCTTTATGGATATCCTGCCCGCGTCAGGAGCGTGAGCTATCGCCCCGAACTTCTGGTTTATGGCCGCGGCAACCCTCTGCGCCGTCGTGAAGTCGGAGTTGCGGAGAAGAAGATTGACATAGCCGTTTCCGGCGTAGTTCATCTCCACTCCCTGTTCCACTATCGCGCCGCTCGGGATGCGCCCTACCGTCACCACGTTCTTTTTCGTCGACGCGGCCGCTCCGCCCTGAGACCATCCGCCTATCGTGAGCGGTCCCTGGGCTACGGCGTACACCATGCCGTTTGCCGCCTTGAGCGGCGTCTGAAGCAGCACTCCGCCTTCGAGACTCTTTGCGTCGCCCATCGCGCTGACCAAAACGTCCGTGTTCTGCCCAGGGCTCAGGAACGGCGAAAGCTGGCACGTCACCGTCACCACCGCCGCGTTTTTGCTCTTTATCTGTTTGGGATCCATCATGACGCCGAACTGCTGCGTCATGTTCGACATCATCTGCATCGCCATCGGCCCCTTGTCGCCGGTGCCCTGAAGACCGACAACGAGCCCCATGCCGATGAGCTGGTTCTCCCTGACGCCCTCGACTGTGGCGAGATCCTTCACCCGCACCATCGGCTGTACCGCCGCGCCGGCCGTCATCGCCGGGACGAACCCGCATAAGACGATGGCCGCCGCCATCTGCGCTATAATCCTTACAGCGAATCTCTTTTTCACGATGAAGCCGCCTCCGTTCATCTTCATCACACTATCATCCATATTAATCAGAATATGGCCTGAATTATCTGGTTGATTATCCCGGGACGCTGCGTGCGGGATATGACGCCCTTGCCGTTCACGAGCATCTCGGCGTTCGCCACCCGGGAGCTGTCGACCACGTTGTTGTGCGAGACGTCCTGGGGGCGGACGACGCCGGAGTAGCAGACGTTCATCCTCTCGGCCCCGCTCAGGAGCGAACGATCCCCCTGTATCACCATGTTGCCGTTCGGCATGACCTCGGTGACTATGCAGCTGACGACCATGCTGACCTTCTTCGTGCGCTCGACCTTCGTGTTGCCGCTCATGCTCGTCGACGAGCCGAAACCGAACGCCTTGAGGAACGAGAGGATGCCGAACCCCGCCTGTATATCCTCCTCCGTGTCCTTCGTGGAGCTCGTTTTGCCCTGATCCGAATCGCTGAGCTTCTCAGAAACGCTCACCATCACTATGTCGCCCACAGCGGCCGCTTTTCTGTCCGTGTACAGGCTGCTGCCGTCCTGCCAAAGCGAATCGGCGAGCGCGCATCCCGCCGTCATCGCAATTATCATCGCCGCCATTCCTATTTTTGCCGTCAGCTTCATCCGTTTTCCCTCCCAACGCAAATCATGGATTTATCTCAACCCTGTCGGGGCCAGTTATGCGCGCGTTCAAAACTTTCTTGCTCGACATGTTTTTCACCCTTATTATGTCGCCCAAACCGCCGCGCTGCATCGCTATTCCAATCGCCTCTATGCCGAGGCCGTTCACGTTAGCCACCATGGTGACTGTGCTCCCGGCCCGCACAAAGCTCTCCTGCGTCACATCGCCCGTCTCTATCGGAACTCCCGCGCTTATGGACTTGCGGGCCTCGGCATTGGCGAGCTGCCCCGGCGAGGAGAAGTTCGTCACCATCATCCCCGCCCTGTCTATGCGCATCCCGAGGGACGATATTTCCACAAAATCGCCGCGAGCGACCGGGACAGAGGAATACACCACCGGCTGATACCACGCGAGCTTTATCTGTTTGCTGTACTGGCGGCCTTTTTTGTCCTCCAGTTTTATCGCGACTGTTCTCGCTCCCGGTATTATTTTCGGCGGAAGCGAATACCCGCTGTAGCCCTTCATCAATTCGGCCCAGCCGTCAGGTATCGCGTCGACGTCTATGCGCCACTTCCATGCCGTCATATTTCTGAGTTCGGAGGCCACAGACGGTTCCGGAAGAACCCGAACGACATCGGACATCCTTATGGAGACGGATTTCCCCGCCGCCGCGGTGTGGGCCAAAGCCTCTATCACGTCATCGCGCGAAAAAGATCCGTTGTGGGATATGACCGCCATGGACGCGCTGTCCGCAATGGCGCGTTCGCCGTCCAGCTCCGCGTACTCCCCGAGATAAAACGAGCCTACGCGGGCCTCTATGACGGACGGCAGCTCCACTGTGAGATCTGCCGCCGCGGCGGGCGAGATGAGCGTAAGAACCATGGCGAGAAACGTGAAAAACCTGAATGTCGATTTCATGTGATCGTCCCCAGGGGCGATTAACGCCTCAGGTTGTTCGCTATACGGAGAAGTTCGTCCGCGGTCTGTATCGTCTTGGAGTTGGCCTCATAAGCCCTCTGGGCCACTATCATCTCGACCATCTCCTCCACGACCTGCACGTTGGACATTTCGAGCGTCTTCTGTTCGATATAGCCGTAACCCTCGTCGCCCGGGTTGCCCACAACGGGCGCGCCGCTCGCGCCCGTCTCGAGAAAGAGGTTTCTGCCCATGGATCTGAGACCGGCCGGGTTGATGAAGCGAACGATCTCGAGCTGCCCTATCTCCTCCGGAAGGGTTTCGCCGGGCATCTTGACCGTTATCGCGCCGGTCTGGGACACGGCGAAATCCGTCGCCTCCTCAGGCACCAGGACAGCCGGTTCGAGAAGAAACCCATCGTGATTGACGACCTGTCCGTTGGCGTCTATCTTCCAGTTGCTGTCGCGGGTGTAGGCTATCGTCCCATCGGGCATCGTGACCTGATAGAAACCGTCTCCCGTTAAGGCGAGGTCAGTCGGGTTGTCCGTGGTCTGAAGCGATCCCTGCATGAATATGCGGGTCGTCCCGGCGACCTTGGTTCCGAGACCCACCTGGATGCCGGTCGGTATCATGGAATCCGGCTCCACAGGAACGCCCGGCTCCCGGTTGATCTGGTAGATGAGATCCTGAAAATCGGCCCGCAGTTTCTTGAACCCCGACGTATTGACGTTCGCAAGGTTGTGGGCCACCACGTCCAGGTGAGTTTGCTGTGCTATCATGCCGCTTGCGCCGGCCCAAAGAGAACGTAACATCGCTTATACCTCCCGTTGCTCTATTTCTGTGATATTCATAATTTATAAATTTACAGGCCGCTAAGTCGGACGCCCGACTGACGTAAAGAGCCTGCTCGACAGCTCGTCCTGTATCGTAACCGCTCTGCCGGCCGCTTCAAAAGCCCTGTTGGCCTCTATCATCCTGACCATTTCGAGCACGACCTGCACGTTGGATCGCTCGAGTCCGCCGCTAATTATGGACGGCGTTTCCACATCCTGCGGCCCGCCGGATTCATCGGTCTCCTCGAGAAGCGATTTGCCCACATGACGCAGATAGGTGGGGGTTTCGAACTCGACGACGCGGAGAGCGCCGACGAGCTCGCCGTCGGCATATATCTGCCCGGAGTCGCCTATGGCGATGCGGGTCGCCTCGCCGAGGTTTACGCGGCCGCCGTCTCCCTGAATGAATTCGCCGTCATGTGTGACCAGGTCGCCCTGATCGTTTTTCTGGAAGTGTCCGGATCTCGTGTAGAACGTGTTGCCGTTGCCGTCCTCGACCACAAAAAATCCGTCGCCGTTCAGGACGACGTCGGTGGGGTTGTCCGTCCACTGAATGGGACCGCGTTCGGTGGACATCGTGGTCTCGCTTAGAACGTTCGTCATCGAAATGGTTCCTATGGGACTGCGTCCTCTGAAATAGGGGGAAAATTTCCGATCCTTCAGCTCCTCGTTCAGAGCCTCGTCGACTATCGTATAGCGCTCCACTCTGTCCATCAACACTTCGGGAAATGATTTGTTGACGGCCACGCGCCCGCGAAAACCCGAGGTGTCGACGTTCGCCAGATTGTTGCCAACGACGTCGAGCATCTTCTCCTGAACGAGCATTGCCGAGGTTCCTGTGTAAATTCCTCTGAACATCCCGCCGCCTCCTGCTAAAGACGGAGGCGGCGCCTGTACCTAGCGCCTCCTGCCGCCCCTTCTCGTTGCCGATAAAACCGTGCCGGACTCCCTGAACTTGTCCAGCGTCTGGAGCGTCTTGCCAGTACCGAGGACGACGCACTCCATCGGGGAATCGGCCACAATCGTCTCTATCTCGGTCTGCTGGGTCACGAGCTCCGGCAGTCCCCGAAGGAGAGCGCCTCCGCCCGTGAGAATGATTCCCCTGTCAATAATATCGGCTGCCAGTTCCGGCGGCGTTAGCTCCAAAACCTCACGAATTCCTCCGATTATCATTCCTATGGATTCCTCGATGGCTTTCATCACGTCGGTGCTCGTCATCGTGATCTGCCTCGGCAGGCCGTGGATGAGATCCCGTCCGCGAATATCCATCGACAGCTCATCCCCGACAGGAAAGCACGTGCCTATTTTTACCTTGAGATCCTCGGCAGTCTGCTCTCCTATCGCCAGGTTGAACTGACGCCTGGCGTAGCGCATTATCGCCTCGTCGAACTTGTCCCCTCCGACCCGGAGCGATTTCGATATGACTATGCCGCCGAGCGATATCACCGCGACGTCGGTCGTGCCTCCGCCTATGTCGACGACGAGGTTGCCTCTCGGCTCCGCTATCGCGAGCCCGGCCCCTATGGCGGCCGACATCGGCTCCTCTATGAGGTATGCCTCCTTCGCCCCCACCTCGAGCGCCGCTTCGAGCACGGCCCTGCGCTCGACGTCAGTCGCCCCGGACGGAACGCATATCATGACGCGGTGGCGCATTATGCGCTCGAGCCCCTTCGTCACCTTCTTGATAAAGAGCCTGAGCATTACCTCGGTCATCGTATAATCGGCTATAACGCCGTCCTTGAGCGGGCGAACGGCCACAACGTTGCCCGGCGTCTTGCCTATCATCAGCTTCGCGTCATCCCCGACCGCGAGTATCTTTCCGCTATTCTGATCCATCGCCACGACGGACGGCTCCTGAAGGACGACACCTTTATCCTTTATGAATATGAGCACAGTCGCCGTTCCCAGATCTATTCCGATATCTTTCCCCCACACAGGGCAACACCTCTCCAAAGCAGGCAAAATTTATTCCCGGCCCGATCTCCGTGAAGATTATAGATTATAAATGAAAAACTTCAAATCGATATGACGAGATGAACCCCCGCGGCAATGCCACTATGTATGTTATAATTTGCATAGATATGGATCTATCTTGAATACGTCGCATATCGCTCCAAATCGTCGGATGAGATTTCAGACGACGGGACAAGACGATAGTGTTTTTCGTCGACAACCTTGATCTCGTCGCCATCAATCACTAGCTCGAACATAACAATACGATTGTCGCTCATAAATTGAGTTGACACAGCCCGGCAGATCAAACCAGGAAATTTAGCCGCACAACAAGCTATATCTTGTTGGGTCTGAACTACTCCATGTTGATCATTACCGCCTTTCGCCTGCACTGGAATAACAAATTGTCTACCATAGCGGTCAATACCTACATAAATTTCATCTATCTCTATTTGTCCGATTTCCTCTACCGTTGTTCGCAGATGATTCTGCAAGGAAAAAGCCGCGACGCCCAAAAAGATGTCTATGATACGATTATAGCGAACTTTCGCAAGTAGCGCCTGTTCGTCTGATAGGGCGTAAGCGACGATGATTTCAGGAGTTGCGTCTGGAACCTTTATCGCCAACAAATCTTCTCTCGGCAAAATACGGTTCAAACGAACCTGTTTAAACTTATAACGAGCTTTCCCAGATCCTTTGATAATCCATTCAAAACCGTTTTGCGCAGTATTATCAATCTCTTCCGGCAACGACACTCGGTATCTAAAAGCATAGATTACATCTCCCAAATTTTTTGGCAAGCCAATACCTAAATTCGACGCTGTCGCTTCAAATTCATCACGCGTAAAATCGAGTTCAATATCCCCGTCGCAATAATGGTCGAAAAACACCTTTTTTATCAAAACAGCATAACGGTTTTCTTGTTTTTTTGCCATAATACTTTATCAATCCTTTTGTAGTTTACGCTTCCGTTGAGGAACAACATTAGCCGCAACACCAAAATATTTCGCCGCCGCGCTCATATCAAAAGAAAGCAAAGTCTCATCTCGGAGATCTAAAATACGTTCTGGTTTTATTGGAATAATGCCAATTGCCTCAATGATTTGGGCGGCAACGGCTCGTCCTAAGAATGGCGGAACGCTATTGCCAATTTGTCGAAATCCATGCCATTTTGTCACGTGGAAACGGAACCAATCAGGATACGAATGTAAACGCGCCGCTTCCCTAACTGTTACGACACGAGAGAACGTTGGATGGATAGGGCGCGGAGATGTAAAAGCCCCTCTCGCGCTATCGGTTCCGGCTCGTAAAGTATTGCAAAGACCATCAAAAGCCAGTTTGCGAAAACGGCTTACAGGCTCAGTTTTCCCCGAAATAGTTGCCTCAAATCGTGCTTTAGAAAGCTCCGTATGTTCGGTGCGCATACTCGACGTCAAACAGTTGTGATCAAATGCTCTCCCATAGGAAAAATTTTTTATGTCAACATCCAATCCCCGTAACTTCCTCGCGTATGGACTCCGAGTCATCCATTCGACTGGTATGGAATCCAGCGTTTTCAGTTCTTCAAATGTATCCGCATCCGGAAGATCTTCGAGTGCGTCCCAGACTGTCACGTTTTCAAAACTTGGGACAGGGTAACGCGGCAAAGATGCGCCTGAACGGGCAGCTATCAAAAACAAGCGGCGCCGGTCTTGAGGAACGCCATAGTTAGCCGCGTTCAGTACTTGATAGGGCAACAGGACATCGTAACCTCCTTTTTGCAAAGTTTCGATCATTTCAGTCAAGATTACTGCATGTTTTCCTATAGTTAAGCCTTTTACATTTTCGAAAAGACAATACTTAGGACTCAATTCGAGAACGAGACGAACAAAATGTGCCACAAGTCCATTACGAGGATCATCCAATGCACGTTTTCCAATCATCGAAAATCCTTGACAAGGCGCTCCACCAAACACAATGCCGATGTCAATTCCTCCCAATTTTGCTCTACTACGAATATCCTCGCCCCTCAAGTTAGCTACGTCCGCACAAATTGAGCGTGTCAGCGGGAAATTATATTCGTGTACTGCGCAATGAATCGGGTCTACATCGACCGCAGCAGCTATGTCGAATCCTGCCTGCTCAAATCCAAGCGACAATCCTCCCGCACCGGCAAATAAATCTATGCCCACAGGACGCTGTCCGAACATTTGTGTATTTATTGTTTCTCTCATCGACATTTTTTCAACATCCCAATGGCAGGCTAAAGAAGCTTCATAATGCTTGAATTGCAATACCTTCCATATAAAACTGACCGCACTACTTTCAGCCCCCGCATCGCCAATACCATGATTTCGCCAAGAGACAGCGGATTACCTCATAAAATCATCTGAGTCTTACTTGTAAAAATTGTCCGAACACTCCCATAATCACCTATATATACTACTTTGACAGCTAGCCAAAATCAAGCGAGGATATACTCAAATCAAGTAATGGCCTAACTCAACTAGAATTCACTTGCCCACCGTCGGAGTTCGAAACAAGCTTCGGTCTCGCCGTAAACGCGATTTGAGCCGACAAAAACCAACCCCGCAAACTGCCATTCGGCGGGCTTGCGGGGTGATGTTTCAACTGTTTCACAGGCCCCATGTCACTTCAGGAGCGAGAAATCGCCTATCGAGTCGAAGAGATTTTTTGCGCGACAGAGCAGCCCAGTTCTCG
>JAITOL010000215.1 GCA_031289955.1 Synergistaceae bacterium
ACGGTTTCCATCACGGCGTCGTCAAGACGATCGCCGAATCGGGATGCAAGTGCGACCTGCTCGTCGTGGTCGACTGCGGCACACAGAACGTCGAAGCGGCCGAGACCGCGAGAAAATACGGCATACCTCTCATCATTTTCGACCATCACTTGGCGAGAGGCTCCCTCGCGGAGGGAGACGCGCTCGTAAACCCGCATGTTGAAGGAAACGACCTCGCCCGAAAACTCTGCGCGGCCGGAGTCGTCTGGAGCTGGGCATGGAAGAACGAACTGGCGCCCCGCGAATGGATGATGAGCAGCCTGGATCTCCCGGCCCTGGCGACGGTAGCGGACTGTGTGCCGATGTCGAGCCCCGTGAACCGGGCCATAGTCCGCGAGGGGCTCAACGTGATGAGGACGAGGCCTCGCCCCGGACTTCAGGCGCTGATGAGGGGCGTCGATCTCGAAAATCAGTCCCTCGACACGGATGCCCTCTCAATGCGCCTCATTCCGTGCCTCAACGCGGCTGGCAGGCTCGAAATCGCCGACCGCTCCATGAAAATTTTCTTCCCCCAACGAGAGATAGAACACGATGTGCGGCACCTCATAGATTTGAACAAACGCAGACGGGAACTGTCGGCCAAGATAATGAACGACGTGGAGAAAAGCGCCTCAAACTCCGACTATAAGCACGTCATGTTCGGCGAGGATTGGCCCGCCGGAGTGCTGTCGAGCGTGGCAAGCCAGGTCTGTTACGCGCACGACGCTCCTGTCGTTCTGGCCGCTCCCGCCCAGCCCCCCCTGATACGCGGCACACTGCGAGTTCCGCCGGGGGGCGACGCCGAGGCGATACTTTCGTCAATATCCGACGACCTCTCCAGCTGGGGCGGACACAGGATGGCGGCCGGGTTCAGCGTAAATGGCGATAAATGGCAGAGCGTCAGGGACAAACTCGAGGATATCCTCTCCAAAATCGAATGTGTCGCCGAAAAGGAGGACATCCTCCGATGGTCGCCAGCCGATCTCGACCTGGGTTCATGGAGGGAAGCGGAAAATCTCGGCCCGTTCGGAGTGGACAACCCCTACCCGAGGCTCTACTGCTCGCACAGCGGCGACATATGCGCGGAGCCGCTCGGCAGAAAGGGCAATCACATAAAAATATTCGTCGATGGCGGCGAACTCCTGGGATTCTCCGGCGAACATCTGCTGTCGGGCGAATGTTCGCCATCGGGATGGGTCTATCGTCCGAGGGTCAATTTCTGGAGAAATCTCGAAAGCCTCCAGCTCGTGCTCGAAAAAATAGTAGTTAGCGTGGCATAAAAGCATGAACGACGAATCGTTGGAGCACACAGCGGAGACAACTCCATCACCGGCGGTCATATCGGCCCCCGGAGTTGATCGTTCCATGCGCGCCCTCATGGAGAGCTACATAGGCCGGATACCTCAGGATCAGAGGGTGGCGAGCGTGAGAAGGGCATGGCAGGAGCTCTGGTGGAGAACCTCGCGTTACCTCCAGAAGGACGACATCATGCAGATGGGGGAGGCGTTCGTATACGCCGCCGAAAGCCACGGCGCCCAGAAGCGGCACAACGATGATCCCTTCATCGTGCATACATTGGGAGCGGCAAGCGCCCTCTCGGACATGCAGCTCGACGTTCAAACGCTCATCGCGGCGCTGCTGCACGATGTAATAGAGGATACCGACATAACCCCCGACGCGCTCGGCGCCAGATTCGGCAACGACGTGCTCACGCTCGTGGACGGCGTCACCAAGCTCGGCAGGCTGCCCTTCAAGAACGTCGAGGAATATCAGGCGGAGAATCTGCGGAAAATGTTCCTCGTCATGGCGAAGGACATACGGGTCGTCCTGATAAAGCTCGCGGACCGACTCCACAATATGAGCACCATAACCGGACATAAGCGCGAAAAACAGATATCAATAGCGAATGAAACGCTCGAAATCTACGCGCCTCTGGCTCACCGACTCGGCATATATCACATAAAAAGAGAGCTCGAGGACATGTCTTTCAAGGTCATCGATCCCGAGGCGTATTACGACATACGCCGCAGGATGAGAAAGAAGCTCCCGGAGAGCGAGCTCGTCATTAAAAAAGGCATGGAGATACTCCGCGAGAAACTTGCGGAAGAGGGGGTTCACGCCGATATACTCGGCCGCCCCAAACACTATTACAGCATATATGAGAAGATGAACCGCAAAAATCTCTCGCTCGACCAGATATACGATCTTCTGGCGCTTCGCGTAATAGTCGGTTCGCTCGCCGAATGTTACCAGGTGCTCGGCATCGTGCACACACTCTGGAAACCCATTCCCGGGCAATTCGACGACTATATAGCGAACCCAAAGGGCAACATGTATCAGTCTCTCCACTCGACGGTCGTGGGCCCGGAGGGAGACCCTCTGGAAATACAGATTCGCACATGGGAGATGCACAGCATCGCGGAATACGGCATCGCGGCCCACTGGCAGTACAAGGAGAAAAAAGGCAAATCGCACGGAACGATGAGCGGCCTGGACAAAAAACTAGCGTGGATACGTCAGGCCCTCGAAGGACAGGGCGAGTCGGCTGAACCGGCTGAATTCCTCGACAACCTCAAGACGGACGTGCTTACGACGGAGGTTTTTGTTTTCACGCCGCAGGGCAAGGTCATATCGGCGCCAAACGGCTCGACCCCCATAGATTTCGCCTACGCCGTACACACTGAGATAGGCCACAAGTGCGTCGGGTCGATGGTGAACGGCAGGATAGTGCCGATGGACTACACTCTCCAGAACGGCGACATAGTCCGCATACTGACGTCGCCGCAGGGAAAACCGTCGCGCGACTGGCTCAAGATCGCGAAGGCGAACAGGACGCGCAATAAGATACGTTCGTATTTCAGGCAGATAGACAGGGCCGAACGCGGGGACAAAATAGATCGCGGCAGGGAACTGCTCGACCACGAAATTCAGCGCAGATACCCGAATGAAGGGCGAACGATAGACAGCTTCACTCACCTATTGAGCAGAGTGGCGAGCGATCTCGGGATAAACGGAGTCGAGGATCTTCTCGTATCGATAGGCAGCGCTCACCACACGACCTCCGGAGTCATGTCGAGGGCTGAATCGCTGATGGCGCGCGACGACGAAGCCGCCGCTTCCCCTAAAGCCGCCGCCAAGGCGGTGAAGGAGTCGGATTCGGCAGTCGTGGTGGAGGGAGCGGACGGCGTTCTCGTTTCGTTATCGCTCTGCTGCTGCCCCGTTCCAGGAGACAAAGTGACGGGCTGCGTGACGCAGAGCCGCGGCATAACAGTCCACCGATACGACTGTCCCAACCTCGAAAAAATGAGCGACGACAGGAAAGTGGCGGTGACGTGGGGACGCATGAAAGAAATACGTTACACGGCGAGAATCAGGGTCGAAGCGAACGACAGGGTAGGGGTGTTCGCCGATCTGGGCGCCGCGATAGGCCAGACCGACGGTTCGATAGTGAACATACGCGGAACCGTGAACGGGGTTCGAACCCGTTTTGTAATAGAGATGCTCGTCTGGGATCTCGAACATCTGTATCGCATAATCGCGAGGATAAACCTGATAAAGGGCATCATAGAGATAATGAGGGCTTAGGCGGCGGATCGATGCGAATAGTGGCGCAAAGGGTTTCGCGCGCCGGCGTTTCCGTCGGGGCCGAAATCGTTGGGAAAATCGGATTGGGGCTGTGCATACTGCTCGGAGTTGGATCCGACGACACGGATCGGGAGTGCTTATGGATTGCCGAAAAAGCGGCTAATCTGAGGATATTCGAGGATCCGGGCGGCAGGATGAATAGGTCTTTGCTCGACGTTGGCGGAGAAGCTCTCATAATATCGCAGTTTACCCTTTATGCCGACTGCGGAAAAGGCCGCAGGCCGTCTTTTACCGGGGCCGCCGCTCCCGGCGCCGCTAAAAATTTGTACGAGTCATTCGTGAGGCGTTTCCGCGATATGGGAATAACCGCTCAAACAGGGGTGTTCGGAGCAACGATGAGCGTCGATATTATAAACGAAGGACCTGTTACGATAATTCTGGATACGGCCGACATGCCGGACAGGCGAGGTGCGGATATATGAAGATACAACGTTTTCAGCTCGGTTCTTTGTGGACGAACTGCTATGTGGTCGCGGGCGAAACGAAAGACGCTTTCGTGATCGACCCGGGGGGGCCGCCCGAGGAAGTGAAGTCGTTCATCCTCGAAAACAACCTGAAGCTTAGGAAAATACTTCTCACTCACGGACACGGAGACCACATAATGGGGCTCGGCGAAATAAGGAGCATGGCGTCCGAGGGCGTGGCAATAGGCTCGGGCGACTCCGACTGCCTTACTAACTCGTCAAAAAACCTCTCGTCGATGATGGGCGCGCCATCGGCCTTCGAACCCGCCGACGCTGTGATCGCGGACGGGGATGTCATGAAGATGGGAAATATGACGATACGCGCGATCGCAACCCCGGGACATACGAAGGGCGGATTCTGTTTCCATGTGACCGAGGGATCGGACGCCCTCCTCATATCGGGCGACACTCTCTTCGCCCGCAGCGTGGGGCGCACCGATCTGCCAGGGGGAGATGAGGACGAGCTCATTCGTTCCATTGAAAAACTCGCCTCGCTGCCGGACGCTACACCGGTATATCCCGGACACGGCCCATCGACAACCATCGGCGACGAGCGGAGGCTGAACCCGTTCTGGCCCCGCTGAGCGGAGGCGATGGGATGACTCAGCCCCCGAAGGAAATTTCGCTCGACATGTACATAACCGCAAATTCTCCCGGTGAAATATCCGGATGGGTGGCCCCCGTCGTGCGGGAAATACGCTCGCGGATGTGGCAATGCCGCATGACGCTGGTGATACTCCCATGCCAGTACGCGAGCGGAGAAGAAATTTCGCTCGGCCTGCGCACCGGAGTGGATCGCTGCGTAACGCTCGGCGAGTTTCGCAAACTGCGCGGCGATCCCGGGGAGAAAAATTATATCGTAAAAAAGAAGCTCTTGATGCATCTCGGCGGGGATATCATGTTTTCCGCCTATTTGTCATGGAAGTTGGGATGCCGCCTGTGGGTCTATTCATCCAGGCCGAGGTGGAGGAGATTCGTGGATCGTTATTTTGTTCCGGACGAAACGGCTCTCGGGCGCTTCAAGCGCGCCGGCCTCGCGCCGGAGAGATATGTCATGATAGGCAACCTCGCTCTGGACAGCGTGACACTGAGCGAGACCGAAGAGGAGACGAGGGACTTTCTGGGCCTCTCCCCGGACGAGCCCGTGATGACGTGCCTCACCGGAAGCAGGCCGCTGGAATATACCGAATCCACAAAGCTCATGATCTCCACCGCGAGAATTGTGACGGATCGATTTCCCGAAATACGAACGCTCTTTCCGCTGGCGCCGACCGTGAGGGAGGAGTTGCTGCAAGATGAGCTGAACAAAAGCGGCATTAAATGGATCGGCGAAAGCCGCATACGGGAGATAGAGCTGGGCAACGGGAAAAAAGCCGCCGTAGTGCGCGACAGAACCCTCGAAGCGCTCAACTGCTCGAAACTCGCCATAGCCCTCCCCGGCACGAACAACCTCCAGGCGGCCGCTCTTTATATTCCATATATAATGGTGCTCCCCCTGCATAGGGCAGACGAATATCCGCTGGACGGCCTGCCCGGCATCCTGCCCCTATGGATACCGGGGATGAAATATCTCAAGAAGACATATATAATAAAGCTGAATGAACGGACTAGCTTCCTTTCCCTGCCGAACAAAATAGCGGGACGGATGATAGCGCCGGAGATACGAGGCTTTTTCGACGCTCGGGTCGTCGCCCGCATGGCTATCGGGCTGCTCGAATCGCCGGAGAAACTCAAGGAAATATCGAGGACATTCTGGGAGAACACGCGCGATCGCGGAGCGTCCGTGAGATTGTCCGAGTATGTGGAGAAATTCGCGAAGGAGGGAACAAATTGAGCCCTGTAAACGCCGAGGTCGAAGAACACATCAGGCTCACAGCCGTGAACACGGATAAACTGATAGTCAGGCTCGATACGCTGACCAACAGGATAGATACAGCGCGAGCCAATGAAAACCGGGAACTGGTCGAGTATTATGAACGTCAGTTCGAGGAGGCGTCCGTGGAGTTCATGGACGGAGTCGAGTCAATATTGGACGGCTGGTACGCCCTGCGAGGCGAGGATCGGCCATCTGCACAGGTGGAGTACATCGCTCCCCAGACGCTCGAAGAGATACACAACGCCGTCGTTTCGATCGTGCGGGGATTGCCCTTCGAACTGTCCGAAACGCCGCAGCCCAACCCTATAATCGATTCCGCGCAGGGCGTCAATATATTGAGGGGATCGGATTTCGCGCAGGGAACAGGCGCTTCGAAGGGATCGCGTCACAAGGTGGACGTCACAGGCTGACGGATACGGATCCAGCTATCACGAGCACAATCCCGACGTTTTGTATCCGGGATAATTTCTCTTTGAGGAATACGCGGGAGAGGATCACGGTCATGAACGGGCTGGAAGCTGTAATGGGGGTGACGACCGACACCGGAAACTCGTGAATACACTTCCCGAAGAGCACTCCGCTAAGGGCGATGCCTATGAGCCCGCTGCCCAAAAGCGACGCCCATGTGGAAAACGGCAGTGTCTTGAGAAGCCTGATGCTGTTCGGCGCGACGCAATGCTGAACTTCGCGGAGCGTCCAAGCCATTATGAAGAAAGCGAGGGCGCGCAAAAAATAACTCTCCGTCGGATTCCATCCCCCTTCGAGCATGAGAAGTTTTATGATAGGTATGTTTATTCCCGAACAGAGCGCCGACCCCAGCGCGAACAGGATGCCCTTCGTCATGTCGGACCGCCTTTTCATTCTTTCCTCGTAGTCGACGAGCTCATAGCCCGGGGGCGATTTCAATTTCTCCTGCCGCGAGGCGTCGTATTTTATGATCAGAAGGCCGGACACTATCAGAACGGTTCCGCACCAAACGAGAGCCGTCACATGCTCGCCCAGCAGCATGATCGAAAAGAACACGGTTATGAGGGGATAGCCGCAGCTTACGGAGACCGCCAGAGAAGCGCCTATTTTTTCTATCGAGTATGTATAAAGGAGGTCGCCCATCATCGTCGAGAGCGCCACGCTGCCCATGAGGCTCGCAAGGAGCCTGGGGGTGAGGTGTGGGAGCTTGCCCGGTTGAGTGAGCAGCATTAGAACCGACATCGCGATTATGAAGGCGACCGATCTCACCGGAGGCACTTCGTTCGGGGTGCAGTTTTTCAGGCCTTCTTTCATGAGAACCGGGGATATAGCCCACATCAAGGCCACCAATAACGACAGCAGAACCCCCCAAACGGGCATCGATCAATACCTCCTCAGCTTTATCGAGCATCATTATAAGGCCTTTTAGTATAAAGCTCACGCGCGTTTTGTTCCTGTTGCGGAACGCCATTAGTGTGATACAATATTCTCGCAACAAAATATAGTAAATACATAGGTAAAGAGGATGATCGATATGTTACGCAATCTCACGCTTATTTTAATTCTCTCATGCGCGGTGTCATTTGCCGCGTATAAACCGCTGGAAGCGCGGGCGGCCATATTTTCGGACGACTCCGGCAGCGTCGATATATCGTCCGCGAAGACGTTCGAGCAATATATGGCGACGGGAAGCAGCGAGCATTTGAAGACGATGCTCGAACGTTTCGACGAGTATAAGGTATCCGATTTCTTCGCGGAGGAGATCAAAAAAATCGACGCCGCGGCAACACTCCTGATGATCGGGATGATGTACTGCCCGGACTGCAAGGTCGTCTCTCCCTTTATGGAAGCGATAGCGAAGCTCAACCCGAAGATATCGACCCGCTACATACTGAGAAACGATACGCCGGGAGCGAAGGAATTCATGCAGAACCGCACAGGAAGGACGAATATGCCGGCGATATTTGTGCTTTCGCCCGACGGCACGGTACTGAGCGGAGCATATGTCGAAACGCCGGAGCGCGTGACCGGGATGCTGGCGTCCGCCGCCACTGATGGGGAGCGCGATAAAATCTGGGACGATTTCCACGAAGGCGTTTATGACGAAGACGTCCAGCGCGATTTGATAGAACTGATAAAAAACGCGACGGATATTAGCAAAAAATAGGTTATTCGACCGGGGCGCGGATTGTTGGTCGTATATTTCCAATTGTTCATGTTATCACACGGGTTCTCTCACGTCCTTGTCAACTTTGAGCGGTTCACAAGTATAGGATTGAGCCCGTTTCCATATTTGTCAAACTTTTGGAGTCCCCCGGCAGAGCCGTGGGTTTACCTCTTTTTAGTTCCATACTTTTACTAACTCAATGTCCTCACTGGACGGGGAAACATCCTTGAGAAAACATCTTTGATTATGGTTATTGCGCTCATTAAAACTCCTCGCGGAACGCCCGCCGCGGTCTCCGTCACGCGAAAGATGAGCGTGCCCGGCGGAGCGTCGTTTACCGCGGATGGAGGCTCGTTCTCCGCCGCTTTTGACGAACTTCATCGCGGATACCCAGCTCATGGATCCGCCGGGCTTTATATCGACGAATATAAAAAGATCGCGCGGAACTGGAAAAACTATACCAATGCCATAGCTGAGGTCGCGGATGACGAGGAGAGCCGCGTAAATGAAACGTACAACCTGATAAAGGATATATCTAAATCGTCGATTGAAACAGAATCATACAGGCAGGCGCTGCAGGCGCGGAACCAGGCGAACCTGCTGGCCGTCCAGCAGATAGTGAACGTACGGCTCGACATAGCGAGGGAGAAGGATCTTCTCGCCCGGGACGCCATGGATCAAGAGCAGGTGCTGGCCGAACGGCACGCCGCCTTCGGCAGGGCTGTGGGGGGGGGGCGCCATCGGCTTCAGGCGCCGGATACTGAAAATTTTGGTCTATATCACGGCGGCGGCTCTGCTGTTCGCGTTTTGCGCCCCGTCTCCGGTTTTTGCCGCTGATACCGCGTTTGATGACATCGAGGAGAGGTTAGTCGCTTACGGAATACAGATCGGCCTCGCGGTGGCGGATATTGTCGCGATGAACCTCTGGGAAAACACCATTGAGGACGTCGACGAGCTGTTCGACAAATGGGCGAGGCAAAAACACGCGAATTACGCCACGGATCACTATCTTCTTTCCCCCGAAAACTCCACGTACTCCGACGCCTCCGGCTACATAATCGGATACCTGGGCGCGTCGGAGGATATAACGGAGCGCTATGCCGGATACAGGGACATGTCCTCAAAACTCCACTCGGAGGCGTTCTCTGGGCAAAGCGGCGCGTTCATGGAGAGGATGAAGTCTATGCTGGGGGATAATAACAGGGCTTTACGGGACATAATGTCAAAACAGGGCGACTTGAACAAGATGCTGAACGTGTCGAAAAAGGTCTACGGATACACCAGACAGATTCAGGCAACGGCGCAGTCGGCCAACTACCTCAATCAGGAGCTGACCCGTCTGCAGGTCGATATCGACGGAATACTGGGTCTGGAGGCGGAGATCGCGCTGAACGAACAGCAGCGGCAGGCCGACGACATGG
>JAITOL010000046.1 GCA_031289955.1 Synergistaceae bacterium
CTGGAGTTTTTCCGCCGCGTCCGGACGGACTCGAACTTTCCGGATTGATCCAGTTTGCCCCGTTGATCTATTATGCCGACCCCGAGCAGTTGGGAGAGCAGCGATATCAGCCCCGAACCGCAGATGCCCTTCGGTTCTCCTCCTCCGATGACGAGATAATCGCACTTTCCTGACTGAGGGTTCACCTCCACGCGGTCTATCGCGCCGAACGACGCCCTCATGCCCCTCTCGATACCGCCGCCCTCGAAAGCAGGCCCGGCCGAGCAGGCGCATCCCATGAGAAAATCCTCGTTTCCAAGAACTATCTCGCCGTTCGTCCCTACGTCTATAAAGAGGCAGATTTCCTCCGCGCCGGCCGCGAATTCCGTACAAAGCAGCCCGGAGGTGATGTCTCCCCCGACGTAGCTTCCCACGTTAGGCGCGATCCACGCGTATGCGCAGGGGCTTATTTCCAGCCCCAAGGATTCCGCCGTGTAAAGCGGAACGCCCATCAGCGTCGGCGTATAGGGCTCCAGCCTTATGAATTCCGGGTTAATGCCCATGAACAACTGGGTCATCGTCGTGTTTCCCGCTATCGAGACATTGTGGATGTTCCGTTTTTGAATATTGCCGTTTTTCGCGCATATTTCGGATATTCCCCTGTTGATGGTCGAGAGGACGAGAGACCTCATCTCTCCGACGCGCTCGGGGTTTTTGGCGTAGCTGATCCGGCTTATGACGTCCGCTCCCCTGTCGATCTGGGCGTTGTAAAGCGTTATCGTGTCCATGATTTTCGCGTTGTCCAAATCGACGAGCTGTACAGCTATTGTCGTCGTCCCGATATCTATGGCGAGTCCGTAATTCGCCTCGGGCTTTCCGGGCGTTATATCCACGACATGGATCGTGTCCGACTTCCTCATGTACCAGACGGAGATATCCCCGTCGTTTTGTCTCAGCGCGTCCGGCAGATACCTGAGGCATGTTAGCGGAAGGTCTATGGAGTCAGTGCCGAAATGGCTCCTCGCGGCGTTGAGGAAACGGTCGTAATCGCCGAGCCCGTCTCCCTGCGCCGGCGCGTCCACTGTCAAATTCTCCGCTGTTATGAGGGGTTTTTTGTCCTCTGGTTTTGGGAAGAGATTTTCGTCGACGGACATATAGCTCAAGGCGTCCGAAAATTGCCCCTTTTCGTCCTCGACAGACGTTACAAAAATATCCGCGTCCTCCAGAACCTTCGACCTGCAAGCCAACACAAAACCCTGATCGCGCAACTCCTTCGGAAGTTTTCCGTTGTCGTTGAATTCAACCGAGCCCTGGTCGATCCTGACCATACATTTTCCGCAAACTCCCTTGCCGGCGCACGGAAACGACAGAGTCACCCCAGCTTTTTCAGCGGCGGCCTGAAGAGTGACCCCTTTTTCTACGACGCATACCTTGCTATCAGGCATAAAAGTGATTAGTGGCATGATTACCTTCCTTAATTTGAGCGTTGACCGAGGGTCTTGTGAAAATAAATATATCGCTGATTGGCAGCCTTGGCAACCCCTTTGAAGGATCAAAACCGGGGATTTTTCCCCCGGTTTTGATCGGATGATTCGTTATGTTTATTTGCTGAGGGTCGAGTTGACGAACGACTCGATGTCGCTTGCCTCCTGGGGGCCCACCAGTATGTTCCAGCCGGGCAGCCCTTCCTCGATGTCTCCCTTGATCTGGGCGACGTATCCGGGGATGACCATCGTCTTATTTTTCTGAGATTCTTCGAGCCCCTGGGCCTTGGCAAACTTCGATATCATGTCTCCGCCGAACTTTCCAGCCGCCCACGCGGTGAGAACGCTGAGTCCTTCGCACTCGGGAAGCAGAAGCCACGCGTTCTGCCCGCAGCCCTCGATCTCTCCCGAGACAAGGAAGTATGTGAGCGAGAAGTTTGTCGTGAGCCAGAAATTGGAATTTTCGTTCGGCTCGCCTATCTTGTAGATGCCGGGTTCCATCTGGATCGGCTTCTGCGGGTCCGTGTAGATATTCTGCCGAAGCGTCATCAGCGTGGAGATCAGAGCTATATCCAGTTTGGGGAACACCACAACGCCGCCGTACTTGCAGATTTCGTTGATCGACGTCCTGAGGATGTCGTACATATCGTCCGTATCGATAAAGCGCAGGAAGGAATATCCCATCGACTTGACGTTCCCAAACGCGGCGCGCCTGGCGACCGTGTTGAGCTGGAAATTCTGCGACAGGGTATCTGCCGGGATGGTGATCAGCAGGTCGTTGAACCCGCCCTCCTTCAGCTTCGCGGTGACGGGCGATATTTCGTCCATCGTGGCCCCGGTCACGCTCAGGATCAGCCCGTTCTCCTTTGCGGCGGCAGCCAGTTCGTCCGCGGATTCGGGCGTCGCGTTAGCTATGATGCCTCCGCAATCCTTGATGAGGGAAGCGGCGTCACGGGCGACCGACGAGCTTTTCGCGCGCAGTATCACAGGGCGTCCGGCGGCGGCGGCAATCTTCACCGCCTCGATGAATTTACCGGGATCGTCCTGTGTCTGAGTGACCGCGATGGCCCCGATCGTAAGAATTTCGCCGACGCGCTCCAACACATAACCCTTGATCTGATCCACAGTCTCCTGCAGTCCGTCGGCGGTATCGTTGACATTGACCGCGATGACCGTCTGATTCATGAATGTCTTCTCGTGGCGATACAGATACAATTCGCCTCCGACCTTGGCTTCCCCAAGCGACAGAGCCTTGACCGGCGGTTCGCTCGCCGCGCCGAGGATGGCTTTCGCTTCGTCGGACGCGTAAGGACACTCGGACAGTTCGGCCTTTTTGCCCGCCAATTTCATGGCGAAAGCAAGGCATGTATTGGAGCCGCACTCTTTACAGTTTGTCTTGGGCAGGAGTTTCTGAATTTGCAGTCCCGTCAAAGCCATTATTCATCACCCCTTATTTCACGTCGAGCAGGCTGTCGATCGTGCGCTTGATCTGAACGGCCGCTTCCGGATGGTACATGATCATGATATCGGCGCCGGCGTACAGGTAGGACTGAGCGGCGGCGAATTCGAGGGCCGCGATACGATCCTCCAGTTTGCCCCACGCCGGGAAGTCCTTTTCCGAAGCCTTGGCCTCCTTGATCTTGCTCGTCTCAATGCCAGGCGACACGATGAGCGGCATGCAGAGCATACTGTCGCCGTCCAGACCTGTAACGCGGATACGCTCCATGACGGAGTAGGTGTATTCAACTCCGTAACCCAGGGCGCTTGTTGTGGGGTCTACGATGATATTCTGTTTCGGGAAGTCCATGTTCGTCAGCAATATGACCATCTGCTTGGCTATATTGACGTCGATCGGAGACTGGGCAACCAGAGAATGCCCATAAGCCATGGCGACTCCGGCCATAGTTTTATAGTTGTTCTCCTCCGCCCAGTTCAACAACAGGTTTTCTCCCGCGAATGTCTGGGCGATGGCCTTCATTACCTCGTTGATCTTGTCGTAGTGAGAGTGTCCGGTGATGATGAGCGGGACGTCGACGGCCTGAAGAACATTGCCCACGAGCTTCACCGCGTCGTCAGTCGACATGTTCCCCTTCTCGGGGTGAGTGGCGAGCAGCGAGACGCTGATCAGATCGGCGCCGTACTTGTCGACGCACACTTTCGCCATCTCGACGGGATCGTGAACGAGCTCCTTGCCGTAGAGGTCGACCAGGGCAGGCGGATACTTTTCGGATACGGAGGCATGGACTTCCATGGCAACGAGAGGTCTGTGGGGCATGTCTCCCTCCCAGAGCTGGAACGGCTTCGTGGTCTCGCCGCCGATGACATAAGTCTTTTTCCGGGTGCCGCCCTCTTCCTTGGTGTTGCCGAGCTTGACCTCCCAGATCGGCGACTCGCACTTGTCGCGCTTCACGTCGAAGGACTTGATTCCTCTCACGAGCTGTTTGGCCAGCACCCCGGAAGATTCCGCCGGTTTGTCGGCCGCCGCCGCCGCTGTCGGGATCGTGCCCGCCGCGCCCAGGAACTGGACGGACAGCGTGTTGATGATGCTGTTCACAACTTCCTTGACGACGTCGCCTCGGACTTCGTCGATGAGTTTTTTCTTGAGTTCCTCCACGCTGGCCGCGTCGACGGATATCTTCGCGCCGGCTTCTTCCGGAGCTTCATCGTCATCCCACGACGGCAGCGACGGAAGGGCGTCGCCTTCTTCTTCCGCGCTCTCCGCGTACTCGGCCATATCGGTCATTGTGAGGGCGGGATGGTTGTTCTTCTCCATGAAAGCGCGCACTTCCTCGGCTGTCGTAGCCATGGTCTCATCCGCGATCTTGTCGAAGAAACCTTCCAACTTCTGTTCCTCGAAGCGCTTTTCCATGTCCTCGCGAAGCGCGTCCTTGAGTTCTTTCGGCATCCAGACCAGGCGAGCGTAGCCGCCCTCGGCGAACAGGAACTTGCGGGAGGTCAGGAAGACTTTGCCGACTCCCATGAAACCGGGGGTCTGAGCGCCGCCGCCGACGTTGCCGGCCAAGGCGGAGAACGTCATGCCGACCGGGGTGTCGCCGAGGAACTCGCGGTTGACCACCATGACGCCGTTGCACTCGGGCAGATAGGCGCAGATGGCCTCGAAGCAGCCGCAGCTCGTCATCGGCCTGTCCATTATGGAGTAGGCGCAGAAACCGGGCACAGCTTTGTGGCTGTTGGTGTAGGCGTATTCGTTGACGCCTGTCCAGATACCCTTCACCGGATCGAGACATTCGCCCTTTTTGACGGGCTGGTTGCCTCCCGTTTCATCGATCTCGTAAGCCGCCTTGCCGTCCAGCCAGTTGTACGCTCCGCACAGACCAAGACGCTCCGGCGTGATGACGCAGACGTGGTTCGGCGCGAACGCCTGACAGAGCAGGCAGGAGTAGAAGATATCGACCGATTCGTCCGTCATCGCCTCGACGCGCTTGTTGCGGAACTGATAAGTTTCTCTCGCGACTTTGAGACGCTTTTCGGCCTCGGCGGCGTCGGTTATGAGAGTGACCTTGACCTTGTCGACGATGGCGGGATAGTCGTCGTGGAACTTGGCATGAATGATCTTGCCATAGTCTTTGATTCGCAGGCCTTTTTTGAAACCGTCATTGGAGATACGGGTCCAGACGATATCGCGCTGGCCCATGTGCCAGATGCCCTCCGCGCCGTTCACCAAATGGTGTATCTGACGCTCCAGGATCGGCTCGAAGTCGGACTGCATTTTGCGTCCGGCGACCTCGACCCAGATGCCGAGGGGCAGCACCGCGCCGGGCTCCACCTCGTCAACGTCGGGTCCGATAAGCTCGAACTCGTTGTCGGTGATGGCGTCGAAGTCCACGCTCGTCACGAACTCGAACGCGATGGACTTGTTTCCGCCGAATTCGACGTGCGTGTCCTCCTTGCGGATGCGCTCGCCCTCAAAAGCCGCGCCATACGCAGCGGGGATCGGAACGTGAGTGACCTTGATTTTGCATCCGCGAACCTCGAGCGCCTTTTCGACCATGCTCTCGTAGGGAACGCTGGATACGACGTGTTCGTATGTACATACGCCCGTTGGGAGTATCTGCGGTATCGCGGTGTCCGCTATGACCGGGAATCCGTAGTTGATCGCGCCGGCGGCTGCCGCGTATTTTTCCTCGTTGACCTCGTCGAGCGCGAGGACGAAGGCAAAGACCCTGTTCTTGTTGTATTTCAGGTTAGCCGCGTAGTCGCCCGGCTTGACTCCGCCGAATGAGAGGGCGGTCCTGCTGGCAAATCCGAGTGCGTACACGAGAGAGGATACGTCCCTGCCGAACGGCACGAGGCGGGTCTCCCAGCCGAGCTGGACGCCTTCCGCCGCAAGCTGCTCCGCGAACTGCAATCCGCCCGTGCTGCCTCCCATGAATACATAGAGGTTCTTCTGCTGAAGTTCTTTGGCTATCTTGACCGCTGTCGCGTTATCCGGCGCGCGGCCGGTGATCGCCGCGAATCCGGGGGCGCTGCCGTCGACGAACTCTACGCCGCGCTCCCTCATTATGACGTCGTTGGCCGCTCCGAGCCAGATGCCCTCAACGGGGTTGGGCCCAACGATGTACTTGACGGCTTCTATCGCCTCGCAAGCAAAGAGCGCTGCCGCGCCGGCGTCGAGCGTCTGCCCCAAATAAGGCAGCCATGTGCTGTCGGGAACCACCCCAGGCAGGAGATTTCTCGAATATTCGACGATACCCTTCAGATCTTCCAGAGTCTGCATCTTCTTGCCGGTGAAGGAGTATATGATAGGAAGGAAATAGTTTGTGCTCGGGAAGCCTATGGCCTGCTCCGGCCCCTTTTCCTTTATGGCGTTCGTGACGGCCTCGTCGGCGCGCCTTACCCACTCTATCGCGCCGTTGATGGCGCTTGAACATATAAGTTTAGACATGCTACGCCACCTCTCTCCTGTCCTTCTGCTCCAGAAGCTTACGCTCGTACTTCTTGTTGATGCCGAGTTTCTCGCGCTTCTCGTCCAGAACCGCTACAATCTGATTCGCGGCGTCGACCGGATTCTCCACAAAGTGCATTGCAGCGTTGAACATTCCTTTAACTTCCTCCGTCAGGAATTTATAGACATTTTCGCTCCCGGTTATGTGGAACGGATGCCCTATGAATACGTCGATCCCAGTCGCCACGCAGTAACAGCTTATCGAGACGGCCTTCTCGCTCATCAGCTCGGGGCATACTCCGACCGCCGGCAGGCCGGCGATGGAGTCGCCGAGACCGCCTTCTTTGACTATTTCGGTGCAGGCCTCGAGGATCCTGGTGTTATCCACGCAACTGCCCATGTGCAGCACAGGCGGCATACCGACGGTTTCGCAGACCTCCTTGAGTCCCGGTCCGGCGTATTCCAGAGCGGTCTCGGGCGTCAGTTTCCCGTCTTTTCCGGACGCGATGGCGCAGCAACCGGTCTCGACCACCAGGACGTTGTTCTTCAGGAGCTCTTTTACGAGAGTATTCGTGTACCAATCGGTCTTGAACTTGGGGTTGTTGCAGCCGACGATCCCGACGACGCCCTTTATCCTGTTCTGAATGATGGCGTCGTTCAGAGGACGGAAAGACGCGCGGAACGAACCTCCGAGCATGTATTTGATTTCGCGGACGCTGAATCCCGCCACGACCGATTCCTTTTTGTTGGGGATGGAGACCAGGGCCTTATCCCTGTTTTTGAAGTTGTCTATGGCTTTTTTCACGAGCGACTTCGCGGATTCCAGGGCGTGAACCTCGTCAAATTCGAAATGTTCCGCGCCGATCGTCTTGGCCATCGGGGTGGTGCCGACGATTTTTGTGTGGTAGTGCTCCGCTATGACCGGCAATGAGGGCATTATGCACTGCACGTCGACGATCATCATCTCCACGGCGCCAGTGACGATCGCGAGTTCCTGCTGCAGGAAATTGCCCGCGATGGGAATGCCATGACGCATCAGTATCTCGTTCGCCGTGCAGCAGATGCCTCCGACGGTGACGCCCTCGGCGCCGGCCGCCTGGGCGTATTCAACGATGTCCGGCTGTTTGATGGCTATCGCTATCATGTCGGACAGCGTGGGCTCGTGCCCGTGAACGAGTATGTTGACGTTTTTCTCGTTCAATATGCCGAGGTTGACCTCGGTTTTAAGAGCCCTCGGAGTCCCGAAGAGTATGTCGGACGCCATGGACGCTATGCGGGATCCCCCCCAGCCGTTCGCCAGGGACTGCCGGAACGCGTGCATGAGCAGGTTCTTGTAATCGTGATCCACGCCCATGTGAGTACGGTGCATGGCCTCGACGCACATCCTGTCTATCCCCTGCGGCAGTATGCCCAGGTTTGCCCATGTCGTTCTCGTCTTCTGCGGGGCCAGCCCGATTGTTTTGATCGTATCCTCCTGCGAGGTAAAATCTTCGATGAATATATTGGCCAGATCGCGAACGACGTCATTGAGCTCGCGGCCTTCCGTCTCCAGCCCGTACAGCCCGGCTATCTCCAAGACGGCCTGCGGATCCTTGATGCCATATCCAATTTCCTTGCCATGGGCTATCTCCTTCAAAAGAAGCGCCACATGACGGCCGTGATCGGAGTGGGCGGCAGTTCCGCCCGTCACCTCGCGCAGGAAGTTTCTGGCGGCGATGGTATCCACGTCGGCGCCGCAAACCCCCCTCGGAGATTTCGGAGTGATGCGGCAGGGCCCCATGTAGCAAATCTTGCAGCAGGTGCCCTCTTTCCCGAATTTGCAGTGATTTTTTTGAGTGTCGTAGCGGTCAAAACAGGTTTCGATGCAATCCAGCTTTGCTTTTTCCATCATCTCGACCGACGCGAGATCGTCCGCTCTATCCTCGAATGCTATCTGATCGCTCAATTATATCCCTCTTCCCTGTGTCCTATATTCTTCACAATTCTTTTTTAATCCGGCTTGAACAAATATCCCTCCGGGGAGCTTGTGCCCCATTTGGCTTATTGTATAATCAATATACCGAAATTAACAAAACTCAAGCTCACCCTCCCAAAACCCCAAAACACGCTCTAACCGAACGCCGGGCCTCTCCGCAATAGAGGTCCGGCACTTTCTTGACGCAAACGCGGAATACGCGTTCGCAAGCGTCAGTTGCCTGTGGTAATTTCCTTCAAAAACTCCCGGACCGTCTTGTAAATCGGGTTGTCGTCCGACACCTGCCAGACCGTGCGCGACTCCTCCGCAATCGTGGCTATTTCCTCGTCATATGGGAGCGCGAAAATCTTCTGCGCGCCCGTCGACTCCACAACTTTGCGCGTCGATTCAGGCAGTTTTCCATCCCTCGTCCGGTTTACCATGATGACGAGTTTCCTGTATTTCACGCCCATCTCGTGAGCGAGGGAAAAAAGCCTCTCCAACGTGTTTATGCCGGCATTGGACGCGTCAGAGACGAGAACCAGCACATCCACGGATTGGACGATCCTGCGGGAGAGGTTTTCCAGACCGGCCTCGTTATCCAGGACGACGAAAGGGTATTTCTCCGACAACTCGCGGATGGCCACCTTCAGCACGTTGTTGGCGTAACAGTAGCAGCCCGGCCCTTCCGGCCTCCCCATGGAGATAAGATCGAACTTTTCGCTCTCCACGAGTCCCTGAGCTATCTTCAAACGCAGCAGTTCCTGTTTGGAGATTTTTTGAGCTTCAGCCTCGTCGCGCATATTTTCGCGCGCGGCCCCGATCGTGAAAGGCACCTTCACGCCCAGCGTGTCCGCGAAACAACTGTTCGGATCCGCGTCGATCGCCAGTACCGGCGTTTTTCCAAGTTCCACAAGGTTACGCACGAACAACCCGGCAAGCGTTGTTTTTCCGACTCCGCCTTTTCCGGATAAAGCAAATAAACAGCTCATAGTTCCAACCTCTTCGTGATGTTCAAATATTGATCGCGGGTTTCGCCGTCCAGACAATCATAAGGACAAACCCCGTCGCGGTCGGAGTGTTTAAGATCGCCCGAGTAGGGCAGAAACGCCAGGATCTCCCTGTTGGGCAGGGATTCCCTGACGAACCCGCAATCATCTTCCCCGGTGACTTTATTTGCTATGAACAAAACCCTTTTGATCCCTATCTGCCTGGACATCCTCTCAACAGTAAACGCGCAGTCGATCGCCCGCTGCCCGGGTTCGACGACGATCAGCATAGCGTCGACGCCTTGAGAGGTCGCACGCCCGAGATGCTCGATGCCGGCCTCCATATCCATGATCAGGGTGTCTCCTTTGAACAGGATCAGGTCGTTTACAAGAGCTCGCACAAACGTGTTCTCCGGACAGGCGCATCCCCCCCCTCCCGACTTTACCGCGCCAAGTATCAACAGCGAGACGCCCCTGTGCGTGTAGGCAAAGCGGTTCGCAACGTCCGACACTTCGGGGTTCAGCTTGAAAACCTGTCCGTACTGTCCTACCTTCGCGCCGGTTCTTTCCTCTATCAGATCAATTTGTCTGGATATGCTCACGATTTTTCGCTGTTCGCTGTGCGGAATGCCCAGAGAAGACGCCAGATTGGCGTCGGGATCGGCGTCGAGCGCCAAAACCCGATTCCCCTGCTCGGCCTTCATCAAGGCGAGCACTGACGCCACTGTAGATTTTCCAACTCCGCCTTTTCCTGAAACAGCTATTTTCACAAACATCCTCCTCCGTCAATACGACGCGACGTAACTCTCTGACCTCTTAACAGTTCTTTAAAACCCGTACTTTTTCTTCATTCTGGGAGTGAGTTCGGACAGAAGCTTAAACACTCTGTCGGCCTCCTCGATTTTGAGCGAGCCCGTTCCGCAGGAAGGAGTCAGCACGGCCTGTTCGGCGATCGTCTTCTTGTCGACGCCGGACACTCCTGCCAGCTTGTCCATGTTGCGCTCCAGAACCGTTTCCAAGGACTCGACCGTCTGATCCATGATCTTGCTGGAAGTGGGCACTATGCCCCACGCAAGCATCCTGCCGTTCGCGAAATGCTTCTTTATGTCCGGCCCGTAAAGCGACACAGTCTCTCCGAATTCGAACGCGTCGAAATTCACCATATCGACGCCGGCGTCGGTCAGAATGCTCCATTCGGTGTTGCCGCAGCAGTGAATGCCCGCATAGCCGCCGTCAGCGTGCACAGCGTCGATTACCTCGGCGAGATACGCCACGACGTCCTCGCGTTTTACCGAGACATACGTCGAACTGCCGAATGCCGACAGGATCGGCTCGTCTATGAAGCAGATGATGTTATCGGCATACGCCTTGAACTTTTGTATCTGCCAGCGGCATTTCATGGCGATAGCCTTGATTATCACATCGCGGAACTCCTCGTTATAATAGATCGCGCGTTTGTTCTCGTCCGTCAGCGTCAAGGCGAAGCTGCAGGGACCGGTGACCTGCACCTTGAGCCAGGGAAGCTTTTTGCCGCCCTTCTTTAGGCGCTCTTCCAGAGCGTAAAGGCCGCGTGAGAAATCTTTGGAAATAGCCATCGAAGAGCAGTCCCCATTGCCCTCGTCCGGATCCATCGCCGCCGCGTAGTTCTCGTAGAACGTGGCCAACTCCTCGGAGCAGTCTTTGGAGGTGTCGAAGTACATACGGCCCTTCTGTTCGTCTATCACACCGCCTGGGATGCCCTCGCTGTACTGGATTTCCATCTGTTCCTTGAGGCCGAAAGCGCCGAGCTGGGGCCATATCGGGGCGTCCAGGGAAGCCAGCGATACTTCAGCGGCGTGATCCGGATCGTTGTATGGCATACTGCCTATTGCCGTGCTCAAAAACTGTGATTTCATTAAGTTACACCTCGCTATTTTTTTGGCTTCGAACGTGTCTCTGTCGCGTGGAGCGTAAGGGAATCGCCTTATTTGACGTGTTTCACGTTATAGTCGGTGACTACCTTCTTTATGGCAGCGATATGAGCGGGGGTCGTTCCGCAGCATCCGCCGACGATGTTGACGCCCGCCTCGATGAGTCCGCCGACGTTGGCCGCCATCATCTCAGGGGTCTCGGGGAATGTGTCCTTGCCGTCCACGTTGATGGGAAGGCCCGCGTTTGCGTGAACTAAAATATACGCCTTGGGATTTGACTTCTTCATGACCCTAACGATTTCGATCATCCGCTCGATACCGTTGCCGCAGTTGGTGCCAACGATGTCAGAACCGGCCTCTATCGCGTACTTGACCGAGTCTTCGGGCGAAAGCCCCATCATCGTTCTGTAAGTCCCCTGAATGGTTTTGTCGAAAGAGAACGTGGTTATTATCTCGAGCTTTGTGTTTTCCTTCGTCGCCTTGATAGCGCAGCGCGCTTCGTCCGCGTCGCTCATGGTTTCGATGCAGACCGCGTCGGCGCCGCCCTTCTCGAGAGCGATGGCCTGAACCTTGAAGGCGTTGTACAGCTCTTCTTCGGTCACTTCTTCGGAAACAAGCAGTTTGCCGGTTGGGCCTATGGAAGCGATGACGAACTTATCTTTCCCCGCGCCTTTTCTGGAAGCCTTGGCAGCGGCTTCGTTGATCTCCGACGCCTTGTCCTGCAGGCCGAAATGCTCCAGCTTGTAGTAGCTGGCCCCGAAACTGTTGCTTTCCACCATGTCCGCGCCGGCGTCGGCGTACTTTTTGGCGATGTCGACGACGTCGTCAAAACGGTCGACCGACCACGAATCGGGACATTCTCCTGCTTTCATGCCCTTCTCATACAGAAACGTGCCCCAAGCTCCATCCGATACCAGTACCTTACCTGTTTTCAGCACATCAACAATCTTACCCATGTTGAACCTCCTATAAAGTGACGCATCTCCACTTTTATGGTCGTGGTGAACCAATATTGTTTTAACTGAAATGAGAGCCAATCTGTATGCACAGTATCCGATTTTGGTATGAAAACAGTATAAACATACGACAGAACATCGTATTGTAAAAATTTATTATTTTTTGAATAATTCAGCGATAGGATCACCTGAAAAGTAGGTGTTTTATCGCTGTTCAACACATAAATTCTATCACATGAAAGTCGTCGTTCGTCTATATCGTTTTAATATTAAACCTCTTTTTCCCGCAATGCAATATCGTTTAAGAAAATATTGACTCGCGAATGAATATGGGCGTTATGGTAAAATTATATCGTGTTGCGGCGTAATTTTATCTAAGGATATCGGTTCCCTAAAATCTCCGGCAAAAAAACGCCGGATAAAGAAAGAGGCGGACAGATGACGAGCGGATATGAAAAAATTTATTCCACGATTTTGCCGAAGCTCGCGGAGTGCAATCTGGCGGAAAACGCTCCGCGCCTCGGCGCCGAGGCGACGGAGGGAGGATTTCACATATCGTTTCTCCGCCGGAAATACCTCATAACAAACGAGGGAGTGACCGCGACTGACGGCCGTCCCGTCGACGTGAACAACCGAAGCGTCATAATTTATTACATCACGTCAAATGGCGCCGGAGAACTATCATACGACTTCGCGCTGCTCGAACGGCTCACCGGGATGATCGCGGGGCGAAACGACCTCGCCTCCGGCGTGATGCACTCCCCTCTGGTCAGGGAGTTTGGCGGGGATTATGAGAAATTCAAGACCTCCATAACGAAACTAGGGGGCGTCGAGGAACCTCCCAGCGGCCCTGGAAAACACGTCTGGAGGCTGCTAGCTCTGCCAAAAATTCTGTCTCAGATCGTGTACTACGAGGCGGACGACGAGTTTCCTGCCGACATTCAGATAATGTTCGACAAGACGTCGCCGAGGTTTTTGGATTTCGAGTGTCTCGCTTTTTTGTCCGGCTGCATGATAAGAGCGCTGATCGACGAGGCCGGCGCCGCCTGATGAGGATGTGGATGGAACGATAATTTGGAACTCTGGTAATATCTTGGCCTTTGCTTACTATATTCTGTTAAAATCCTGGAAAAAACCTTCCAAAAGTGCTAATCTTGTACTTACAAGTTCCTATTTCAATTTCAATGAGGAGGGTTTTGGAAATGGCAAGAAAAGAGTATACGACCACCGCGTACACCGATATCAACGATTTTGTTTTCGGTACGGCAAAGAATCCGGTTACACTGAAGAATGGTATGGTGATCGGTGGCGGCACAATTTACCCGGAGCTCAATTTCACCCTTCCGACAATGGCGTTGAACGATTCCACCTGGCCGACGGCGATCGATCATTACAAAGAGATCATCACGAAGACCTGCGAGAGAGCAAGAGACCTGGAAGTCCCCGGATTCACGGCTGAGATCGAGACCGTTCCCGACATGACCTTCAAGCCCAAGTGGTGTATCGAGGTCTGTAAAACGGTAGTCGACATAATCAAAGAGCACGAATCAAAGTACGGAATAAAGGGCTCCGTCCGCATCACCCCGAACGACAACCGCGAGGGCGATCAGGTCACGCATATGTGGAAGGGTCCCCGTTGGGACGAGACCATAGAGGCTTTTGAGGGAAGCGCGAAAGTCGGAGCGGATTTCCTCGCCATCGAGACCCTCGGCGGCAAGGAAGTTCATGACGACGCTATCATGATGTGCGATATCAAAAAGGCCGTATTCGGCATCGCCGCTCTCGCCTGCAAAGACATGGAGGTTATCTGGAGCCGCATCGTCGAAATAGCCAACAAGTATGGTTGCACCCCGGCCGGCGACACAGCGTGCGGACTTGCCAACACGTCGATGGTTCTCGCCGAGAAGAATTATGTTCCCCGCGTATTCGCGGCGGCCGACCGTGTAATGTGCGCGGTCCGCAGCCTCGTGGCTATGGAGTGCGGCGCGAAAGGCCCCGACAAGGACTGCGGTTACGAGGGTCCCTATGTGAAGGCCATCAGCGGCAACCCGATCTCCATGGAGGGCCGTGTGGCTACCTGCGCTCATTACAGCTCAGTCGGCAACATCGCGTCCTGCGTAGCCGACCTGTGGTCGAACGAGTCCGTCCAGAACGTGCAGCTCCTGAGCGGCATCGCGCCTGTCGCTTCCTTCGAGACGCTGGCGTATGACTGCCGTCTGATGAACCAGGCCAAGAAGCACAGCAAAGAGGCCGCCCTTCTTCTCCGCGACCTGAACGCCGATTCCGACAGCTATCTCGACCCGCACGCGTGGATCCTGCGTCCGGACGTCGTCCTCGAAATCTCCAAGGGCATCGTCAAAGAGACCGGCGTTTACAACAGAGTCAAGAAGGCTGCCGAGCTCTCGCTCGCTTCCATGCAGAAGGCCGTCAAAGATGGCAAGCTCCGCATCAACCCGAAAGAGCAGGATTGGCTGTCCAGGCTGATCGACACAGTTGGAGAGCTGCCGAAGACGGTTGAAGAGCTGGCGGCGGAAGTCATCGACGACTGCGACAAGCTCGATCCGGCGAAGTACGATCTGAAATTCTAAGTAATTTCGGCTTTTGTTCCTAAAAGCCGGATTGCGGAAAAAGTTAATCTAAACATTCGACGCGGCATTCTCCAGCCCTTTGTTATATAATGGGATGAAGAAGCCGCGTCGATGTTTTGTCTTTTGACAAAGCCGACCCGCGCAAAGTTGAGGAGGACGAATCAATGACTCGCATAACTATCATTTCCGGTTTTCTGGGGGCGGGTAAAACAACGTTTGCAAACCTTCTGCTGGATTATTACATTCGTTGCGGGGAAAGGACAGCGTATATTGTCAATGAATTCGGGCAAACCGGAGTGGATTCGGCGCTGATCGCGCAAAAGGGCTTTCAGACGACCGATATCGTGGGGGGCTGCATATGCTGCACAATGGGCGGCAAGCTCACGGAGGCGCTCCGGGATGTGCTGACTGATTTCTCCCCATCCCGGATAGTATTCGAGCCCTCCGGCATATTCATTTTCGAAAAATTTCTGGATATACTGGAAGATCCCTATATCAAGCAAAACTCTCATATAGACAGTGTAATCACCGTTGTGGACAGCACCCATCTCACTGACGCGATGTTCGTTCCGGGGAATTTCTTCTCAAACCAGGTTCTCCACGCGGATACGCTCGTCCTGAGCAAGCTGCAGCTGTATAAATCGGACGCGCGCGCGCTTGTGGACAGGGTCAGAACTCTGAACGAACGCGCCGGCCTCTGGGCCAAGCCGTGGAGCGAACTCACGGACGCCGACTTTGCGGCCCTCGACTTTGGCGGCAGCGTCGGAATAGGCGCGGACGAGGAAGATGACGACGATCACGAACATGAACATGAACATCACCACCACCACCACCACCATCATGACCACGACCATGACCACGAAGAAGAACACGCGCCCCTTCACGAGGAGATGGATTCAATAACCATCCGCCCGAAAGATTACGACGACAAAACGCTGCGCGAACTGGAGAAACTCATAAAGGACGGCGTTTTCGGCAAGTTATATCGCGTAAAGGGAAAGGTGACATACTGCGGAAGCCCCAAGATGCTGCAGGCCGTATTTTACAGCCTGAATCTCGATGACGACCCCACGGAGGGCGAATGTGCCCTGACGTTTATCGGGGAGGATCTCGACGAGGATAAAATCAGGGAATACTGGTCGTAAACCGTTTGTGATACTGAAATCACAAGTTTTAACGCATAAATTTCCAAATTTTTTCGCGAGCTAAAATATTATGAATGGAGTTGATCTCGTGAGAGACGATGCGACCATCATCAAGGTTCTAACGGCCAGAGACGGAGAAAGGGATATAGACGCGGTTATAGGGGCGAATTTGCTCGACACGCTGCGCGGAAACGATATCCCTATCGCGGCGAACTGCGGAGGGCGCGGGACATGCGGCAAGTGCGGCGTCGTCATCGAGGGCGTCAACAAGCTTGCGTGTCAGGTGGATGTCGCGCAGGGAATGAGGGTAGAGGTCGTAAACGAGGAGAACAGTTTCGTCATAATAACCGACTACACGGACGAAGCTGAAAAGATGGGCTCGTCCGGCGATTGCAAGAGACCGTGCGTTGCCATCGATATCGGCACGACTACGGTGGTTTTGCAGCTTATAGACGCGGACAGCGGCAAGATCGTCAGGACACGCTCATTCCTGAATGGTCAGAGGCCGTATGGCGAGGATGTCGTGACCCGAATCCAATACTCGGGAGAGGGCGACGGCCTGGAAGTCCTGAACCACGCGATCAGGTCCGGTCTGAATGGCGCGTTATCCGCCCTGTGCGCGGACGCGGGCATAGATCGAGCCCGTCTGGAGTACATCTGCGTCGCGGGCAATACGACTATGATATATCTCCTGCTGGGATATCAGTGCCAGTCCCTCGGGGTGTATCCCTTCACTCCCCAATTCGACGTCAAAGAAAAATACACGTTCAAGGAGACGTTCGGAAGCGACGACATTACCTGTCCCGTATACATAATTCCCTGGGCGTCGACTTACGTCGGAGGCGACATCACGGCGGGATATCTGGCCTGCTGCGCCGGGCCGGATGAGATCGCCCTGCTCGTGGACATGGGGACAAACGGAGAGATGATGCTGTGGGCAAAAGGCAAGGTATGGTGCTGCTCCACGGCGGCCGGCCCGGCGTTCGAGGGCGGCGGCATAGAGTTCGGCACCGGCAGCATTCCCGGCGCTATCAGCAAGGTGGATCTCGTGGACGGCAAATTCGAGTGCGAGACAATAGGCGGCGCAAGCCCCGTCGGCATTTGCGGCTCGGGAGTCTTGGACGCGGCCGCGTGTCTGCTCCATGGCGAGTTCGTCGACGCAAGCGGACGTATGGATGATCCTTATTTCGACGATGGCGCGGTGATAGCCGAGGGCGCGAACAACAAAAAAATCCTCTTCACGCAAAAGGATATGAGAGAGCTGCAGCTCGCTAAATCCGCAGTCAGGGCAGGAGTGGAGATAATGCTCTCCGTAGCGGATCTCACAATAGCTCAGCTTGACGCCGTCTATCTGGCCGGAGGTTTCGGGCAGAAGCTGCGTCTGGAGAGCGCGGTGACGGTCGGGCTGCTTCCCGGGGAAATGAGCGAAAAAACGAAAACGAGCGGAAACAGTTCGCTGGGCGGCTGCGTGAAAGTATGCTGCAATCTCGATCTGCTGCGTGAAGCCGAATCGCTCACCAAAAAAGCGAACGAAATTCACCTGAACGAACACCCGGATTTCCAAAATCTGTTCATGGAACATATGATGTTTCCTGAGGAAGAGTAGCCGGATAAACTGAATAATGGCGATTTATTTAGATAACGGGGCCACTTCTTACCCCAAACCAGAGAGCGTTTGTTCCGCTGTGACGGATTACATGCGAAACAACGGCGCCAGTCCTGGACGCGGAAACTATGAGCGAGCGAGGGACGCCGATACGCTGGTCTATCGGACGAGAAAACTTTTATGCAAGCTCTTGGGCGCGAAACGGCCCGGACAGATCATTTTCACGTCCAACGCGACAGAGTCCCTCAATCTGGCGTTAAAGGGATACTTGAAGCCTGAAGATTCTGTGCTGACCACGAGTTATGAGCATAACGCGATGTGGCGTCCTTTGAAAAAAATGGAGGACGAACGCAATATCAAAATCAGACAAATTCCATGCGCTCCGGATGGCCGCGCGGATATCGCTTCGCTCCACGAATATCTGCGCGGCGTCACTCTTGTGGCCGTCTCTCACGGATCAAACGTGACGGGCTGCGTGACGCCTCTCGATGAGATAACCGCCGCCGCGCACAAACAAAATATTCCTGTTCTGACTGACGCGGCTCAAACAGCGGGCGTCTATCCTATAGACGTGACCGGCGTCCCGATCGATATGCTGGCGTTCACGGGACACAAAGGGCTGATGGGGCCGACCGGGACCGGAGGGCTCTACATCCGGGAGGGTATGGAACTAGGCACTTTGAAGGAAGGCGGCACCGGGGGAATGTCGAGTTCTCCCTACCCGCCTTCCGAACCTCCGGATCGCTATGAGGCCGGGACGATGAACATCTGCGGTCTGGCCGGGCTGCACGCGGCGCTCACTTTCATCATCGACGCGGGCGTCGATGATATCAGGGAGCATGAGATAAACCTGACAAAACTCCTCCTCGAAGGCCTCGATACCATTCCCCGCCTGAAATATTACGGGCCGTCATCCGCGGAAGACCGCCTCGGGCTCGTTTCCTTCAACATCGAGGGACATGACCCCAACAAAGTCGCCCTGACGCTCGACAGCGATTATGGGATCATGGTTCGCTCCGGCCTTCATTGCGCGCCGCAGGCCCATCGCCTGCTTGGAACCGAACATATCGGCGCGGTGCGCGTCAGCCTGGGCTATTTCAATCAAAAAGAGGACGTCGATCTTTTGATCGACGCCGTCAGACATATAGCCGCTTAGGAACCGAACTACAATGTTTTTAAAGTCCATCAAAATATTGGACATCGATGTTTGTGTGCGGCAGCGGAGCACGTTCGCGTCGCACACGAGGGCGTCTGTCGACGTCAGTGAAGTTATGCCCTACCTGAACGGCATCCTGAAAGGGGCCGATTACAACAAAGAAGCCGACTCGATCAAATTCATCCAGAACCATGTGGAGATTACCATGATTAAAGATCAGATCAACGTAGCGAAATTCGCAAACAGAACGGAGCTGCTCGAACTGCTGGATTGGGTTCAGGATCTTGTAAACGATACGTATGAAAGCATGTCGGAACTCACTCCGCTGTATACCGCACAGCATCGTCCCTCTGTAATGACGATATATTCCCTGCTGCCAAAGACAAATTGCCGGAAATGCGGAGAGAAATCCTGCATGGCGTTTGCGGCGAGATTGTACAAACTAGAGGTCGAAATCAGCGATTGCGGGCCTCTCGCGGAAGAGCCTTACACCGCGAACAGGGACAAGCTGAATAATGTTTTCGCATGATTTTATTTATCGAATATCGATGAGCGCTTTACTTTATAAACTGGTCTATGGCGTTTTTAAGCTCCTCGATGCGTTCGGGTTCGTTGTTCTGGATCGCGTCGACGATGCAGTGTTCCATGTGGTGCTGCATGATAATTTTACCGGTGCTCGTGATGGCGGATCGCACGGCCGAAAGCTGTATGAGAACCTCGCTGCAATCCCTGTCGTCCTCCACCATTCGTTTTATCGACTCGAGATGCCCTATGGCGCGGGACAGACGATTCAAAACCGATTTTTGGTCTTTCTCCGAATGTACATGATGGTACTCCGAATGAGCGACTGACTTTTTCACATTGACTTCCTCCGGTTTATCCGCTAAAATGAAATCGTTACAATTTGGAGCGGTCCGACTCGCGAGAGAGTCTCCCTGTATAACCTAGGAGGTGCTGAAATGTTAGAATCTTGCCCCGGCGCCATCGGTGTAAAAGGCGCTCCCACAATCAAAATCAAAGTTTGTCCCGAGTGCGGGAAGAACATAGAAATTTTCTCCAACATCACAAAAAATCCCTGCACTAATTGTGGATTTATAGTTTACAACGATTCCATGTCCTGCGTCAAATGGTGCAGATACGCGAAAGAATGTGTCGGCGAGGAATTGTACAATCAAATCACCGGAATCGGCGAGTAATTCCCGCCTCGCCGACGCTCTACATGACGGCCATCTGCGGTCTCATGCTCATTGTCGAGAGAGAATGCAGGTCGAATGGCGTATTCTGATAAATTACCAGGTTGATCCAATTGCAATAAAGCAGGTTGGCATGTGAACGCCAGCTCATGACAGGAGTGTTCTCGGGGTCATCCTTGGGGAAGTACCCGACTGGTATAGGCGCCTTAATACCTTTCCCTACGTCACGAGCGTATTCAGCCGCAAGAGTTTGCCGGTCATACTCGGGATGGCCCGTTATAAATATTTTCCGGCAGTCGGCGCTGGAGACAAGATACGCGCCGGCCGCGTCAGATGTAGAGAGCAGCCGTATTTCACGCTTCTTCAAGATATCCTCGATCCGGACGGTTGTATATCTTGAATGAGGCGCGTAATAGATGTCGTCAAAACCTCTCATGATCTGGTGATTTGGGTTCAAATTACGATGGGCGAAAATGCCGCTCAGCTTTTCGTCCATATTGTATTTCTCAATTCCATAATGATAATACAGGCCGGCCTGCGCGCCCCAACAGATATGGAGGCACGAATAAACGTTATACTTGCTCCATTCCATGATTTCGCAAAGTTCCCGCCAGTAATCGACCTCCTCGAAAGGAAGGGTTTCCACAGGAGCGCCCGTTATAATCAAACCGTCGTAACAGGAATCCCTGATATCGTCAAATTTTTTATAAAACGTCGTCAGATGCGAGACGGGAGTATTCTTCGACGTGTGGGAAGCCACTTGAATGAAATCGACTTCAATCTGAAGAGACGCCCCGCCGAGCAAACGCAAAAGCTGAAGTTCGGTCTCGCTTTTTGTGGGCATGAGGTTGAGAATGGCTATCCGCAGCGGGCGTATATCCTGATGAAGCGCGCGAAACTCAGTCATAACGTAAATATTTTCTTGAACCAGCGTCTTGACAGCCGGCAAGTCGTTAGGTATTTTGATCGGCATCAATTAATCTCCTCTTACTCTTCCAGCATGATCGACAGTCAACTCAAACACAAAATAATAAAGGCCTCATTATTATGACCACTGAAGTTATCGATGACAACTTCACGATATCAGCCAAAATAAAGAGGCCTTTATAAAGAACGACAGATTTGTATATTAAACGTTGTTTTTAGTGAATTTTAACCTTACGCGCTACAGATCTTTGCCGCGATATCGCCCGCAGAAGCAGCGTCATCCGTATAATAATCCGCGCCGATCTTGTCGCAGTATTCCTGCGTGATGGGAGCGCCACCGACCATGATCTTCACCTTGTCGCGGATACCGCCCTTTTTGGCGGCTTCAACGACGTCAGGAAACACGGACATGGTGGTCGTCAACATAGCTGACAAAGCGATGATCTGGCAGCCTTCTTTTTTGGCAACTTCGATATACTTCTCGGGATCCACGTTCGCGCCGAGGTCGAAAACTTCGATGCCCTTGCCTTCCATCATCAACTTGACGAGGTTCTTGCCGATATCGTGAAGGTCACCCTTGACGGTTCCGATTACAGCCTTGCCGCTCGATTTCACGCCAGCGGAAGCCAGGAGAGGCTTGAGGAGCTCTGTGCCCATATTCATAGCGCGGGCAGCCAAAAGAACTTCGGGCACAAATACTTCGTTGTTCTTGAATTTCTCGCCGATTACACCCATACCCTTGAGCAAACCATCATCAAGGATTTTCTTCGCCGCGATCTTCTCATCGATCGCCTTCTGTACGAGTTCCTTAACCGACTTCGCCTTACCCTTTTGCAGCTGCTCAGAGATCTCTTCCAATAACGCCATATCTGTTACCTCCTTGGATTTTGTGACCTTCATTGGACCGGACATACAATGCGCACAAACCACTTCTTAGATTCCCTGAAAACTGCCTGACATTTTACGGCGCTTCAGCAGATTTCAGAAAATGTTTTGGGGATACCCCCTCAACTCTTTTAAACACTTTTGTGAAGTAGCTCTGATCTTCAAACCCAACCATGGATATTATATCAGCAATACGACCGTTGTGCTGCAAAAGAAATTGTTTACTCTTCTCAATTCTCAATTGGTTGAGGTACATATTAAAATTACATCCCACTTCTTTTTTAAAGATCTTGCAGAAGTACGCAGGAGTCATATAAACCGCTTTAGCCACATCTTCCAGTGTTATTTTATTCGAGTAGTTCTGATACATATACTGTATTGCCTTGTAAATGACATCTGAATTTTTTTTGTCGGAATAATCGAATATATTGTCCACATACTTATTTACCACATCCGACAAAAGAACGCAAAATTCGTCTATACTGGTAATCGATTGCGCGTGCCACCAAAACATCCGGTTCATCTGCAGCAGTTTGCTTCTCGGCACACCAACGCCTATCGCTTCCCTCGATATCATCACCAATAATTCATACGTCTCTGTTTTTTTTCTGTCAAAATCTTCTCCCGATGAGAACAAAATATGACCAAGCAAATCGTTGAGCAGTTTTTGCACTCTGGGCCTATCTGAATTCGCGATACTGGCCATTAATTTTTTCTCCGTAATGACGGGGTACTCCGAGCCGTCTCCCCTTTCTTCATTTTTAAGTATTTTTTCCGGCACTTGCTCCTGGAAAACCTCAAAATCTCGCGGCAATGTCTCTAATTCCTGGCTTTCGACCGATATATCACCCATACGGCTCACGGTCAGAAAAAGCAAATTTGAAAGCGCGCTGACCCTGTCGGGGGTTATATTTGGCACCTGGCGGAGCAATTCTACAACCCGTTCAAATTTTGAACCATCGAGTATAAAATTCTCCCTCAGGTCAAGGGCTATAAATTCCTCGACGTCGAACATCAAAAAAGGCCCGGCCGTAATATTCGCGACGCCACCGCAGCAAGGCTGGACGGGAGAAGAGATGCTGACCAACCCCATCTGGCAAATATAAATATATCTGCCCCCAAATTTGCCGTTTCCCGACATGTCGTACGCGTTTACGCCAAAACGCTTTGTCCGGTCAAGACCAGCCGCAGCGCAAATCTTGCAGCTTCCGCAGCCAAAACCACATTCAAATAAGATCGCGCCGCACCTATCGAAAACGCTGCAACCTATTCCCGTAGACAAAGAATATGCTTTTGCGCATTCGGACACAAAGCTTGAGTTAAAAGAAGATATTTTCGACATCTGCATTTTAGCCACCATTTAATAACTAAAATTTACCATATAACTCTCCATGTTTCTGGTAATAATCCGACATTTATTATAAAAATCGGCTGAGATTGCGCTCGGCAGTTGCCGCCGGTATCGACTGTCAGCATAATTGATAAACGCGCTATTTCGGGTTTTATACAATATTTTCAGCCATGATGGATATTTCTTCAATACAATGTGTTTTTATTATACGACGAAATCACTGATAAAGTAAGGACCAATAGCTGGATTTTGAAAAATTTAGCCGCACAGCGCCGCGTCTACATCGATCATATTTCAACTGCGGCGGTTGTTTGCCGGCGATGTGATATAATCTAGTTGCAACTTCGTTGCGTATAAATTATATAAGGAGTGGTTTTATTGAACAATGCCGTGTACAAACTCGAACGACCAGTGAACGAACCAACGCGCGACTATGCTCCAGGCAGCCCGGACGCGGAATCTCTTTTAAAGGAGATTAAAAGACAGAGTTCCATCGAGGTCGAAATCCCGCTGATTATAGGCGGCAAAGAGATCAAGACCGGAAACGTGGCAAATGTAGTGATGCCCCACAACCATAAGCACAAACTGGGCGTATTTCACAAAGCCGGAGCAAACGAGGTCAAAATGGCGATCGAAGCGGCTCTCGAAGCCCGCGAACGATGGGCGGCGACGTCATGGGACGACAGGGCTTCCATATCCATAAAAATCGCCGACCTCATCAGCACGAAATACCGCGACACGATCAACGCCTCCACAATCCTGGGCCAAAGCAAAAATTTTTGGCAGGCTGAAATAGATGCCGCCTGTGAAATCTGCGACTTCCTTCGCTTCAATGCGTACAACGCGTCGGATATTTTCAGCTTCTTCCAGCCGCTTCAGACCTATAAAACGTTCAACAGAGTCGAGCTGCGCCCGCTCGAAGGTTTCGTCTACACGGTCACTCCGTTCAACTTCACGGCCATCGCGTGCAACCTCAATATGGCGCCGGTCGTATTGGGCAACGTGACAGTCTGGAAACCGGCGACGACGTCCGTTCTTTCGAGCTACTACCTCATGCAGATTTACAAAGAAGCCGGACTCCCCGACGGCATCATCAATTTCGTACCGGGAAGCGGGAGCGTAATAAGCGATACGGTATTGAAACACAAATATTTCTCCGGCCTTCACTTCACCGGCTCCAATGAGACCTTCAACGCGCTCTGGGGCCAAATAGCCGAAAACCTCGGCAATTACCGCTCCTACCCAAGGATCGTCGGGGAAACAGGGGGAAAGGACTTCATCTTCGCCCACAATTCCGCCGATACCGACGCGCTTTCCACCGCTATAGTCCTGGGGGCTTTCGAGTATCAGGGACAAAAGTGCTCCGCTTCGTCGCGCAGCTACGTACCTCGTTCGATATGGCCGGAAGTGAGGCAAAAAATTTCCGACCGCGTCGCGAAAATCCGCGTCGGAGACCCTGCCGATCCTAAGACATTGATGGGCGCGGTGATCGACGAAAAGTCGTTCGATTTTACAGTCGCCTATCTGGAAGCGGCGAAGAAATCACCGGACGTCGAAGTGCTCACCGGCGGCGGTCACGACAAGAGCAAGGGGTATTTCATAGAACCCACGGTTCTCGTCTGCAAAGACCCAAAATATACCACCATGGAGACCGAGCTATTCGCCCCCGTGATGAGCATATACGTCTACGATGACGAAAAATTCGAGGAAACACTCAAGCTATGCGACGAAACATCCGTGTATGGGCTCACCGGCTCCATATTCGCGCGCGATAAATACGCGATGGTGAAAGCGACGGAAACGTTGAAGTACGCGGCCGGAAACTTCTACATAAACGACAAGACGACCGGTTCGATGGTTGGGCAACAGCCCTTCGGAGGCTCGCGCGCTTCCGGAACGAACGACAAAGTCGGAAGTTCCTTCAATTTGGTGAGGTGGGTCAACCCGAGATCCGTGAAAGAAAACTACTCGCCCCCAACAGACGTATCTTTCCCGCACATGGGCTAAAATCGCCGGAAACATCGGGGGTTATCAGTGCATCGGGCGTCAGATATTACCGGAGTATCTCTCGATATTCAGCTTCAGCCGATTTATAAATGACCGCATGGTCAATGACTCGCGTATCTCCGGCTCAAGGAGCCGCGCCCACAGTTCGCGGTATATCTGATTGTCCCTGCCGTAATACGTACGGTTCAGAGTTATCGCGTACACCCGGCGCCCGTTCGGATTGACGGCAAGAAGCGGGCCTGTATATCCGGAATGACAGAAAATCCAGTCAGGGAATATTGGGAAATACGACAGGTTATTGTGCCAGCCGAGCCCCTGTTCTTCCCTAGGGTAACGGCTGTAGTTCGAAAACGCCCTTTTCGTGGTGGATTCGCAAGCTATCCTGTAATCGA
>JAITOL010000089.1 GCA_031289955.1 Synergistaceae bacterium
GCCGTCGGCACATCCATGAGGTCGCTTCTCATAAGCACGAGATCCGCCGATTCAATGGCTACGTCTGTGCCCGATCCGATCGAGATTCCGACGTCGGCCTGAGCTAAGGCAGGGGCGTCATTTATCCCGTCTCCGACCATTCCGACCTTGCGCCCCTCGCCCTGGAGCTTTTTGACCTCGTTCGACTTGTCCTGCGGCATGACCTCGGCAAGGACGCGGTCTATGCCCACCTGACGGGCTATGGCGCCGGCGGTTTTGACGTTGTCGCCGGTGATCATCGCTACCTGTATGCCCATGCCCCTCAAAATCGCTATTGCCTTCGCGCTGCTCTGCCTCACCACATCAGCCACCGCCACGATCCCTTCGAGGACGGGGCCGCCTGCGCCGCGATCCATCACGACGTACATCGGGGTCTTCCCCTCCCCCGCGAGACGATCCGACTCGCTTTCGAGCGAACCGAGGGAAACGCCTCTTTCGGTGACGAGCTTGCGGTTTCCTATGAACACGTGAGCGCCGTCGATGTCGGCCTCTATGCCGAGGCCGGTGAGAGCCTGAAAATTTGTAACCTCGAGAAAATCCAGCTTGTCGCTCGCGGCCCTTCGCACTATGGCCTCTCCGAGCGGATGTTCGGAGCCCTTCTCGGCGGACGCGGCGATCTGAAGCAGGCGGCGCGAGTCGATGACGCTCGACGCCACTATGTCCGTGACCTCCGGCTTGCCCTCCGTTATCGTGCCGGTTTTGTCGAGGACTATCGTGTCTATTTTATGCGTCGTCTCCAGAGCCTCGCCGCCCTTGAAGAGTATACCGTACTCGGCCCCTCTGCCGGTGCCAACCATTATGGCGGTCGGCGTGGCGAGCCCAAGCGCGCACGGGCAGGCTATTATGAGCACCGATATGAAGATCGTCGTGGCGAAGTGCGCGTCGCGCGTGCCGAAGTACCATGCCAGCGCGGCAGCGACCGCTATCACGCAGACTACGGGGACGAAATATCCGGCGACGATATCGGCCATCCGCGCTATCGGGGCTTTCGACCCCTGCGCGTCCTCGACCATCTTTATTATCTGGGCCAGCGCCGTCTCGCTTCCGACCTTCGTCGCCTCGAACCTGATGACGCCGTTGTTGTTGATCGTAGCGGCATATACTTTGTCGCCCGGGTTTTTGTCGAGCGGGATGCTCTCGCCGGTGAGCATCGATTCGTCTATCGTCGAGTGCCCCTGGGTTATCACGCCGTCGACCGGAATTTTTCCTCCCGGCTTTACGAGGACGATGCTGCCAAGCTCGACCTCCTCGATAGGTATCTCGACCTCGGTCTCGGGAACGCCGCCGCCGCCCTGTATCACCGTGGCGGTTTTCGGGGCGAGGCCCATCAGCTTCTTTATGGCCTCCGACGTCTTGCCCTTTGACACGGCTTCGAGGGTTTTACCGAGCAGGATGAGCGCGATGATGACGCCCGCCGACTCGAAATAGAGGTTGTCGACCTCCCCGAAGTTGCCCTGCGTGACCTGCCAGCTGGAGTATAAACTGAAGAGCACGGCGGCGGACGTTCCGATGGCGATGAGCGAATCCATATTCGGGCTGCCCTGGAAGAACGCCTTGAACCCGACTGTGTAGAAGTTGCGCCCAACAATGAGGATGGGTAACGTGAGCGCGATCTGCACGATTATGTAGTTCAGCGGATACTGCATCGGGCGGAGGAGTTTGGGAATCGGGAAGTGAAGCCACCAAATCATCGAGCCCATGGCGAGATACAAAAGCGGAGCGCCGAAGAGGGCGGCGACTATGAACTTCGTCCACAAAGACCTGATCTCGCGCTCCCGGCGCTGTTTGTCCGAATCGACGCTCGCGCTGCGCTCTATTTCGAGCGCCTTGTAACCAGCGCCCTCTATCGCGCCTTTGATCGAGGACAGCTTCGCGACGGCCGAATCGTATGAAACGGTGGCCTTCTCCGTCGCGTAGTTGACGGAAACCGAGATGACGCCCTCCACTTTGCCCACGACGCGTTCGACGCGCTTTGCGCAGGCGGCGCACGTCATGCCGCCGATGGGGATAGTCGCGCTGTTGCGAGTGGTTTCCTTCAGCACGTTGTACCCGATGTCCGTTATCTTCTTTTCGATGCCGTCCAGCGCCAGCAGCCCATCGTCGTATTCGACGGACAGCTTTTCGGTCGCGAAGTTCACGGAAGCGCTCGCCACGCCGCCCAGCCTGCCGACGGCTTTTTCTATCCTTTTCGCGCAGGCCGCGCACGTCATGCCGCCTATCGCGATAGTCTGTTTCGCCATCTCAATTCGCCTTCCATCTGCCGAATATGACCTTCGCCTTGACCAGGAAGTCTTTTTTTATCGTTATGCCGCCGGAGTCGACGGTCTTGTAATCAGCCGTTATGGGAACCGGGTTGCACCCGCCGTGAACGACCTCGATATCCTTCGACTGGAAACGGTTTCCGCAGTTCTGACAGACGAGGACGTCGCCCTCCTGCACATAATATCCTCTGCCGGATCCGTAGCAGACCTGACACGTATTGAATGCCGTCCTGACGGTTCCGTCCGGCGCTTTGATCGCGAAAATCTCCATTTTCGTCCCGTCCACATCCACCGGATAGAATTTCGCCGTCGATGTGACGTCGTCCGCCGAAATGAAGAGATCCCCATTGTCGAGCTGATCCGCGCACGCTGTGCCGGATGCCAGAATTACCGCCGAGGCCGCCGCGAAAAACGCTATTTTGAGTCCTGTCGCGAAATATTTTCGAAACCTCATGACCAAATCAATCAACCCTTTCATTTTTCTTTTTCTCCCGTGACGCCGACAGCATATAGGCCGCTATGGCTACAACCGGAAGCAAACAGTGCCAGTGTGACGCCAGAAAATCCATCATTTGATCTCGCCCCCTCTTTGATAATTAACGCAGCAGTTCCGGCCCGCCGACGCCCTGGCCCAAAATCTCGGGGCGACGGCGCTTCGCCTGTTTCCGGGAACCTCAGCCGCCTGAGATTTGACTTTGTCCGTCCGGGGCGTGCAGCATAAAGGCTGGGCGGGTTCGGCATCCTCCGCGAATATATCGGCGTCGCCGCCATCGCTGAAAATGTCGAACGGTTCGGACGACGACGAGGCCGCCAACTCGTCGTAGAAACCCTCCGGCAGGCCCGGATCGACATCGAGCGCGGCGGCGGCGTCAGCGGCGTCCAAAACAGTTATCCGCCCCCGGATCATGCCCATCCAGCATGTATATGTGAAAACGCCGCCGCGCGAGGGCGTGAACTCGATTACGTTGTCTCCGGCCTGTAGTTTTTTCTGCATCCGGTCGTATTCGGGGATGATTATCCGGTTGTTGCAGCCGTTCAGCGTCCCGGGCTCCGCGTGGATTGTCCACCTCACCGGCGTCCCCGCCTTTACCGTGATCGGCGCGTATCCGCCGGACGACAGCTCGGTGCGCACGATCTGGACGCCGCCGTCCATACGGGCAACCTCGCCGCCGGACGCGCTTCCCGAAGACAGAAGAGCCGCGTCGGACAAACCCGACAGGTTCATCCCGTTGCCGAACATCGCGACTCCCATGACGACGACCATCGCGGCCCCAACCGTAATCATCCTTCCGGCGAACTTTTTGCTCAGCACCGAGCTGAGGACGCTTAAACCCAGCATGAGGGGGACGGTGCCCGCGCTGAAGAAAAACATGGAGAGAGCTCCCCCGACAAATCCGCCGGACGACATGGCGTAAAGCTGCATCGCCTGAAGAGGGCCGCACGGCATCAGCCCGTTGAGCAGACCGACGTAAAACGGCGTCCTGGACGCTCCGCTTTCTTTCGAAAACGCGTGAATATAATCCGCGAATATCTTCGGCATGTGGGGATTCAAGCGCCGGAGCCACGGACATACGTTCAACATGTTGAGCCCCATTATGACCATAAAAATTCCGGCGACGAGCTGCACGACGCCCCGGGCCTCTCCGGACACGCTGACGGCCGATCCGAGCGCACCGACGACCCCTCCGATCACGGTGTAAGACGCCACGCGCCCCGCGTTATAGAGCAGCCCCGAGCGGAGCGACCTCAGCCCGGCGCGGGGAGTTTTTGCCTCATCCCGAACGGAGAGCGACTGCGAGAGATTGATACCTCCGCACATTGCGACGCAATGCACGGATGTCAGAAGCCCGATGACGAACAGCATGCCATACCCCATGCCGGCGGCGGCCTCCGGGAAAGAGCGGAAAACGTCGAGCAGACCGAAACGGTTGAACAAAAAATAAAGCTCGTACAGGACCACGGCGACGAACAACGTCTTCGCCATATCGACCCTCGATCCGTCATGAGATCTGGTTTTTGCGTCTTTGGAATCTTCGGCGCCCTTCACGCGGTAATCCAAAGACTCTACAGCGGAGGCGATAACGTCAAGCCCGATTTTGTCCTCGTCCCACGTAACACGGACGGACGAATCCGCAAAACTCGCGCGGACGTCCGTTACGCCGTCCGTTTTCCTCAATTTGCGTTCGATCCTGCTCTCACAGCTCGTGCAGGTCATGCCGTCGACCCGTATATTTTTCGTCGTAAAATTCGACATAATAGCCGGTTCTCCTCGCCTGAATCTGAATTTTCGCAACTGTCGCCCATAACGCGGCACGTTCCCTTTGTTGCGGCAATATTATCAAAAGAATTTGTAGATTTTGTGAAGAAAAAAATCCGATTTTTATTGATGTATTTTATTGATATTATCGAAGTGAAAAATTTCGCGTTGTTTTCGCGGCGCGCGTCCAAATCCCCGATATCGCGCGCCGCGTTGTGCCGTGTAGTATCAATTTATAGGAGACGTCTCCTTGAATACGATTTTGCCGGCGCCGCGCCTCGAAGCGTCGAGCCTTGAGCAGACCATATCGAACGAGTCGCGCAGCTCTCCCAAAATATCGTAAAGCTCCCTCGCGCCGCGAGCGTCGTCGGTCTCGCCTTCCGCAAGCGGTATTCTGAACAGGTTCATAGCCTCGTCGAAAATTTTGGACGAAACCACGACGCCCATAATATTGTCCTTGGACATGTAGCTCTTCACGTCGTCCGACAGGGGCATCGCGGCAGCGAAATCACCAGCGCCGCCTATCCCGGCCAGGATCGTCCCGCCGCGCCTCGCCAGCACGACGTTCAATTCCGCGCCAAATTCCGCGCTGGGCGACGGTACGCGCTTAATGGCCGCGTCGTCCCATCCGGCTATTTCCTCGCGATCCATGCCGTCCAACAAAGACGTTAGCGAAAAAAGGCTGTCGACGGCTTTCGGCGAATCCGCCTCTATCATCAGATACGCCGACATTTTATTTTCTCCGCCGCTTGTGATCGCAGCCGACAGCTTGCCGCTGTCGATGATGTTCGCTATCTCGCTCTCGGGTAAAAACGGCGATAAGTCGCCCGCGAAACGACTGATAAATTCCTTTATCGGGTCGTTATAGCCGATAAACGCTACATTCAACAGAAATCTCAAATCGGCGGACATGAAGAACGCGAGATCGCCGCCGCCGTAAATATCGTACTGAGCGGCGGACGCGGCGCGGGCGGGCAGCAATTCCGGGTTGCGCTCGAAGAGGTCGCTGTACGAGTCGAACTCCACGGCGTCGCCCACCTTCGTCCACGAACACTCGGATATCGTCCAAAGGATTTTGTCCCTGGCCTCGCCAAGACTCGGGGGCATAGCTTCGCCGAATACGCGCGCCAAATCCCCGGCGAGGACCCCGTTATCGAATTTCAGCTGATAAAAGTTCCTGCCCGATGTGGCGCGCTTCACGGCACATCGCGGAATTATCCCGCTGGAAGCCTTCATCATCGAGAGCAGGGCGTTTTCGTTATCGCTCATCAGAACCATGGTTTTGAGCCCGTCAGACAGCTTCAGAACATACAGAACCGGCCTTTCGAGACTGTCGACTTTGACTATCCACGCGCCGCCCGGGGCGAGTGCGGTATCCCATTCGTCGAAACGGTAAACGGGTCCGGTCGCCTTGGATATAAAATCGTCGAAAGCGCCGCCGTCGACGAAGAACGATATGTAAACGTCGGCTTTGGATTCGTCCGACGCGGCAACGAGAGCGGACATCTCCTTCACGCTCCCCGTAAATTCTCCGGCGGCCTTCAGGAACTCCAACGCGTACGAGATATCCTGTTTGTTTCCGGGCAGATCATCCGACAGGCGCGTCATCATCTTCCACGCTCCGGACAACACGGACGACATTCCGTCCACATCGCGCATCTCCAATACGACCGAAGCTTTGGCGTCCGGTACAGAGGGAATGGCCGATGAGGTTTCGTCCGGGATACTGAACAGGCCCGTCCGTTCCATCGCCTCGCGCAGCTTTTTATTCTCTTCCTTCAGCTCCGCGATTTTGTTTCTCATGTTTTCGATGGCCTTGCGGCGCACGGACATCAACTCGTTCAGCCGGCCGATAGTTTCATCAGCCTCCGCGAGCGAGATGTCGAGCGACGTCACGCGTTTTTTGAGCTCCTCGTTTTCGGCGTTCAGTTTCGCCGCCGCGCCCCGAAGTTCCCTGCCCTCGCTCTTCAGCTCATCGACGCTGGCCTTCGCCCCCGCTATGTCCTTTTCGAGCCTGACCACTTTATCGTCCAAAGACGAATTGGCCTTGGCCATACCGGCAATCTCGTTGGACGTGGAGTTCCACATATAAAGCAGCGCGGCCAAAAGTATCAGAACGACTATGGCCAGCGTACAGGTGATGGTGTTTCTATTTTTCGGGGCTTCTTCCTCCATAATGTATCCACCTCATTAATATATTATGCGTTGCGCAAACGCTCATGTAAATTATACACGCCGCGGCGCTCATATCGCATTTATATGGAAATTTTAAACGCGCGAAAATTTCCACTTGTCACCTCGGGGCGAAAATGGTAATATTCCACAGTTGGGTTGGCGCTTTTAGCCTCAACTCATTTGTCGGGGCGTAGCGCAGTCTGGTTAGCGCACCTGCTTTGGGAGCAGGGGGTCGAAGGTTCGAATCCTTTCGCCCCGACCAAAGCGCACGATGAATTATGCGGGAATAGCTCAGTTGGTAGAGCGATGGCCTTCCAAGCCGTAGGTCGCGGGTCCGAGTCCCGTTTCCCGCTCCAGAGATTGCAAAGCCTCAGGGAATTTTCCCTTGAGGCTTTTTTGACGCAGTTAAAAGACGCGCGATTTAGGCCGGCTGTGAGCAGAACAGGGCAGGAAGATTATCCCATGTTCAGGCTGTTTATATGGGTTATCCGTTCTGCTTCTTGCGCCGCCCCACTTCTGGTAAACCATATATTCCATATATGGACGCATATGGCGCTCTTCGCCAGCTCCATAATAATGGAGCTGTGTTGTCGCGGTATGAGCGAGAAGTAGTATCAAATTATCGTTTGTCTCCAAGGGATTATCATTTACCCTTCCCAAACAAATAAACCATCGGGTTTTGATAATCCCATCGCGCTGTGATGGATAATTTTTCCAAGTGAAGACGCCCCCAATATCCATTACGGCTTATTGGATCTCGATAAGAGCTTTCTCTTTAGAGACCATTTCCATATAGCAGATAAAGCGTTCTTCTTGTGGGGTGAGGTCTTTCTCGTCCTTTTCCAACAGTCCTTCAAATTCATCGGAGTAGTTCATTTCCATCCGTCGCCGATTATTTTTGTTCGCCAACGCCCAAGCCGTTTTCCAAGCGCGGATACCTTCATGAGTCCTGTCAATCAAGGCGTCGATATCGCCGCTGCCGACGGAAAACTTATCAAGAATATCGTCCATTGTGTCAATCTCGCTATCGGAAAAATAATCGAGATCCGGCTCGGAGGTATTTTCCACATGTGCTTTCATGTCAGGCAACAAAACAAATTGGTATTTTTTACCCACTGGGGGACGCCCATTCCTAACGGCAAAATAGAAATTAACTGGTACTGGCCCCATGTTCATAGCCTCATAATCCAACCCAAGGCATGGAGTGCCCTTTTCGCGCAATATTGTAAAATCCAACAACGCGAGAGCCTTATACAGCCACATTTGGAAAGGATAGGAGCCCGTTCTCGCCTTGTACCCCGAGGCAAAGTACGCAATGGCGTTATCGGTTTTCTGTTCCTGGAATGGAATCACAACTTCCACCTCCATATTTACTTTTCGCAAATTATAACATTTTTATGACCAACCCTTTCTGCGAAAGGCACAAAACAAAACGTTCGCGCTATTCGCCTGTTCGTAATCACTGATATACAATATCGAAGATACTATTTTGGCTCCCGCTCATATTTCAAAACAAATCCACTGTGCGGCAGATAATAGACCCTGATTTTATTCTTCCGGAGACAATCCCGCCAACTGGCGTCAAAAGCCTCCAGCCTGTCCTCCCGAGGCAGCGACTCAAGGAAGCGGC
>JAITOL010000110.1 GCA_031289955.1 Synergistaceae bacterium
ACCGTCGCGTCCTGTTCGGCTGAGGTCGCGAAGCGCAACGGAATACCGATGGTGATGGTTGGGCACATAACGAAACAGGGGCAGATAGCCGGTCCCAAGATTTTAGAACACATGGTCGACGTCGTGCTGCTCTTCTCTGGCGAGCGGTCGTCGTCTCACAGGCTGCTCCGGGCCGAGAAAAACCGCTACGGCAGCACGGACGAGCTCGGGATATTCGAGATGACGGAGGATGGGCTCGCTCCTGTGACGGACCCGAGCCATCTTTACTGGAACAAGGACGGCGCGACGGTTTCCGGGGTCGCGATAGGCATATCGCTGGAGGGGTCTCGCCCGCTTGCCGCTGAAATACAGGCGCTGTCGTGCGCTACGCCATTTCCGTATCCTAAGCGCACGTCGCGGGGGATAGATACGAGCAGGATTCAACTTCTGCTCGCCGTTCTCGAACGAAGATGTGGTATATTTTCCAGAAGCAGCGACGTGTACGCTAACGTGGCTGGCGGGCTCTTCATACAGGATCCGGCGGCGGATCTCTCCATATGCGCGGCGTTGGCGTCGTCGCTCAAAGACGTTCCAGTGCCGGCCGACACTTGTTTCATAGGCGAGATAGGGCTTGCCGGGGAGGTTCGTCCCGCTGCGCGGACGCACCTTCGCATAAGGGAAGCCGCGAGGCTCGGTTTTAAAAACGTGGTTATAAGCGCGCGGGAGCGGATAAGCGCCCCGTCAGGCGATATAAAGATAACGAAGGTCTTCGCGTTATCTCAAATGGTTGAGAGGCTGATTAAATGTTAAAAAAAATATTCTCCCTGCTGCTCTTTATCCTCCTGCTCTTCGCGGGAATAATGTATTCCGCGTCCCTGGCGCGAGGGGCGGACCAAAATGCCTCGAACGTTTACATAGCGCCGCTGACCGGAATTGTCGGAGTCCAGATGGAAGATCACGTCAAAAACGTGCTGAGCGATATAGGCCGTTCTGAAAACGCGATACTGATATTGCGGATGGATACGCCGGGAGGGCTCGTCGACTCGATGTCGCGGATTATGACGAGCATCTCGGAGGCTGAAATTCCAGTCGTCGTTTGGGTTGGGCCTTCCGGCGCGCGCGCCGCTTCCGCCGGAGCTTTCATAATTCAGGCGGCCCACGTATCCGCGATGGCGCCGGGAACCAATATCGGAGCGGCTCACCCCGTCACCGGCAGCGGCGGCGATATAGACAATAAGGAGATGGACAAAAAAGTGGTGAACGACCTCACCGCTAAGATGAGGGCGTTCGCGCAGGAGCGCGGGCACAACGTAGCGGTCGTCGAGAGCATGGTCCGCGAGAGCGTTTCGCTCACGGCGCGCGAGGCGTTCGAGCAATACGTCATCGATATGCTGGCGACGGACGAGCGGGAACTGATCGAGAAGCTCGACGGGCGCGTCGTCAAAATCAAAGGCAGCGACGTAACGATAAGTCTCGGCAGCTACGAAATAAAGAGAATAGAAATGGATTTCAGGCAGAGGGCGCTCGAATTTTTCTCGCGTCCCGAGATAGCCTACCTGGCGCTCATCGCTGGTATTTTCCTCATAGTGCTCGAATTGAAATCCCCCGGCGGTTTCGTCATGGGCGTGACCGGCGGCATACTGCTTCTGATAGCCGCGTACGCCCTGCAGGTGCTGCCAGTGAATATCACGGGCGTCCTTTTGCTGGCCGGTGGCGTCATAGTCATAATAGCGGACGTCATGGTGGGCGGCATAGGAATTCTGGCCTTGGCGGGTCTTGGCGCTATGCTCGCGGGAGGGCTGATGATGTACAGGGCGCCCGGAGCGGAGTTTCTTCATATTTCCGCCGGTTTCATATTCGGGGTCACGTTTGCCGCCGGCGCCATTTTCTTTTTGATCCTGCGGCTTATAGTGAAGGCGCTGAAGCGGAAACCCTCGTCCGGCATGGAAGGTCTTATAGGCGAACGGGCCAGGATAATGAGCCCGGCCGACGGGGATGGCGCGAGGCTGATGGCGCTCATACACGGCGAATACTGGAGGGTTTCGTATGAAGAAGGCGCTAATGCCGCCTCGCCGGGCGACGAAGTCGAGGTTGTCGCCGTGGAGTCGATGACTCTGCGCGTGAGGCCCATAAAAAGCGAAATAGAATCACAATAAAATATATCTTTTCAGGAGGATGTCAAAATGGAGGTATTATTCGATTCTTTGTTCAGCGTAGGCTCTATCGTCGGCGGAGTTTTCATATTGCTGATAATCATGTCGTCCGCGCTTCGCATCGTTCCGGAGTACCAGAGGCTCGTCGTGTTCCGCCTCGGCCGTCTGTGGGGGGCCAAGGGACCGGGCATAGTTCTGATACTGCCGTGGATAGACCGCACGCTTCGCGTCGACCTTCGCGTCGTCACGCTCGACGTTCCGGTGCAGGAGGTCATAACCCGCGACAACGTTCCCATCAAAGTGAACGCCGTCCTGTATTTTCGGGTGCTCGATCCTTCGAAGTCGATGGTCGAGGTTGAGGATTACATACAGGCCACGAGCCAGCTCTCCCAGACGACGCTTCGTTCAGTGATAGGGCGCGCCGAGCTCGACGAGGTGCTTTCCGCGCGAGACAAGATAAACGTGGAGCTTCAGCAGATAATCGACGAGCGCACCGATCCGTGGGGCATAAAGGTGAGCGCGGTCGAGGTGAAGGAATTGGAGCTGCCCGAGGGAATGAAGCGCGCGATGGCCCGTCAGGCGGAGGCCGAGCGCGAGAGGAGAGCCAAGATAATAGCGGCCGAAGGCGAGCTCCAGGCCGCTGAAAAGCTCACTCAGGCGGCAGAGACGATGAATCGCTCTCCGATAACGCTGCAACTGCGCTATCTGCAAACGCTTCGCGAAATATCCGTCGACAAGAATTCGACGACGATATTCCCGATCCCGATGGATCTCTTAAAGCCGTTTATCAAGTAGGGTAGTTACATTCAAGACTCTCCCTCGAAAAACCGATAAAACAACTAGAGGAGCGCTATTAGGAGGTGATGCCCATGATGGATATGGTAAAAGGAATATCGGACATGCAGTCGGCAGCGATCGGCGCGCAGATCGGCGCGGCGGTGGCGACTAAAGTCTTGAATACCACGGCGGATCTGTCGAAGGATCTAATCGATCAACTGCTGGGAAAATCGGGCATCGGACAGAATCTCAATTTAGTGGCTTGAAGCGCTCCCAAACCACAAAACCCCGGGCGGATTAAACCCGGGGTTTTTGGCTTGCCCGGCGGCTAATTGGTGATTATTTTATGATTCATAGCTCCTGGTCGTAAATATATCTAAGGGGATGATCCTGGATGAATGACATATCGAGGGACGAGTTTTATATAGAGGATCACGCGACGCTGTTCGCGCTGCTCGCCAAAAACGCCATTGATGGATATTCGGAGGGAAGATCCGCAACGACTCAGGCAATCGCTTCATATGGCAGGGAACGCGGAATGCGCGCGGCGGCTCGTTGCATGGCGGACGGTCTGCCCCTGTCCATGGAAAACTACATACTTTACGGCGAATGGGCCGACCCAAGGAACGGCTCGCGCGCGGAAATCGCCGCGCTCGAGCCGAACTACAAAACCAACGTGAGTGTATGCGGCTGGTGCGAGGCGTGGAAGAAGCACGGGCTTCTCGAATATGGAAAAATCTACTGCGACAACGCGGACCTAAACCTTGTGCGCGGTTTTAACCCGGATCTCGAACTGGGAATGGGCGGAATACTGTCGCGTGGCGACGCGGTATGCGAGTTCGATTGGCTCGGCTGCAAAATAGAGGACACAAATAAATTCGCGCTCCGCAGAAGCGAACTGACGCCGCAAGTGACGCGGGACTTCCTCTATCACTGCGGACACCTTCTGTCGACGTTCCGTCGCGTGGTTTACCTCGAACTCGGCCTCGTCGCCGGGCGGAAAATAATATCCCGCGCGATGCGCGATTACGAAAATATATTCGGGGCTGAGAAAACAATCGCCCTGTCTCTCGAATCGGAGAAAAATTTTCTGCCGCTGTAGCCGCTGCTGATACGAACCTTGGGACGCCGCCCCAAACCCCGCGAGGGAGGACTTGGTCCCCCCTCGACCTCCGGGTTATTTTTACTTATCCAACCATTTATCTATGTTTTCCCTGTATAGCTTCTGCAAATGCGCGGCCACCGGGCCTGATCCTCCGTCGGCTATGACCGTTTCGCCCACCCGGACTACGGGCATTACTTCCTTCCATGAGCTCGTGAGGAACGCCTCGTCCGCCAAAGCCAGTTCCTCCACCCTTGGGCAGCGTTCTTCGACGGTAAATCCGGCCTCCCGCGCAAGCTCCAGCACGATGCTCCTCGTCACTCCGCCAAGCACGCTTCCTATTGGGGCCGTGATAATTTTGCCGTCACGGCATATGAAAAACGACGACCTAAGCGTCTCCATGACAAGCCCGTCGGGGCAATAGAGACATTCCAGCACGTCGTCCAGCCCCGCTCCCTGCATCAGGCCGAAGAGATAGTTGATGCTTTTGACGAGAGGATACGGACGGCGCTCCGACGTTGGCTGAAGCGCAACTCCCTTTTTGTACTCTTCCGGGAGTATTTTGGTGCCGCCCTCGAATATCACGAAATATCTGGGATTTGTGAAATATCCGTGATCTATACTGTCTCCTCCCGTGATGTATACCTTCGCTATGCAGTCGCCCTCGTCCGGACAGTCGTCGCGCAGCGCGCCCTCGCGGACGATGCGGGTCATATCCTTTATGATGTCCTTGCCGTCGATCATAATTCCGGCGCTGACGGCGCTGCCTTCGAGCCTTTTCATGTGGGCCGTTATGGCGAGAGCTTTTCTCCTGTATATTCTCAGGCTGTCGAACACTCCCACGCCGCGCTGGATGACGAGATCGGTCACGGGAAGTGTGCATTGCGCCGTAGGCCGCCAAACTCCGTCGATATAACAAATGGACATTTTAAAAAATTCCCCCTGTTCTTGAATGATTACAAAAAAATGAGCATCTTCACTGAGTAAGTATACGTCAAATTCCAGCGTTTGACCTCTCAAAAAATGATAGAATTATTGAAAGGGCAGAAGTGTTACAAAACTCTGGAGGAGAGATGATGGGATCCAAGATACTCTCTATATATCCGACAATCCTTACGACCAAAATAGCGCTCTATGACGGAGAAAAAGAGACAAAACGCGCTGAGCTGCGGCATGACCCGTTCGAGCTCTTCAATCGCCCCACGATGAAAGAGCAGAACGACGTCCGCTATTATGCCCTCGAAAAATTCATCAACGGATGGATCACGAGGGACGATATGCCTGACGCCGTCATAGGCTGCGCGCTTTTGAAGGTGAAGATGCCGGCCGGGATATATGCGCTGGATTCGGAACTGCTGGGGCGGATGCTTGGCGCTCAGTCGATAGGCCGAATCATAAATCACGGCGCGATGCTCGCCTCGAAAATATCGGAATCGTTTGGAGTGAAACCCTACGCGCTTGTTCCCTTCGCGACCGACGAGCTCGACACGATATCGAAAATTTCCGGCGTGCCGGGGCTGCGGTTCGGACGGATGACCCAGACTCTGCACATAAAAAACGCCGTGCGGCTCGCCGCCTCGGATCTGCAAAAATCACCAAACGACGTCTCGCTTGTGATCGCCTATCTCGGTAAAAATTTCTCACTGGCCTCCCACAGCGAGGGCAGGATCAGGGATTTTTCAAACACATTCGAACGCGGGCCGTTTTCCAGGACGAGAAGCGGCGCGCTTCCGGCAAGCGAACTGATCCGCATGGCATACAGCGGGGGATGGTCCAAGACGGACCTCCTCAAATCCATATACTCGTCCGGAGGGATGTCGAGCTACGCGGGAACCGACGACCTGAAATCGGTCATCTCCCTGATGGAGGATGGCGACGCGTATTCCTCGTTATTGATCCGGGCGATGCTGTACCAGCTATCGGCCGAAATAGCGTCGCTCGCGACGACCATTTACGGCAAAACGGACGCGGTGGTCCTGACGGGGGAGTACGCCCTGTATCAGCCGTTTGCCAGGCTCATCGGGGAAAGCGTCTCGTGGATCGCGAAAACACTCCTCTCATACAGCGGGGAGGATGAGCTTGCCATGATAGCCGGCGCGGCGTTCCGTGCGCTGCAAGGCGTCCAGGCGCTCATTGTTTGCGAGTGACGCGGGTCATTTAACCCCCGTGCTGCCGAAACCTCCGGAGGCCCTGGACGAGTCGGAGAGGTCGTCGGTTTCCATCAGTTCGGCCTGTTCGCGGTGGGCAAAGACTATTTGCGCTATCCTGTCGCCGGGTTCGACACGGAACGCCTCTTTGCCATGGTTGATGAGTATCACGCGGACTTCCCCGCGATAGTCGGAGTCGATCGTGCCCGGCGAATTTAGAATGGTGACGCCATGTTTGGCGGCAAGGCCGCTTCTCGGGCGCACCTGTCCTTCGCAGCCCGGCGGTATTTCCAGATATATTCCCGTCCCGACCATCGAATATTCGCCGGGCTCGATTTCGGCGTGTTCCGACGCGCGAAGATCCAATCCAGCCGCGCCGGGGGTGGCGTAAGACGGAAAAGGGACGCCCCGCGAGGCGTCCCTTTTTATTTTAATGATCGTGACCATTGTCCCGGCGTCTGTCCGGTCTGTCCGAACGATGGAAATTACCGCGCGGCCTGTCGCCGCCAGGACGCGCGTCCCTTCTCGGAGCGCCTTCGCCCTTGGGCAGCGTCGCGTATCGCGTGTCGCGCTCGCGCTCTATTTCGAGCTGAGCTGTGAGCACCGGGTCGGACTCGAACGACGCGCTTGCCTCAATAGCCCGCCTGCGCGAGAGGTTTATGCGGTTCATGTCGTCTATTTCCTTCACGATTACCAAAACCTCGTCGCCCACCGAGAAGGCGTCGTCTATCTTTGGTATGTGATTCGTGCTTATTTCGCTGACGTGGAGCAACCCTTCCTTGCCGGGAAGAACCTCGACGAACGCGCCGAAGTTTATCATGCGCGTTACCTTGCCCTTGAATAGCTCTCCGGCTTTGATCTCCCGGGTCAGGTTATTTATTATGCGGCATGCTTCTTCGGCCGCCTCCGACTCCATTGCGGATATATAGACCCTGCCGTCGTCCTCGACGTCGATCTTGGCGCCTGTGGCGGCCACTATGGAGCGGATCATCTTTCCGCCGGGGCCTATGATCTCGCGTATCTTCTCCGGATCTACCGTGAGCGTGAGGATACGCGGAGCGTTCGGCGAGAGTTCCGGGCGAGCGCGTTCCAGAGCGCCAGCCATGATATCGAGTATCTTCATGCGGCCGTCTTTCGCCTGGCCGAGAGCCTGCTCCAATATCGCCCTCGTTATGCCGCCTGCCTTGTTGTCCATCTGAAGCGCCGTGACGCCGTCGCGCGTTCCCGCGACTTTGAAGTCCATATCGCCGTAATGATCCTCCAGACCCTGAATGTCAGTCAATATCCCGAACTTGCCGTTATCGGCGATAAGCCCCATAGCGACTCCCGCTACGGCTTTTTTGACGGGCACGCCGGCGTCCATCATGGAGAGGCTTCCTCCGCAGACGGTCGCCATCGAGCTCGAGCCGTTGGATTCGAGTATGTCGGATACGATGCGAACCACATACGGGAAATCGCCCTCTTCCGGCATCATCACGCGCAAAGCCCGCTCGGCAAGCGCTCCGTGGCCGATCTCGCGTCTCCCTGGGCCTCGCATCGGACGCACCTCTCCGACGGAGTAGGGCGGAAAATTGTAGTGGAGTATGAAGCGTTTCGGGGGCTCGTTCCATCTGATTCCGTCGAGCATCTGATCGTCAGTGCCGACCATCCCCAGCGTGGTCACGGCAAGGGATTGCGTCTCGCCCCTTGTAAAGAGCGCCGATCCGTGAGCGCGCGGCAGCAGACCGACCTCGCAGGTTATCGGCCTTATCTCGTCCATAGCGCGGCCGTCCGCGCGGCGCACTTCGTCCAATATGAGCTTACGCACGCTATGTTTGACCATTTCGTCCATCAGCGAAGAGATGTAGTTTTTCGAGTTCGGATATTTTTCCGAGAAGTTTTCCGCTATCTTCTGCGATATGGCGCTTATGGCGGAGGCCCGTTCGCCCTTCGCGTGAATCTGTACGGCGGAATGGAGCTCGTCCGCTATATTTTGCCGCGCCCAGTCGTCGATCTCTTCGATGCGCGCGGGAGCGGGGATTACCGCTTTTTCTTTTCCTATGCGCGACCGTATGTCGAGCAAAAAGTCGACGATGCGGTTTATTTCGCTCTGCGCCAGTTCGAGGGCGTCTATAAGGAGAGCTTCGCTCACCTCGTTAGCTCCTGCCTCGACCATGGTTACGCCGCCTTTGTGCCCCGCGACCAGAAGGTCGAGAGAGCTCGTCGGTATCTGTTCCTCCGTCGGGTTTATCACGAACTTGCCGTCGATATAAGCGATCCTGACCGCGCCGATCGGCCCGTCCCATGGAATATTGGAGATGGCGAGCGCCATAGAAGCCGCGTTTATGGCGATTATGTTCGGCGGGTTCACCTGGTCGACGGACAGCACCGTCCCGACGACATGAATGTCGTTTCTCATATACTCCGGGAACAGCGACCTGATAGAGCGGTCGATGACCCTGGCGGTCAGTATGGCGGACTCCGACGGACGCCCCTCGCGCTTTATAAAGCCGCCGGGAATCTTGCCGGCGGAGTAGTACCGCTCCTCGTAATCGACTAAGAGCGGAAAGAAGTCGAGCCCTTCACGCGCGTTCTCCGACATTACTGCGGTCACTAAAACCACCGTGTCGTCGCACCTCGCGACTACGGACGCGTTCGCCTGCTTCGCCATGCGTCCGGTTTCGAATGAGATGGACTTTCCGCCCACCTCGAGGCTAAATACATCAGCCATTTTTTTTCCCCCTATTTTTTATTTGTCACCGCGAAATAATATCACAAAGAGGGGAATAAATCTTGTGCGGAAATTTGCCGGGGCATAGCGCCGGATAATGCCGCTTCTTGGATCGACTCTCTCAAGAGATGTGTTATTATAAATTTGCCCGGTCGAGGCGTATTGGGACAGCATGGCGGATATTTATCGGATGGTGGGTTGAAAATTGATTTTATTGGATCTGGCAAAAAAATTGTTGATTACCCCGACGGCCAATGGAACGCTGCAATTTTTCAGAACGGCCGCGGCCGGCGTGTTGTCGTTTTTTCTCGAAGCGGGTCTGCTTTACGTTATCGTTGAATCCGGCGTCCACTATCTCCTGGCTACTCCGCTGGCGTTCATAGTCGCTTTTATGTTCAACTTCCACCTTGTAAGGAAATTTGTATTCCCGAAATCAAAAAAATCTATCGCCTCCGAGCTCGCGGGATATGCCTGGATCGCTTTGGTAGGCCTTGGCCTTACCGAGCTGTGCATGTACTTCTTTACGGATCGGCTCAAAATTTATTATTTAGTCTCAAAATTTCTGGCCACTGCTGTCGTTATGATCTGGAGCTTTACCGCGAGAAAATATTGGCTGTACAGACAATAGAGGCAAGTTTTTATATCGAGACTATTGAACCACCTATATTGGGAATAAAGTATTGCGCCGGTAGATATAAAGGTGTATTCTTTCAACGTATCGTTTATTGAATATTTTTTGCCCGATATGCGGCGCATGTAATAAAGTAATCAATATGGAGGATATATCGATGTCCGAGTTCTACGCGGCGAAATTTTTAAAACAGGTATGCGAAGTGGCGTCCGGCATAGATGTGAGCCAGGTGGAACGCATGGTGGACGTTCTATTGTCCGTTCGCGAATCAGGCGGGCGACTTTTTTTTCTGGGCGTGGGGGGCAGCGCGGGAAGCGCGTCACACGCCGTCAACGATTTCAGAAAAATATGCGGATTTGAGGCTTATACGCCGTCCGATAACGTTTCGGAGCTCACGGCCCGCACGAACGACGAAGGCTGGGAATCGGTTTTCGTCCAGTGGCTCAGGGGGTCGCGCCTCAGACGCGGCGACGCCGTCTTCGTCTTTTCCGTCGGCGGGGGCAACCTCGAGAAGAAAATCAGCGTCAATATCGTCGAAGCGCTGAAACTGGCAGGTGAGACCGGCGCCTCCATACTTGGCGTAGTGGGCAGGGACGGCGGTTATACCGCCCGCGTCGCCGACGCCTGTATAGTGATACCTCCAATAGACCCGGAGACGATAACGCCTCTCGTAGAGGCTTTTCACGGAGTTGTTTGGCACATGCTGGTCAGCCATCCCAGGATGAAAATCAACGAAACTAAATGGGAGAGCGTGAAGTAGCGTGTCATTTGGTAAAAAATTTAAAATATGCGTTTTGGGCCTTCTCGTATCACTGACGCTGTCGGGGACCGACGCGGTATATGGAAACCGCAAGGTATTTTTTAGCGAGGATCACCTTTTTCACGCCAAAATTGCCGCAAGCGCCTATTCGGCTATAAAGCAGGGACAATTTCCCCCTCGCGTCGCCGTTGGACTTTTCAATGACGGCGAATACCCGCTTCATCAATTCTATTCTCCAGCGGTTCATACGATCATGGCATTTTTTATTTTTCTGCTCAATGGAAACCTGTTTTACGGCATTTCGCTGTCAAACGTTCTTATGATGACGTTGGCGTTCATTTTTTCATTTAAATTATGCAAATACCTGACGCAAAGTACCATCTGGGGTTATGTCGGGGCGTTTCTTTTCGTATGCGGTCCATACCTGTCGGCCAACAGAGTTTTGCGCGGGGCGTTTGCGGAGTATTACGCGATGTGTACGCTGCCCATGGTGATTTATTATCAGCTCAGAGCCATGGCAAATCCAAGGATAAAAAATTGGATATTGGCCTCGTCATCCCTATCTCTTCTGTTGCATATGCATCTGATAACATGGGCTTACACCTTGTTTTTCGAGGTGATATTTTGGTTTTCGCACACTGTTTTTATGGTGTTTGACGGGAGCCCCGACAAAAAGACAATTTTGGGGAAATATCGGAAAAGAACCGCGGCGTTTGTATCGCCCATTCTCGGATGCGTGATCCTGAGCGCCTGGTATTTGGCGCCCATTATATTTTTCAATAAAAACCTCATGATTCAGGCATCCCTCAACCCCACTGTTCAACATAACTTTATGACCACCATCCTTTCGGTTCTCAGCATTCGGGATATGCGGTTCGTTACCTCCTTATTTCAAAATCGCGGCCGTTTTCAGTTGGGTTTTCTGCTATTTGCCGGTTTTGCGGCTTTTTTAGCGGCGGGACGCGGAAAGCTTTCGTCATTGGGATTGCCGCTTAGAATTACGTCGCTCGTCATTTTGCTTTTTATAATCATGCCGGTCAATCTGTTTCCGGGCAGGCTGAAAATAATCGATATCGCTCAATTCCCTTACAGGTTTATCGCTCAATTTCAGCTGATCGCGACAATTATGAGCGTCATGGCGTTGAAGTATTTTCTCAGTTCCTGGAAAGATATAACCATAATCCACAAAAAAATAATAGGGCTCGTCGTCATAGTTTTCTCACTGACGCTTGTGACCCCATATTTATATCCCGATATCTCGCAATCGTCTCCCGACTCTTTCCCTTTTATGTTTACCGATGAACAGATTTACAACGTAGACAGGATGTCTTATGATGCCGCCGATTATCTCAGGATACCTCCGGCGGGAGTTCCGGAACAGGACGAGCCCGCTGTTTTTGCGCGTCAGACGTCCGGAACGCCAAACGATAAGACGTTCTCCGTCGATTTAAAAAATTACGGAGGCCCCGAATATATGATATTCGACGTATTGTACTATCCCGGCCTTCAGAGAATAGCCGCTACGTTGGACGGGCAAGTTTTTCACCCGGAAATCTCCACTCATTGGTACAAAGATGGGGGAGGTTTCAATATTCATGCCATGAAGGTTTCAGG
>JAITOL010000119.1 GCA_031289955.1 Synergistaceae bacterium
AACGTGGACGGATGTCCGTGGCGTATGGATTTTTCACGTGCCGCCTCAGTGCTGATGGCTTCCAGCGGCAGTGCGACTTCGATCAGTTTTTTCTTCAATATATTAGCTCCCATCCAACAAATTCTGTTGTATGCTTATTTTTCAAACCTCAATCTCTCGCTCCAACGCCACATTTGCTATTTGTCTCAGTTTATCGAGCTCAATTGAGTGATTGATGTCCGCGAAGCCCGGCGCCTGCTCGTTCCAGTGTAGATAGTATGTGACATGTCGGCGTTTTCCGTCGATTTCAACGACGGCCAAATATGTGTCGTCCGGCTTATTGGCCGCTGTCACCATTTCATTGTGCGTTACTGTGACAGCGCCGATGCCCGCTTGTCGGCCTTTTACCTCGATAAAGCGCAGTGTATCGTCCTTCGTTTTGGAAACCACATCGTAGCCGATTTTCTGCTTGCCGACGTCTTCGGGGAAGTGTCCCAAACCCTCCTCGATAGACATGACAGTTTCCACCGCTATGCGCTCGATCAGCGCGCGGCCTTCCACTGATGACGCGGCCCCGCTGCCTTTCGCTGTCGCCGTGTCCAACATTGAGCGAGGGATGACCCACGCGCCGCCCAACACCGTCGGAGGTTTTGACACGGTATTTCTTTCCTGCGCCAACTCCTCCAGACGGAGACTAAGCCTCCGCTCTAGTTCGTTCACGCGTTCCTTGAAACGATCCGCGTTGATCTGCGCGTTTGTTTTACCCTGTGCCGCCTGATCGTACATTTTCCCGGATTCGGCGTCCCAGTAAGCTATCTCGGCGTTAAGCCGTTTCTTGACCTCATATTCCACTTTATCGACATAATGGACGCGCCGGTCTTTGACTTCAGCGAGGTGTGAGGGAATGAGATTTCGCACGGCGTAGTCCCGCGCGAGACGCTCGGCGTCCTGCCCCCACCATGCGCGTTCCGCTATCAGCTTCTGAACAACGGAATATTCCGCTTCTATTGGCACCGTGTAGTCCAGATATGGGGCGCAACCCGCCGTGGTAACGTTTCCGTCCCTGGTCATTTCAACAAAATGGAGCCGGTGCGACGCTTTTACCGCGCGCCCTGTGCTGTCTTTGCGCCCGTCCTCTATAATATCCTCGATGTAAAATAGCAGCCGATCCTGCTCTGAGCGTCCTGTATCATCGATGAAGATGGTTCCCCGCTTCAACATCTCATTGCCGCCGTCCAGTATCTCGTCGATCAATGCCGAGAGCAGGGGGTGTCCAGGGCAGATCAGCGCCGCCTCCGGCTTACCTGTCAAATTAATGGACTGTTTTTCAAATGTAATGGCTTCGTACTCGCGGGCTATGAGATACGGTGCACCAGTCGGGGAGCGGCGTTCACGCAGTTTCACCGGAACGTGCGGCAGGGAATAACGCCTGTCGCTTTTTTTCCGCATCTGTCCCTTTATGCCCTGAAAGGCGCCAGCGAAGAAGCTTTCTATATAATGAGGCTGCAAGCGCCTGGCTTCGATGCGCTCCATATTTTCGCGGATTTCATTGACCTGCTGCAAGCCCAAAGACTGCCCGGCCAGGGAGCGTTCCTCCAACAGCCGCTCTAGCTCTTTTCGGTCAAGCGCGTCGTTGATGACCTGATCCAGGCGGGCGCGCACTTCCGGCCTGTTGCCGTAGAGTATCGCCTCCATGAGCAGGTCTCGCAATGGTTTGTCTCCGAAGGATACTTTGCCGAGGACATCGTAGACTCGGCCTCCGAGCGCCTGACGTTCACGCTCCAACTTTTCAAACAGCTTGTGGAATACGTCGCCTTCGCGGGTTTCCATCGCCACGAGATTCCACAGATGGCAGACTTCGCGCTGGCCGATACGGTGGATTCGGCCAAATCGCTGTTCAATACGGTTGGGGTTCCACGGAAGATCATAGTTGATCATCAAATGGGCGCGCTGTAAATTGATACCTTCGCCTGCGGCGTCCGTCGCCACCAGGACTGAAACTTTGGGGTCGTTTTTGAAATTTTCCTCGATCTGTTTTCTCTCCTCGCGGTGCATCCCGCCGCGAATCGTCACAATCTCGGAGTGATCGCCCAACATAGATTCAATTTTGTCCGCGAGATAGTTCAGCGTATCGCGATGTTCAGTGAAGATGATTATTTTCTCGCGAATGCCGTTTGGCCCAAACATTAGTTCGTCGTCTTGCAACGTTTTGGAAACTTGTTCCCATTTACGGTCGATGCCGCTGTTGCGGAGATTGTGGGCCAATCCCTCCAATTTTTTCAGCCATTGTATTTCATTGACAAACTCCGCGCGGCTCTGCGCGGCAGTCGCTTCGTCAACAAATTTTTCTTCGATATCGTTGATTTCTTCTTCCGGAGCGTCGTCCAGGTCATCCCAATCCTCATCGGTAAATACTTTTAATGCTGGCGCGGCATATCCATTTTTATCGATGTCGGCCAGCGTGCTTTCCAATCGCTCGCGACGGCGACGAAGGGATTGATAGATAGCCTCGGGCGACGATGCAAGCCGTCTCTGCAAAATGGTCAGGGCAAATCCGACGGCGTGGGCGCGACGTGGGTCAAGCACTTCCATAGCTTTATTAAACCCGTTTCGGACATACTCGGTCACATCGTTGTATAGCTGCTTCTCCGGCGGCGACAGCTCATAGCTAAGCGTGCTCGCCTTACGCTCCGGAAACAGCGGTTTGCCCTCGAAAGTTAGAAGCTGTTCTTTGACCAGCCGACGCATCAAATCCAACGCGTCAATCTTAGACCTACCGCGATTACGGCCCGCGAAGCGGTCGCTATCCAACAGGCGCAGGAACAGTTGAAAGTCGTCGTCCTTGCCATTGTGGGGCGTCGCGGTGAGCAGCAGGAAATGGCGCGTAATAGTCGACAGCAGCAGACCGAGATTATATCGCTTTGTCCGATGTTCTTCGTTGCCGTTGAGCGACGCGGACATTTTGTGGGCCTCGTCGCAGACGATTAAGTCCCAATCGGATACTTTCAGTTTTTGCTGTATTTCCTCGTCGCGGGCGAGCTTATCCAGACGCGCGATGCAGTATGGCGTGTCCATAAACGCGTTGCCTCGCACTGAGGATTCCAGCCGGTCGTTCGTCAGAATATCAAATTCCAATTGGAAGCGGGAATAAAGCTCATCCTGCCACTGTTCCACAAGATTGCCAGGACAGATAATCAGGCAGCGATTCAAATCGCCTCGCACCTTCAACTCCTTGATCAGCAATCCGGTCATGATGGTTTTTCCCGCGCCAGGATCATCGGCCAACAAAAAACGGAGCGGCTGGCGTGGGAGCATATCGCCATAGACCGCCGTAATCTGGTGTGGCAGAGGTTGTATCATGGAAGTATGGACGGCAAGATGCGGGTCGAACAGATGCGCCAGTTTGATCCGATACGCTTCTGAAGCGAGGCGAACCTGTTGGGCGTTCGCGTCAAATTGCCAATGTAGGTTTGTAGTTTCAAGCGATACGGACTCCATGCCATCGGCAAAAAGCACCTGCTGGCCGAGAGCGCCGTCGGTTTTCCGATAGACAAGCTCAACCGCGTCGTCTCCAAATGGCGTCGCTGCTATTACGTCAATCGTTTCACCCGGCAGTATGCCCATGAGCCGGATGCCTGGCTTAATATCTTGAAGTTTGATCACCGATCCATTTCGCTCCCGTCGAGTCTGATACCATTTTTTTCACAGAACGCGGCAAAAACATCCCGAGCCATCTTGTTGGGTTTGGTCTTGGAGTTCTCCCACCTGTTGATGGTCGCATAGCTTACGTTCAACGCGCGAGCCAAATCCTCCTGGCTAATTTTCATTTTTTCTCGCACAAATCTGACTTGTTCAGGAAAACCCATGAAATCCACCCTGCTCAATTTTTTTAGATTGTAGCACATGTTATTACAGAAACAAAATATTCCTTCCTCGATACGGTGAACAAAACTCCTATGCATTATAATCTAGCAGGAGCATGAAAAAATAACGCTTGCCGGAGACGCAACACGGAGACGACGGCGACGGCTCAATAAACGGGCATACCGAATAACCGCTGGAGGAATCATTTTGAAGCCAAAATACCGAATTAAGATATCTTCAAGACGATAATCCCTCTTTCGGACGCATCTACACCAAATGGCATAGAAATTGGCATAGATGATGGCATTGATAATGGCATAGAAAACAATGTTAGCAAAATTCTGGAAACCGTATTAAGTGAACCAAGCATAACTCAAAAGCGTCTGGCAGGCCAGACCGGGTTATCAGTGCGGATCGTTGCAAGGGAGATAAAGAACCTCCAAGATTCAAACGCAATACGTCGCATTGGCTCGGACAGGAAAAGCTACTGGGAAATTATCAAAGGGGGAGCCGGTGGTTAATGAGGATTCAGCCACCGAACCGGAGTTCGGAGAAACTCAAACACAAGAGCGGATTTTAGGCTTGATGTGTACCAACCCCACGATCAGCGCGAAAGCCATTGCTAAAGAAATAGGCATCGCACCGCGCGGAGTAGAGGAGAATATCCGGGGATATGAAGAAATCTGGTTTGGTCGAGCGCATGGGCATAGCTAGGGGCGGCCATTGGGTCGTAAAACAGCAACGGATGAAGTATTCACCGTCATTCTTCATACAAACGTGAGTTGGATTCCGTCTTTCTCCACCTAACCGAGTTTCTCGGTGTGAAGAAAATGCGAGCGCCGAATGTCGAATTTTAGGAGTCGATCTC
>JAITOL010000154.1 GCA_031289955.1 Synergistaceae bacterium
CAGAACCAGAGCCAGAACCAGAACCTGAGCCAGAACCAGATCCAGAACCAGATCCGGAGCCAGATCCAGAACCGGAGCCAGAGCCAGATCCAGAGCCGGAACCAGAGCCAGAGCCAGAACCAGAGCCAGAACCAGAGCCAGAGCCAGAACCAGATCCAGAGCCAGAGCCAGAGCCAGAGCCAGAGCCAGAGCCAGAACCAGAACCAGAACCAGAACCAGAGCCAGAGCCAGAGCCAGAACGCGAGCAGGTTGACGCTTTGCCAGCGGTTGCGGCTGCCGAGTTGTACATATCCGACGTCCTGCCGGTTGCGGCTGGGAAACTGGGCATAGTCCCATCTCCCGCCGGCGCCCGTGTTGTGACGCGGTCGTTTCGCGGCGCTTTTGAAGCGATATCGGGCGAGGCCATTCCTCAGGACGAGGAGGATATGCGCGTCAATTATGTCCAGTACGGCAACGAAAACGACTTCAAGGTTTTCCTGCCGAACCTCCTCTCGCGCAATCCGCTCATAGGCATGGAGCGCATACAGCCCGCCATCTACAACGATCTTCTGCACATGTCGCAGAAGATAATCATAAACTCGTATAACAAGTTTCCTCCGAACGGATACGAGAACATGGTGCTCGCGGTCACGCTGATCAACCTGGCGAAGCGCTGGGAGTCGAACGAGGAGCGCGCGTTCTGGAACTTCATAAGGATACAGCTCGGTTTCGGGGAGGACAAAGAGGGCATCCTGTTTGAAACTATGAGCAACGCAATGTACAAAACGATGAAGTCGCACAACAGGTTCTTCTCCTACGACTTCAAATCGCGGAAGAGGGAGTATTACGCTACGATAATGGCGCACGCCCTCTCCACGAAGGAAAGCATATTCGCCTTCTTTGACATAATGTTTGAATTCTACCGCCATAACCTCCAGGGCCGGATAGCGAAAAACGATCCGGCAGTGGCGCGTTTCACCGAGGCGATCAGGGAGTGTTACGGCAATGACAGGAGCTTGAGGGAAGTGACGTTGAAAGGCCGTCCCTCCGGCCTCGGCATAGGGCTTGTGATCCTGCTCCGCAAGCGCCCGATTTTCTTCAAGAGTTTCATCGAATATATTCTGATGAAGATGCACTGGCTGTTCGTCGGATCCCGCCTCGAGAACAAAACATATCCGGGCGCGCTCCTCAATGACTGGTTCGCGAAAAGAGGGCACAGGCCCGGCGAGGTCTCGCGTCACTTCAGGGAGCGCCGTCTGCCGGTAGTCATGCGGCACGAGGCAGTCTGCCCGCGTTACTTCGCGGATCAGTCGGGCATATCGCTCGTCATTCCGGCCATACGGCTCGGCGAGGAGTCAACCCCATCCAGGCCCGTCGTCCGCGCGGAGATATATTGCGGCGAGTCGCTCCGACGCGAGGAGATCATGGTTTACGGCGACGAGTATTCATGGACCTCGGAGGAGCGAAGGGTGAGCCTGGCCTCTCTGTCGAGATTCGAGTCGGGTGACGACTTGAAAATAAGGGTTAAGATATTGGTGTCCGGCAAGATGATTTACGACTCGCGGACCTCGCTGTGCCGCGAAGCCCTGATATTCGCTCATGGCCGTTCGGGAATGGAGAGCGCCCCGCAGAGCGTCGGCGACGGCTCGTATATCGTGTTCACGACCCGCGACAGGGATCTGTCGTTCCCGCTCGCGAAGGAGGAGCGCGACGTTCCCGGTTCAGTCGGGCGCGCTGTGTCCGTCCTCTTCGAGGGCAGGTACGGCGTGATGTCCGGCGGACGCGCGATATGTTCCGATTTCAGTGACCCCGGGATCGACGTCGCCCTGTCGGCCGCGCCTCACTCCGGCGCGGTATATGTGCGGGGGGAGAACGAGTACGGCATATACGACGTGGGGATGTCCGTTTCCGCTCACATCCCGGGCGAGGCTTCCGACAGGTATGTATTTGTCGCCGGGGATAAGCGCTATCCGTTCGAGAAGCTGGATTCCAGAAAGACCGCCAAAGAGTCGGAGTATCGGCTGGATCTGTCCGGCATCCCGTCAGGGGTCGTCGTCATATCGATAGAGGATCTCGAAGCGGGCGGGGCGGAGGTATTCAGGCGCGAGTGCTGCGTCATGGAGGGGCTCAATATATCTTTCGACAGGCCGTATTATCTCGGGTCGTCCCCCGGGGGCATCGTCCGGCTCGAATCGGATTCCATGAAGATCGAGTTTCCGTTCGGAGACGAAAAATATGTGTGGATACCGTTCGGGGCGGGACATATCAGGGTTCGCGTGCCGATAGTGGAGTGGCGGCTCGATCCTCCGATCGAGGGCATAGGGATGATGGACGCCGGCAAAGCGGTGAGGCGCAAGTCGATAGCCGCCAATACCATGCTGCGCGTCCTGTGTCCACGCGAGATCATCGGTTCGATAAAGGCGGGAGGGAAACCCCTGCCGGGAGAATCCTCGGGCGATGGGGAGTTCGCGTTTTTCCTCGGCGCTCACGTATCTCTCTCCGGATACTCGAAGGACGAGGATCTCGAGCCGGTCGAGCTCATACTCGAAAACGGAGATGAGAACTTCAGCCATGCGCTATTCTCCATATGCCTGCGCGAGGCCTTCTGGGACGCCCCGAAATTCGAGCTGAAGGACGGCGCCCTCATATTGAGAAACCCTCAGTCTTTCATAGGCGCGGACAACGCGAAACTCGAGTATGTCTTCAAGGGGAAGGCGGGCAAATCGTTCGAGGCTTCGGCGCGCGAGACGCTCATCGCGAAGGATTGCGAGCTGTCGTGCGGCGGTTATCATTGCAGCGTGTTCCACATCTCCGACGGCATATTCTCCGAGGGCAAGAAGATGATATACTCCGGCGCCTGCATCCTGGGCGACGAGGACGTCTATCGCTTCGACAACAAGATCATCGAGGTGAGGAAAGTGCGCGCGGGTTTCAAGGAATTTTTCATACTGCCCATATACCTCGAGGATGTGACGTTCTCCGGTTTCAGGGAGGAGTACGGCGACGGCATATCGTATCCGATATATTCCGGAACGTGTTACTTCCTGGATCGCGACGACAAGAAGGTGTATTTTTCGGACGCGATAAATCCGGTTCGCGCCGTCATAATCAACCGCCGCAACATAAGCCTGCACTCGAAACGCGGCGAAAAGCTGCGCCTCATTTACGATTCGCGCTACAAGATAACGGACACGCTCGACGGGCTGGCCAAGGTATCTCACTACAGTCCCGATTTCTACGAGTACGAAGTTGTCGACAGCAACTGATAAACATTCCGGAGGAGTTTCATGAGAGATTGAGGCTGACGTATCTTTGCATCTCCCGATAAAATTTTTTTTGAATTTTTGAATCTCAAAACTGGAGGATCATGATATGGCGCGTTCAAAAGAACATAGTTATCCCATAGTCGGAATAGGGGCGAACGTCGACGACGACCAGCCGGGGGTGCAGAACATCTACGAGAGCTACGTCGAGGCGGTCTACAGCGCCGGCTGTCTGCCGCTCATCATTCCGCTGCCCAATATCAAGCTGAAGCATATGTACGAGTCGCTCGCCGAACGGGCCGTCGGAAGCCTGGACGCGATATTGCTCTCCGGCGGGGACGACGTGGACGCGGCGCTCTACGGCGAGGAGAACATGCCGTATAACGGCAGTTTTTCCGAGGAGAGGGATCTGTTCGAGATCGCGCTCGCCAGACGCGCCGCCAGGATGAGAAAGCCTGTTTTGGGAATATGCAGGGGAGTGCAGATATTGAACGTGGCGATGGGCGGAACGCTCTATCAGGACATAGAACATCAGAGCGAGGGCAAAAGAACCCTCATGCATCGCCAGAAAGCCCCGTCATATTCGGCCGTTCACAAGGTCAAAGTGAGATGGGGCTCCCGCGTGGCCTCGTTGCTGCTGGATATCGACGAGCTGGAGGAAAAAACGAACAAAAGCGAAGACGGCTTTGTCACAGTGGACGTCAACTCGTTCCACCACCAGGCGGTGAAGGACGTGGCCCCCGGTTTTGCGGCGACGGCGTTCGCGCCCGACGGGATAATAGAGGCGATAGAGCCAGCTTCGAGCGGAGATATGCACCCTTTCACGCTGGGCGTCCAATGGCATCCCGAGCGCATGTGGAAACACCACAGCCACGCCGAGCGCCTGTTCAAACAGTTGGCGGAAGCGGCCGGCGAAGCCGCGAATACATCCCACATATGACCCCATATGAAAATGGTTTATTATCAGCCAAGGTGGGTTCGGGTGTTTGTCGGGATCGTCATGATAGTCATTGGAACGTTTTTGATATGGTTCAATGTTCTGATCGATCACGGAACATCGTCGCTGGTGGAATCCCTCACATTTCTGATGCCGCGTTTTAGCATGGGCGCAGTCAAGTTTGCCGGCTCGACGCTCGTCTGGGCGTTTTTCGCCTATGTGACCGTCATGGGGATGCTGAACATCAAAAACAGCGGGGGCGTTATCGGGATGAAATTCACCGAGACGGAGATGACTTACGCGACGGTGAATATACGCTCGAAGGGCGACGTCTTGGCGTCCGGATTCGGCTATTTTCAGGAGTATCACACCATCCGCTACGAGGACATAGCCGACGTCGCAGCGGATTGGAGCTTCTGGAAAATTGAAATGCGCGTTAAAACGCGCGACGGCATAACTCGCGTGATTCCTGTCGGATTTCCCAAAAAAGACAAGGACGAAGTCGTCCGGTTCTTAAAAGCCCAAATAAAACCAAGCCGCGCCGCGAAAGAGACGGACGGGCGTTGCGCTCATCTCAAGTCCGGCAAACGGAGAGCCGCCTCCTGATAATAATCGCCGCCCCATGGCAGGGGCGCTTTTCTTGTGTTAAGCTCTTTTTTGACGGCGGAGGGTGTGAAATTGAGCGACAAAATAAATTTCAATGGTCTCGATATTTTGAAGGACAAATTAAAGTCTCTCAGGCCTCTTAACGCGGCGGAGCTCGAACGGCTGCGCGAGGAATTTATGGTGGACAGCACATATAACTCGAACGCTATCGAGGGAAACTCTCTCTCGCTCAGGGAAACGGCTCTCGTGCTTCAGCAGGGGGTAACTATCGACGGGAAACGCGTAAAAGATCACCTGGAGGCCATAGGGCACAGGGACGCTTTTTATTACATGGCCGAGCTCGCCGACGTCGGAAGCATGCTGACCGAGCGGGTTATCAGGGAGCTTCACTCGCTCGTTCTGATGAACGACGCGAGAAATAAGGGCATCTATCGAACCATAGAGGTCGCCATTGCGGGGGCGCGTAATTCCCCGTCGCCCCATTATCTCATCGCCGAGCGGATGGACGCCCTGCTGGCAGATTACGAGGATATGAAACGCGATATGTATATCATCGAAGCCATAGCCGCTTTTCACCTGCGCTTCGAGGGAATACACCCTTTTATAGACGGCAACGGAAGAACCGGACGGCTCATTATGAATCTCGAACTGATAAAATCAGGGATGATGCCAGTGAATATCAAATTCACGGATCGCGTCAAATATTACGACTGTTTCGACGCGGACGGCTTTGAACCCCTCGCCCGTCTGCTCCTGGCTTACGAGGAAGAGGAGATATTGAAGTACATCGCGAAATTTGGTCGATGAACGAGCGGTAGAATTTTTCACGCCTTGAAATTTCAATAAATGAGAGCGAGGTTTCACCAATGAATTTGACATTTAGCGGAAAATCTCTCCTGAAAACTTTTCTTTTCTTGTTTGTGGTCAATAATCACGACGCCGGCAGTAACGTATCTTTCAGGAGCGCATTTATCCGTTTCAGCGTTTTTTTATCCTGGGTCTGCCAGTAAAGGTAATCATCCCAGCCACGTTGTTGAAAAGTGACGCTTTTACTCATTCTTCCATTGCCTCGAGTTCTTCCATTGTTTTATGGACTAACCCTTTCCCTGCTTCGAGGTCTTTGATTGCCGCCCTTAGATAAGCCAGATTTTCTTTGCTGTAAAAAAGGTCGTTGCCGCAGTGAGTGGTTATTTCAAAAGGGATTTTCCCCTGTTTGATTGCCTGACGTACAAAAATATTCACTGCGCTGGTCATATTCAAACCGAGGTCGGAAAATAAAATTTCCGCCTGTTGTTTTATATCTTCATCGATCCTGATATTGACATTGGTCTGCGGCACGGAGATCACCTTCCATCACATTTGCTTCATTTTATATAATTTTACGCATTATGTCAATAAATTTATTGCGGTTGGCGATCATGGAAATAATGTACAGTATAATTGCTACGCCGCATAATAAAAAACGCGGCTACGCCTCCCGGCGCTCTTCAGTGGCGTCCTGATTTTCCAAGCGCGCGGCGCGCGTGTTCGCGCACGAGCTCGTTTTCGTCGGACAGCGCCCTGCGGAGGTGAGGTTCGGCATTTTGCGCGTCTTCGTTCATCATCGAGTTGATGGCGTTCAGACGCCATTTCCACAGGAATTCTTTTTTTATATAGAAGAACTTCCTCGCGAGAAGGCGTTCTATATCGTCGTAGCTCATGCCGAGGATTTTCTCCGGCGACAGAAATTCTCCCAGTTCCGCCAGGTCGGGGAAATCGTCGTCCTCCCGCCATTTGCCGGCGTTCATCGGGCAGACGTCCTGACAGACGTCGCATCCGTATATCCAGCGGCCGATTTTTTCGTTCGTCGCGTCGTCCGCCGCGTTTTCGCCTGATGTCGTGAGCCTGCTTATACAGGTCGCCATGTTCATCGTGTAGGCGGACGAGAGCGAGTTTACCGGGCAGGCGTGTACGCACCTGTCGCAGTTCGTCGGACATTCGGGCAGAGACGGGCTGGATATCAGCTCCATCTCCGCGTCGGTCGCCCATGCCGTTATCCTCACCCATGAACCCAGCTCCGTGTAGAAAAAATTATTTCGCCGTATTATGCCGAGCCCGGCTTTGTACGCGGCCCAGCGCATGGCGGTGATGCCGGGGTGTTCGTTGCCCTCCGTTCGAATGCCCAGCTCGCGCATATAATCCTCCAACGCGATGATTTTTTGCCGCCCGGAGGATTTTGGATTGAACCTCATATCCACGAGATATGATTTCCCGAAGCGCCCTTCGGCCGCCTGCGGAATGGCGTAATGTCCGTAATGAAGCGCCGCCACGACCAATGATTTCGCCCACGGGAAAGAGCGCCGCATGTCCGCGAACCGCAAGAATCCGCCGTAGATCGCCTCTCCGTTCGGTATTCGTCCCATCCTCTCCCGCAGTCTGTCCTCGTAATCGAGCATTGCTTCGAGTTTGATGATGCCCAGTTTGTGAATGCCGAGCGTGTCCGCTTTTTGCTGAATGTCTTTTTCCAAGGACATAAAGAGGTCGCCTCCTAATGGTCGTCGCTGCGGCGCGCGGGTCATATTCAAGCCGGGCCGGAGAATGAAATTTCCGCTTTACCTGTCAGGCGTTTTGTATGCCGGCAATCAAGGCCAGCTTGGCGGCCCGGGAGAGTCGTTTGATCTGGCGCTCTCGCTTCAGCGCGGACGACGTTGAATCGTGCTCTTCAAAGTAAACCAACTCCACCGGCCGCCGCGCTCTGGTATATTTCGCGCCCCCAGCGCCCTCATTGTGAGCTTTCAAGCGATGTTCCAGATCGTGCGTAAAGCCGGTATAGCAGGTTCCATCAGCACACCTGAGAATATAAACGTAAAATTTTGCCGACATGAGGACATTATAGCTTATACGATCACGATAACGAATTCTTTGTGCCGTTTTTTATTGCGGGCAACGATAATGTACACTACAATGTACATATAAGGGGTGAGGTTATGCTGAATATGAACGCGACCAATTTTCGCAAAAATATATTCTGTATGCTGGAACAGACCATAAAATACAACGAGCCGGTCAATATCAGCACCAAGGATGGAAACGCGGTTCTTGTCAGTGAGGAAGATTATAATGGTCTGATGGAAACTCTATACTTGAGCTCCGATCCAAGAGTGAAAGAGAGCATTGTTGAAGGGCTTAAAACGCCCATTTCCGAATGTGTTTCCGAAAATGACGCGGAGTGGTGATGTTCGCGATCATTTATACGAAAAAAGCCATAGCGGACATTCCGAAGCTGAAATCGGCGAAATTGGACGGAAAAGCTCGGCGCCTCATCGCCATACTTCGTAAAAATCCTTATCAAAACCCGCCTCCGTACGAAAAATTACAGGGTGTTTTGAAAGGCGCATGCTCCCGCAGAATAAACATCAAACACCGCCTGGTATATGAGGTGATAGAGGATATACAAACGGTCAAGATCATCAGTATGTGGACGCACTACGAATTTTAGAACGCTGACGTCAGGCGATTTTTCCTCCGCGTTTTTTTATTTTTGTGTGGATATGTTCGAGCCTGTTCAGCGCCTCGCGCAGCGTCTCGCTTTTCTTGGCGAAGTGCAGGCGTATGAGGTGGTTCACGTCCTCGCGGAAGAAGCTCGAGCCTGGCACCGCGCCGACTCCGACGCAGCGCGCCAGATCCTCGCAGAATTCCAGGTCGCTCTTGTAGCCGAATGGCGATATGTCGAGCATCACGTAATACGCGCCCTCCGGCTTCGTATACCCGATGCCGATTCTTTCCAGGCCCTCTATGAAC
>JAITOL010000093.1 GCA_031289955.1 Synergistaceae bacterium
GAATTCGTCATTTTGGCACTCTATTGGAAAGACGCCGCGTATAATACGGTTTTTTGTCCCGTCAGGCAGCCAATCACACCAAATACGCCATGCTGTTTCTGCGGCGTCCCGCATATGAATATAAAGCGGCAGCCATAAATCTTCTGATTTCGCTTTTTTTGCCCAGAGTGATCGGGCTGCCGCCGAAAGGCCTGTTTTTATCATTTTTTTTTGTTCATCCACAGTCATTTCTTTATCGCCGCCGTCACTATTTCCACCGCTTCTTCCTGAATCCTCTTCAGATGATCGGCGTCGCGGAAGCTTTCGGCGTAGATTTTATAGACGTCCTCCGTGCCGGAGGGGCGGGCGGCGAACCAGCCGTTTTCCGTCGTCACCTTCAGGCCGTCTATCGGTTGGTTGTTGCCGGGGGCTTTTGTCAGGCGCGATGTTATCGGCTCGCCCGCCAGGTCTTTCGCCCTCACGTCGTCGGGAGAGAGTTTTTTCAGCACGGCTTTTTGTTCCGGCGTCGCGGGGGCGTCCATGCGTTTATAGAACGGTTTGCCGAATTTCGCCGTCATGTCGCGGTATATGCGCGAGGGGGACAGGTCCGTCACTGCCAGTATCTCGGCCGCCAGGAGATCCATTATGAAGCCGTCCTTGTCCGTCGTCCATGTCGTGCCGTCCTTGCGGAGAAACGACGCGCCGGCGCTCTCCTCGCCAACGAAGCCGAACGATCCATCCATGAGACCGTCGACGAACCACTTGAAGCCCACCGGCACCTCGCAGACCTTTTTGCCGATAAACGCCGCCATCCTGTCTATTATCGAGCTCGAAACGAGCGTCTTGCCGATCTGCGCGCCGCTGCTCCAGCCGCTCCTGTGGATCATCAGGTATTGCGCCGCCACGGCGAGGAACGCGTTCGGGTCCATCAAGCCCTCCTCGGTCACTATGCCGTGCCTGTCGAAGTCCGTGTCGTTGCCGAACGATATGGCATACATATCCTTGTGGGAGAGCAGGCCGGCCATAGCGTACGGCGACGAGCAGTCCATCCTTATCCTGCCGTCCCAGTCGAGGGGCATGAACGAGAACGTGGGGTCGACATACTCGTTCACGACATGAAGGTCGAGGCGGTACATTTCTGCTATCGGCGCCCAGTAAGCTATTCCAGACCCGCCCATCGGATCGGCGCCTATCTTTATCTTCGCGCCGGCTATCGCCTTCATGTTTATTATGTTGCCGAGATCGGAGACATACGGGGCGATGTAGTCGATGAATATCGTCGTCGGGGCGGACATCGCGCTCTTCAGAGAGACTCGCTTCACTTCCCGGTTGCCGTCCGCTATGAGTTCGTTGGCGCGCCGCTGTATCCGGCTCGTCAGCTCTAAAGACGCGGGCCCGCCGGACGGCGGATCGTATTTGATGCCTCCGTCCTCGGGCGGGTTGTGCGACGGCGTTATCACTATGCCGTCGGCCTTCGTGTAACCGGCCTTGTTCCACCCGAGTATAGCGTGGGATATAACGGGAGTCGGCGTATATCCGAAATCGTTCTGGATTCTGACCTCCACCCCGTTCGCCGCGAAAACCTCTATCGCCGTGCGTATCGCCGGTTCGGAAAGCGCGTGCGTATCCATCCCCATAAAGAGAGGGCCGGTGATTTTGCCCTCATGGCGAATCTCGGCCACAGCCTGGCATATCGCCAATATGTGAGCCTCGTTGAACGAATTTTTAAACGATGATCCCCTGTGTCCGGATGTGCCGAACGACACCAGGGTGCGAGCGTCCTCCGGATCCGGGTAATTTGTGTAGTACGCCGACACGAGCTTCGGAACCGAAACCAGCGTCTCCTTCGGCGCGATATGTCCAGCCAATTTTGAAACCTCCATCTTCGCTACCCCCTTACTAAATGTTTTCATAATATCCGGACTTTATATATATTCACAGGTAATTTATGCATCGCAAAGAGGAAATAATGCTATTATTAGCCGATATTCGCCGTCGGCTGCGGAATTATGGCACGGGCGTCGGGTGACTGGTTTGGGTATATTCTACTTCAAAAAATATATTTATTATAGTGACGAAATGTCCATTGGGAGGTCCAAAATGAAGCGATTTTTTAATTTGCACTCGTTCATAGCCCTGTGCTCGATAATGGGCATCGCTGCCATATTTATAATAAACAGGCTGGATCCGCTCAACACGGTCTCCCGCGACGGAGTCGCGCTCGATACCGTCATCAGCGTGACCGCGAGCGCCCCTAAGTCCATATCCGAGCTCAACGGGATTTTAAACGACGCGTTCGCGCTGATTGAGGAGTTGGACGACAGATTTTCCATGTACAACGAAAATTCCGACGTCTCCCTGATGAGCGCCAATGCCGGAGGCGAATGGGTTCCCGTATCGCGCCCGACATACGAGGCGCTGGCTGCGGCCGTTCACGCGGCGAAATTGACGGACGGGGCGTACGACCCGACGATCGGCCCCGTATCCATTGCGTGGCGCGATAGATTGTCCGAAAACTCCCTGCCATCGGAGGAAGAGATAGACGCGGCGCTTTTGCGCGTCAGCTTCGACGCGCTAGAGCTCTCATCCTCCCCTCCCATGGCGAAACTCGACATGCCGGGAGGCGTCGTCGACCTTGGAGGGATAGCGAAAGGATACGTCTCGTCCTCGGTGCGAAACCTGCTGAAGGAGCGGGGCGTGACATCCGCTCTCATCGACCTCGGAGGCAACGTCGTCGTCATCGGCGGAAGACCGCGAAACGGGAGCGGCACAAGAACTCCGTGGCGCATAGGCGTGCAGCATCCCTCAAAACCGAGGGGAACTCCGATATGCGTCGTCTCGCTGAGCGAGGGATCGGTGATAACGGCCGGGGATTACGAGCGTTTCTGGGAAGTGGACGGAGGGCGTTACACGCACATATACAATCCCGCGACCGGATTTCCTGTGGACGGGCGCCTCAAATCGGTGACGATAATCTCCGACGACCCGACGCAGGGAGACGCGCTGTCGACCGCCTTCATAGTGATGGGAGAACCCCAGGCGCTCGAACTGCTGCGTATAATGCCCGAAGTGGGCGCTATATTCATCTCCGAAACCGACGACGAGGAATATAGGATAACGGCCACCGGAGACCTGAAAGGCGCGGTCGAGACAACGCCAGGCGGCCCGCATATAGCGTTTCACGACACATGGTGACGGGGAAAAAATACGACTGGCTGCTCTACTCCATTCTGGCTGCGTCCTTCGCGTTGTCGTGTGCCCTCGTTTTCGCGACGCGCCCAAAAGACGGCGGGCTCACGTTCGAGGCGGTACGCGGCGGAACGGTGATCGAAAGACGCCGGGCGGCGGAACTTACCGATGGGGTCGCGTTGGATTTAAGCTCGGGCGCCATGACGAACATAGTGGCCTCCGACCCGACCGGCATAAGGATGGTTTTGGCGAACTGCCCGGGAGGAGACTGCCTGAGAGCGCGCCCCATGAAGAACGCGGGAGACATGATCGTCTGCATACCGCACAAACTCATAATGAGAATCGTTTCGTCCTCCGTCGGAGCGATAGACGTAATGTCGTACTAAATCGGCGGATATGGAGTATCGCGTCAAACCGCCGGGCAAAACGAAACACATGCTGATTATCGCCATGTTCACATCCATGGCGATGGTAACCGGCTTTATCGAGTCCAGATTTCCCCTGCCATTTCCCGGCATGAGGCTGGGCATAGCCAATATTTTCCCTCTGACGGCCCTCATCCTATACGGGCCGGCGGAAGCTATTTCGGTCGCCGGTCTCCGCCTCGCGCTCTCTTTTTTCCTGAGCGGCAATATCGTGGCTCTCTCGTGCAGCGCGGGCGGAATCATCGTCTCTCTTCCCCTGTCGATAGCTCTTTACGAATATTTTGCCGATGTGCTGAGCGTGCCAGCAATAAGCGTCGCGTCGGCGTTCGCCTTCAACGCGGGGCAGCTGGGGGCGATAGCCCTTCTGCTGGGCTCATGGGGGGTGTTGGCGTACCTCCCGCCTCTTTTGCTCTGCGCCGCCGCGACCGGATACGCGATTGGGAGTCTCGCGTCGATGCTGGCCCGCAAGCTGTCATCGGGCAAACAAACTTAATTTAACTAATAATCCTTTTACCAGGGAAAACGTTATTCAATTCGGCCCTTTAGCCTAGAATACACTGCGTAATTCTGAAGTAATCAATAAGTAGTACCAACCTTCACCCTCGGTATGCAATATTTATAATTATAAGCAAAGGAATAGTGTGTTGCACATATGAAAGGCGGAAACAATTATGGATGAAGACTCATTATCCACCAGATGCTATTACGTGAAAAAAAACGACCTGTCCATGACGAAACATGCCGGGCTTCCGAGACGATCCCGCAAGTTTTTCAGAATCGGGAAGCTCTCTGACGCGCAAAACCCGGATATCAGAGAAATTCTGTCGTCATCCTCCCGCGGCGCGACGAAGCGTTACATATATTTCCAGGGCTTATACGACGACGGGATCACCGCTCCGGATGGCGACGTCACGACGCGCGTGGGCGAATACAAAGAAACATTCTCTTTCCTCGAATCGTTGAATCTGTATCCGTTCATGCATCTCGACCTTTCGCTGGCGTCCCCCGAAGGGGCCGGCTATTGCTCCGATTACGCGATTCACCGGCTCTCGGAGTTTTTCAACATGATGAAAACAAAGGGGATGCCCTCCTGCTGGAGGAACGGCAGGTTCGACGTCTCCCACAGATCTTCCGACGACAACGTGGCGTTCATGGAGGGTTACGCGGCCATCCACAAAACCATAAAATCGTTTGGCCTCCGGATGGAGGTCGGTTTTCACTGCTCGCTCGACAGCGGATACTTCAGCGGCGACCTGTTCGAACAGAATTTGATAGCGTGCCGCCATTACGGCTGCGAACCGGATTTCGTTTCCATAGCCCTTGCGGGAGGCCGTCCCGGCAACGTATACGACGACAACCACAAACTGCTCGCCAGACACGCTATGCACATAATCACGGATACCGGGGCAAACGTGGGCAGGCTGTATATATTGGACCGCTGGACGAATTTCGACGGCGCGGGACTCGGAGCGGACGTATCCCCCGCCGGAATATACGGCGAATTCAACCTCTACGACTACACAAATATCAACACGCTCCATGACTTCTCCATATCCCGCATGCCGGGCAGAACCGCGCTGGCCGTATAAAAGCCCTCTAAAAAGCCGCCGCGCGATATCGCGCGGCGGCTTTTTTTACGCACATTCTTCGGGTTATCTATCTTTCTACCAGGTCAACAGCTCCTCAGTTATCTCCCCGTCGTCCCACGTCACGGACAACAGAAAGCGGGAGTCCTTCTTGGTCAGAGTTCCATCGTCCTCTATGAGGAGCTCGAGCGTGTCGTTGCCCTTTACCGGGATCGAAACGCTGAAATCCTTGGCGTTATTCACCTGATTGTTGTTCTTGCGCACAATCATCAGCCACGCGCCGCTGCCCGGGAAAGTGTCCCAGTTGCCTTTGCCGGTCTGATTGGAAAGAGCTATGGCCTCTATGCTCCCCTCGCCGCGCACGTTGATCACGAGTGAGAAATCGCGAACTCCGCTTGCCTTCTTCACCCTGTTTTTGCCGACGACATCGAGCTTTATCTGAACAGGTTTCGCCTTCATCTGAACGGAGCGTTCGATCGTCCGCCCAGGCCTGTTTCCGCCTCTTTGCGGGCGGGCGTCCTGGGACGTCGGGGCCGGAACCGGGGCGGCGGCGGCCGCCTGTTTTATGTCGGTTTCCTCAATGCGGCCGCCGGTAAAGAGCAGCGTCAGTCTGAAGTCCTGCTTCTTCAGGTCGTCGTTTCCGTCGATCCAGAGGCTCAGGTCGCGCAGATCTTTCACCGGTATCGATACGGCGCCGTCAATATTATTGAGCGGCGTCCCTTTGCCCTGGTCGGTCACGACGACGAGCGGATTGTTCGTCGTGGGCACAGTGTCCCACACGCGCTCGGTCGCGCCCCCGCCCGCGGAGCGGATGCGCACGCCGGTCAGCGTGTCGCCGCCGGCCAGGCTGATGTCGAAACGATGATCGGGGTTCATGTTCGAGCTTATCTTCTTCGTCCCGTCGCTCAGGTCGTAACCGCCAACGCCCTTATACGACGCCGATATGACTTTGGCGACCCCAGGCGCTCCGGACGCCGCGACGGAAGAGGCGGCATCCGCCGAAACGGGAGTCGCCGCTATCTGCGTTTTAGCCGTTGACGTCGAACCGTCCATAAACTTGACGGATAGCTCGAAATCCCCGCCGGACGCGATCACAGCAGCCCTGTCGTTGATGTAGAGCTTATAGTCGGCGCCGAGGACGAACGCCACTTTCGGAAAAGACGAATTGATCACCGCGCCCTTGCTGTCCACGACGGCCAGCACATTCGCGGCGCCGCTTCCCGCGGCCCACTCCTGTTTCGTCGTGAGATTTTTCAGCGTGAAGCCGGATATGGCCCCGGCGGAACCGCTGACTCTCACCGTAAATTCAGCGTCGGCCCTGCCGTCCGCCGAAAGAGAGTCTCCCGCGCCCGCGACGTCTTTATTCGCCGTCTCCGTGAACGCAAAACCCTCGAGTTTCCCCATCGCCGCGAACGCCGCGCCCACGCAGAAGATTGCCAGAATCAAAGCTGCCGCGTATATCATGAAACTTTTTTTTCTCAATTTTATACACCTCCATATTTTTCGCACTCAGTTTCCACCATCAGCCTGGCGATCATTATATCAGAAATGAGGAACCCTGATTTAATAAAAAAGATACTATATGCAACTTAGTGTCACCTTAGGCTGTGAGCGGGTTTATCGCTTGCATATAATAATTTTTCCGTATACATTATACGAGCCTCAGATAACTATATATCTTAATTATACGATCCATGAAATTTTCGCAAGCAATATTATAAAGGAGTGACGCCTATGTCGGAGAAGAAACAATATCACGTCAAGAGGATCAACATCAACGGAATACCCAGGAGAATAGTGGCCGACCCCGAATCGACGCTGCTCGAGATTCTGCGCGAGCAGCAGCACATGACCGGCACGAAGAGAGGATGCAACTGCGGGCAATGCGGCGTCTGCAACGTCATACTGAACGACAAGGTCGTCCGTGCCTGCGTCACGCGCTGGAAGAACATCCCGGAGGAAACGCTCGTGTGCACCATAGAGGGTGTTGGCACTGTGACGGCGCCCCACGCGCTTCAGGTGTCTTTTATCGTCAACGGGGCCATTCAGTGCGGTTTCTGCACGCCGGGCTTCATCATGGTCGCGAAGCACCTGCTCGACAACAACCCGAACCCGACGCGGGAGGAGGTCCGCGAGGCGTTCCAGAAGAATTTCATGACGTGCCGCTGCACGGGCTACATACAGATTACAGACGCAGTAATGGAGGCCGCCGCGGTGCTGAGCGGCAAAAAGAGCCTCCAGGATCTCGCCCGCCGCATGGAGCCGGGCCTTCATGTCTGGAACACGAGCTATCCGCGCCCGAGCGCCATATACAAGACCACCGGCACGTTCGACTACGGCGACGACGAATATCTGAAACTGCCCGGGGGAGCGCTCTTTGCCGTTCCTGTGGTCACGGAATATCGCCACGCTCTCGTTAAAAAAATCGACATATCGGCAGCTGAGAGGATGCCCGGAGTACATAAGGTCGTAACGTCGAAGACACTGACCGACAACAAAGGCACAAACAGGATACGTGGCCAGGTGGGCAGCCCGACCGCGACGACTGATGGATGGGAGCGCCGCATGATCGTCCCGGAGGGCGACAAGATTCGCCAGTGGGGAGAATGTGTCGCGATAGTCTGCGCCGACACGGAGCGCGAGGCGCGCGCGGCAGCCGCCGCGGTCAAGGTCGACGTCGAACCGCTCAAGGAGATGGTGGACGTCCATCAGGCCATGGCCTCCGACGCTATCCCGGTCTACGACGAAATAGAAGGCATCGACGGGATACGCAACGCGTTCAACAGACGCCCGTTCCAGAAGGGAGCGGACCCCAAAGACATAATCGACAAGGCCCCTCACAAGATCGACGACACATTCTACAGCTCGCGCCAGCCCCATCTCACGCTGGAGACCGACTGCGGCTTCGGCTATTACGACGAGGAGGGCAGAATATGCCTCCAGACGAAGAGCATCTGCGTCTACCGTCACCAGCTCATGATCGCCCGCGGCATCGGCGTTCCCCCGTCGGGCATACGCGTCATCCAGAACAACATGGGGGCCACGTTCGGCTACAAAGTAGGCCCGACGAACGAGTATCTGCTCGCGGCCTGCGTGCTCGCCTGCAAGGATCGCCCGATCTACATGAGGCTCGACATGAAAGAACACATCACCCGCACCCCCAAACGCAGCCCGTTCCTCATGAAAATAAGAATAGGCGCGGATTCGGAGGGCCGGATCGTCGGCGGCGAACATACGTGGTACGTCGATCACGGCCCGTACTCGGAAAGCAGCCAGGATCTCATGAACAAGGGCATCCAGTTCTTCCTGGCCCCTTACGACGTGGACAACCTCAAGGGCGTCGGCTATACGATCTTCACGAACCAGCGCTGGTCGGCGGCCTTCCGCGCCTACGGCGGCCCTCAGACCTACTGGGGCGGCGAGACGGCTATAGACATGCTCGCGCACGAATGTGGCATGGATCCGTTCGAGTTCCGCGTGAAGAACATCATGAAGGACGGCGGCATCTCGCCGAGCGGCCAGCATTTCGAGGTCTACCCGTTCCCTGAGATGATAGAGAAAGCCCGCCCCATCTACGAGGAGTTCAAGGCCGAGGCCGGCAAGAGGAACAAGGCCGGCGACGGCCGGGTTAAGTACGGAGTCGGAGTGTCGTTTGGAATATACAACTCGAACGACGACGGGGCTGACGAGGCCGCGAACGGCGTGGAACTGACGAAGGACGGGGTCACGATCTACAACACATGGGAGGATCACGGGCAGGGCGCGGACATGGGCACCGTCGGCACGGCTCACGAGGCGTTAAAGCCCCTCAAACTCGACCCCCGCAGGATAAAGCACGTTTCGAGCGACACGGCGAAGACCCCGAACAGCGGGGCTGCCGCCGCCAGCCGCTGTCAGAACATGGTCGGCAACGCGATAATCATGAGCTGCAACATGCTGCTCGACGCGATGCGCAAACCGGACGGCACATACCGCACTTACGACGAGATGGTCAAAGAGGGCAGGGAACTCTACTACGAGGCGACGTACAAGACTCAGGTGGTCGACAACGACGGAAATCTCGTGGAGTGCAGCGGCAACGATCCGCAGACGGGGCTGGGATATCCGTTCATGGCCCACATGTTCGCCATAAACCTCGCGCAGGTATCCGTCGACACGACGACCGGCAAAGCACACGTCGAGCGCTTCGCCCTGATCGGAGACGTCGGCGTGATATGCAACTTCCTCGTCGTCGACGGCCAGCAGTACGGCGGCATAGCCCAGGGCATAGGGTTCGCGCTCACCGAGGACTTCCTCGACGAGACGAAGTACAACAACCTCATCACGTGCGGCCTCCCATACCCGAAGGACGTGCCCGACGATCTCAGGCTGATACACATAGAGACGCCGCGCCCCTACGGACCGTTCGGAGCGTCCGGCACAGGCGAGATGCCTCTGGCGGCCCCGCACGCCGCCATCTGCAACGGAATATTCGCGGCCTGCGGCGCCCGGATAAAAGAACTCCCGGCGACGCCCGACAAAATAAAGGCCGCATTGAAAATATAAACAAAAAGCGACGAGGCGGCGTAGATTCGTTCGAGATCGAAACGGTTGGCGGAAAATCGACCGGAGGCGTAGCGAAGCTACGTTGAGGATCAATTTTCCGCCAACCGTGAAGATATCGGGCGAATCTACGCCGCCGCTACTTGCTCAGTTTTTCATATATCGCCTCATACTCCAGCTTATCTATCTGCGCGCGCAGCCAGGACACCAGCTCTTCGCCGTCCTCGTATCTGAAACGCTCCAGCTCGGTCATCGCGTCCTCGAGGGCGGTCGTGTCGAAATTCCCGCTCGCCTCCCTCATTTTTACCAGCAACGCCTCGTCCGGACGGGGCATAGTATCCCTCGCGTCCTCTTCGCCGCCTTCGTCCAGGCTCGACCTCAGGTCGGCGACGAGCTTCCTCAGCGACGATATGAACTCCTTGTGATACCTGGACACGGTCACAAAATCGCCGGATTTCGCGGCCACTTCCAGGCGCGTCGCCATATCCCCCATATCCATCGCGCATATCCCGTAGCTGCTGCCCTTGACGCCGTGCACCGTCAGGGCGTATTCGCCCAGCGTCTCCCTCGAAACGTTCTCCATCCCGCTTATGAGTTCCTCGGTGTGTCTCGCGTAAGAGCGCAGCACCTGTAAATACGCGGCGGCGAGTCCGTAATATTCTATGCCCCTCGCAATGTCCACTCCGTCTATCTTTATCCCTTCGAGTCCGTTCTTTTCCGAGACGTCGTTCGAATCACGGATTGAGGCCCGTTTCTCTATTTCCGCCTGCCGCAGCGACTCCTCGCTCTGCTTGTCCCGCACCCATTCGTTCAAAACGATATCGAGACGCATCAGGTCTATCGGTTTCGATATGAAGGCGTTGAAACCGTTCGCCAGAAACAGCTCCTCGTTGCCGACGACGGCGTTGGCCGTCAGCGCGACTATGGGGACGCTCCGGGCATATTCTGTGCCTATGCCGTTTCGGATGATTTTCGCCGCCTCCATGCCGTCCATCCCGGGCATCATGTGATCCATCAGTATCAGGTCGTAGCGCGAGCTCTCGTCCTTTATGAGCTCTATCGCCTCGCGTCCGCTCAGCACGCAGTCGACGGCAAGGCCATATGGCAGCAGGAGCCCGCGCGCCACGTCGAGGTTCGTCACAACGTCGTCAACAACGAGAATCCTGCCATATGGCATATATGACCTCATGATCTTATTGCCCCGGTCGCTGTGCCGCCAATCCATCATCCGGAACGACGTCAGGCTTTCGACCGTCTCTTCCCCGATCGGGCTTTCGTCCACGATGACCTGATGTATTTTCACTGTGAAGGCGGAGCCCTTGCCGAACTCGCTTTTCGCGGAAATGCTCCCGTGCATCATCTTCACGAGTTTTTTCGTGATCGACAGGCCCAGCCCCGTGCCCTCTATCTTGCGATTCGCCTTCGTGTTGAGCTGGGTGTATTTGGCGAACAGCTTCCCATGATCGGCCTTCCGTATGCCTATGCCCGTGTCGCTCACGATAAACGTCAATATGGCGACCCCGTCGCGCCCCTTCTCCCAGGATATTTTGAGAGCGACGTGCCCGACCTGCGTGTATTTGAACGCGTTGGAGAGAAGGTTGTTCAATATCTGCTTTACGCGCAGTTCGTCGCCGTAGAACACCGACGGAAGGGAGTTGTCTATGTGGAGAGCGAAATTTATATTTTTCGAACCGACGCGGACTATGTTGAGCTGAACCACGTCGTTGATGAGGCTCGGCGCGTCGTATTCGACAGGAACCAGCTCCAGGTTGCCGGTCTCTATTTTCGAGATGTCCAGTATGTCGTTGATTATTCCAAGGAGGTTTATTCCTGAGTTGTATATCTTTTCTATGTCCGAATAGGTTCCTTTCGGCAGTTCATTCTGCATCTGTATCTCGCTCAGCCCTATGATGGCGTTCAGCGGGGTTCGTATCTCGTGGCTCATAGTGGCTAAGAAGTCGCTCTTCAAGCGGGAAGCGGACTCGGCCTTTTTCTTCTCCCTCGTATACGCGTATGTGTGAAATTTAATCGCCATGCCGCTGGATATCGATACTATCAACATGGCCTGAGCCATATCCACGACCCTCTCGAAGGAGGAATTGAACGGATGCTTTACCATGAGAGGGAAGAAATAACCCGCGCACAGGCACATCAGCATCAGGATTATCTCGGCCGTGACCATGACAAAGCATACCTTGCCCCTGAGCAT
>JAITOL010000029.1 GCA_031289955.1 Synergistaceae bacterium
AGCTTGAGCAATTTTTCGCGCTCTCCCTCTATGAGCTTCGTGACAGGAATGCCGGTCCATTTTGAGATTATGGAGGCGATCTCGTCCTCGCTCACCTCCTCGCGCAGCAGCTTCGGCCCTGTGCGAGACGCCCCCTCTTTTTCCTCAGCCTCACGCAGCTGTTTTTGGAGCTCCGGCAGCGTTCCGTGTCGGAGCTCGGCCGCCCTGTTCAGGTCGTATTCGCGCTCGGCGCGATCTATGTCAGCCTTTGTCCCTTCGATGCGTTCGCGCAAGTTGCGGACGTTTGAAATTGAGTTTTTCTCCGCCTCGTACCGCGCCTTGAGCGCGTCAGATTCCTCGCGGAGATTTCCAAGCTCCTTCGCAAGAACTTCGAGGCGCTCGGCGCTCGCCCTGTCGTTTTCTTTTTTGAGCGCCGCCGCCTCTATTTCGAGCTGCATTACCCGGCGCGAGACGGCGTCGAGTTCGGCAGGCATGGAGTCGATATCCGTCCTTATCATGGCGCATGCCTCGTCCACAAGGTCGATGGCCTTGTCCGGGAGGAAACGGTCGGTTATATATCTGTTTGAAAGGACGGCCGAGGCCACGAGAGCGTTATCCTGTATCTTGACGCCGTGATGAACCTGAAAGCGCTCTTTCAATCCGCGCAATATCGAGATTGTGTCCTCCACATCGGGCGGCTCGACCAAGACTGGCTGAAAACGGCGCTCCAAAGCGGCGTCTTTTTCTATATGCCTGCGATATTCGTCGAGCGTCGTCGCTCCGATGCAATGGAGCTCTCCGCGAGCCAAGAGCGGTTTCAGCATATTTCCGGCGTCGAGCGCGCCGTCGGTCCGGCCTGCGCCAACTATCGTGTGCAGCTCGTCGATGAAAAGAATTATTCTGCCGTTGCTGCGCTGTATCTCCGTCAGCACTGCCTTCAGCCGCTCCTCGAACTCCCCTCGGTATTTGGCCCCGGCTATGAGGGATCCCATATCGAGCGCGAAAAGTGCCCGGTCCTTCAACCCCTCCGGAACGTCCCCGCGGACTATGCGCATGGCGAGTCCCTCGACTACCGCCGTTTTCCCGACGCCGGGTTCCCCGATCAAAACGGGGTTGTTTTTTGTCTTTCGGCTCAGGATGCGTATGACCCTTCGTATCTCCTCGTCCCTCCCGATAACTGGATCGAGTTTGTTTTCCTCAGCCGCGCGCACGAGGTCTCGCCCATATTTCTCAAGGGCTTCGTATGACTCCTCGGGGTTGGCGCTCGTAACGCGCTGGTTTCCCCGTATCTGTGTCAACGCGGCGAGGAATCTGTCGCGCGTCACGCCGAACGACATGAAAATTTTTCCAACTGAAGACGAAGAATCCACCAGGCGCAGGAATATATGCTCGACCGAGACGTATTCGTCTTTCATCGTTTTCGCGTGATTTTCAGCGTCGACGACGAGGTTTGCGAGCGATTGCGATATGAATATCTTGTCGGGCTGGTAGCCCGACCCCGAAACGCGCGGCAGCATATCGAGCTCCGATTCGACGGCGCGCGAGAGAGCGGGGACGTCGACCCCCATAGCGGAGAGCGCGCGCGGGATCAATCCATTCTCCTGAGACAAAAGAGCGCTCGTGATGTGAAGCTCGCCCACCTCCTGGTGCGAGCGCGATATAGCCTCGTTTTGAGCCGCCATGAGAGCGGACTGTGATTTTTCGGTCAATTTATTGATATCCATAGAAATATCCCCCAATCATTTTTGATTAATCGTGACTATTATTATACAACAACGATAATCAATCAATGTCATATAATTTTGAACCTCGACCTTGCCGGCGACCACGGTGCCCCATAGCTCGCGTTTTTAAAAAAATTCGCCGATTTACTGTATATTTCACCTATATACCGCAAGGGAACGCGGCGATAAAATATTGATCCAGCCATGTTGTGGAAAATTTCTGAATAAAAGCTTGACATATCAGGAATTTTGAACTATTGTTCTATTGTCGGCATTAAACGTCGGCGATAATATCTTGTTGGGAGGCAACATGATTTGAAAAGTAACGGCACAGTAAAATGGTTCAACGCAACGAAGGGCTACGGTTTCATTACAACCGATGAGGGAAGTGACGTATTCGTGCACTTCAGCGCCATTCAGGGTGAAGGTTTTAAGACGCTTGACGAGGGGCAGAAAGTCTCTTTTGAGATTACGCAGGGTACAAAGGGACCGCAGGCTTCGGACGTTGTAAAAATCTAACTTTATTGTGGCGGTGTAGTTACATAAGTTTAGATAGCTGTCCCGTAAAGGCGTATTTATTTATGCAACTTTCGAGTGGCAGATGATGACGGCAGGAGACGATATATTTTCGTCTCCTGCTTTTAATTCCGGAGGAAGATTGATGTCAGTGCTTGAATCGAAAAAAGTGCCTTTAAAAAACCTTAAAAAGAGAACTGACGTTGCCTCGTTGGGATTCGCCACCACCGATGAGCTGACATGCAGCGAACAGCTCATCGGACAGACCAGGGCAGTTAGCGCGATATCCTACGCGCTCGAAGTCGACCGCAGGGGCTACAACCTTTTTGTGGTTGGCGATCCGGGAAGCGGACGGACAACGTACGCGCTTCGCGAGCTGAGGGAACGAGCCGCCAAAATGAAGGCCCCGGACGATTGGATTTATGTCTATAATTTCGACGAACCCGGAGAGCCTCTCGCGATAAATCTGCCTGCCGGATTTGGAAAAACCCTCGAGAGCGCGATGGAAGACCTGGTGGAGGATCTCAAGGTCAACCTGGGCAAGGCGTTCGACAACAGCGAATATGAAGACAACAAGGCTTCTTTGGTAAAGGCGTTTCAGGAAAACGTCGGGGAACTCATGGAGTCCCTGCGAACCTACGCACTGGAGCAGAATTTTTCGATAAAACGAACCCCGCAGGGCTTCGTAAATCTTCCGCTTGTCAAGGAAAAGCCGCCAAAACCGGAGGAAACCGACGAGGCGCCACAGGAAACGGAAGACGCGGAGGCTGAATTTATCACGCGCGAGATGCAGCCCGACGAGTTTGAGAAGCTTTCCGAGGAGGAACAGGGCGAGATTCAGAAAAAATCCGACGACATCGCTCAGCATACGCTTGAAACTCTCCGCACAATGAGGGAGAGGGAGAAGGAACTCAAGGAAAAGATAAAAGAACTGGACAGCGAAATCTGCCGAACCGCGATTCAGCCGATATTGTCGGAGCTGCGCGAAAAATTCCCGCAGGAGGAAAAACTCGCCGACTGGATGAATAAACTCGCTGACGATATTATAGAGAACTATGGCATGTTCGTGACGGCCACGAGAGACGAGAACTCGGAGGTCGATTTCAGCCGTTTTACAGTAAACGTGTTCGTATCGAACGACCCTGAACAGGGCGCTCCTCTGATCCGGGAGACGAACCCCACTTATTACAATCTGGTCGGCAAGATAGAATATGAAAGCCGCCAGGGATACCTTTACACCGACTTCCACAGAATAAAAGCGGGGGCGCTCCAGAAGGCGGGCGGCGGCTATCTGCTTTTGGAGGCGGAGAACGTCCTCCGCCAGTTTATGTCGTGGGACGCTCTGAAGAGGGTGCTCACCTCCGGGGAGCTCACCATAGAAAACCTCGGCGAGCATCTGGGCTACATACCGGTGGCCTCCCTTCGCCCGCAGGCTATACCATTGAATGTCAAGGTCGTTATGGTCGGCACATACTACCTCTATCATCTTCTCAACGTCTACGACCCGGAATTTCAGAAAATATTCAAGATAAAGGCCGACTTCGAATCCGATATGCCTCGCGACTGCGATATGGAGTATAAAATGGCCTGCGTGATCGCGCAGTATGTCCGTGAAAGCGGACATATACCGTTCACCGCGCCGGCTGTCGCGGAGGTCATAGAGTGCGCGTCCCGCCTCGTGGACGACCAGGACCGCCTGTCGACTCAGTTTAACAAGATATCCGAAATACTGACCGAGGCTACGGTGTGGGCGCGCATGGACGAGTCGGGCGTCGTAGACTTAAAACACGTCAAAAGGACGTCCGTTGAGAGAAAAAACAGGGCGAACCTCCTGGAGGAGCATTATCTCAGGGCGTTTGAGACCGGCGTGATAAGGATAGACACGGAGGGCTCGGTCGTGGGGCAGATAAACGGGCTTACCGTAATTTCGCTCGTCGACTATACATTCGGACACCCTGTGCGCATCAGCGCCAACGTATACATGGGGGCGGAGGGCATAGTCAATGTGGAGCGCGAGGTCAAGATGACCGGCCCGATACACAACAAGGGGCTTTTGACCCTGTCGAGCTATCTGGGACGACTGTACGCTCAGGACATGCCGATATCCGTCACGGCCCGCATAGCTTTCGAGCAGACTTACGGGGGCATAGAGGGGGACAGCGCGTCGTCGACGGAGCTCTATTGCCTGCTCTCCGCGCTCTCGGGCGCGCCCCTGCGTCAGGACATAGCCGTCACCGGCTCGGTAGATCAGTTCGGGGGAATTCAACCGATCGGCGGAGTAAACGAAAAAATAGAAGGGTTTTTCAACTACTGCAAATCGCGGGGGCTCACGGGAGATCAGGGAGTTATGATCCCCTACCAGAACGTGCGCCACCTCATGCTGAACGATGATGTGCTGGAAGCCGTCGAAGCGGGACAGTTCACCATATGGTCCATTTCGACCATCGACGAGGGCATAGAGATACTGACGGGAGTTCCGGCAGGAGCACTCGGGCCGGACGGAACGTACACGGAGGGCAGCATTCACGCGCGTACGAAAGATTGCCTGCGAGGCTGGCTCGAGCGCTCGGCCAAACTGAAGCGCTCGCTGTCGGCAAAATCGCGGAACAGCGATGAGGAAGACGAAAATGAGCCGGATGACGACAGCCGGAACGACGGCGCGAAAAAATAAAATATCGCCCCGCTCGGAGGCCGAACCCAGGATAAATGCGGCCGAGCACCCTTACGGGTCGCTGGAACATATATTGCTCGTCCTGTCGAGGCTCGACTCGGTCTACGGACACGAATCGACGCCGTCCGACGCTTTCGCGACCGGAGAACCTCTCGATGGGCTGATGCTGACGCTGCTATCCCAGAACACGAACGACAGGAACCGCGATGTCGCCTATGGGGCGCTCAGAAAAAAGTTCCCGACGTGGAGCGACGTCGCTCGCGCTTCAAAAGACGAGATAACCCTGGCGATAAAGTACGCCGGACTCGGAGACATCAAGGCTGAGAGAATGAAAGCCATACTGGCGATAATCGCGAACGACTTCGGCGGATACACTTTGACGCGCATGAGGGAATGGGATTCCGACCGGGTCAGGGCGTACCTCTCGAACCTGCGCGGAATCGGGCCGAAGACGGTAGCGTGCGTCATGGCGTTCGACCTCGGGCTTCCCGCCTTTCCGGTCGACACTCATGTCGCGCGCATATCGCGCCGGCTGGGCTGGGCGGGGGAAAAATCAACCCCTGAAAAAATACAGATTTTTCTCGAAAAAACCGTCCCTCCCGAACGCTGCGGGGGAGGGCACCTCAATATGATAGAGCATGGCAGACGGATATGTCACGCGCGCGCGCCGGAGTGTTCCGCTTGCGTAGTGGCTGACGTATGCCGCGAACGATCGAAATCGGAGGACGATTTATGAGTTATGAAGTGGGGGTCGCCTTGTGCGCGACCTACGACAGGGATGAAGTCGCGGGCGCCGTCGCGAAAGCTGTGGAGCGCGCGGGCGGAATGCCCGCGATAACGGCGGACGAAGTGCTGATCAAGACAAATCTTCTTTCCCCGTCGGAACCTGAAAAAGCGGTGACTACTCACCCTGAGGTGCTGAGGGCCATTATATCGGAAATTCGCAAGAGCGGCGATTTTCCCGTTCACATAGCCGACAACCCCGGATATATTTTTACAGGCGAGGAGATTCTGTTCTCTAAAACCGGAGTGAAGCCGGTCGCCGAAACAGAGGGGGCAACGGTCGGCATCCTGTCCGACAAAGGGGTCGACGCGGTCCGAAAGCCCGATTTCAAGACGCTTGACGAAGCGCGAATATCCAGGAGATATCTCGACGCCGGCTACTGCGTGAACGCGGCCAAGCTGAAGACGCATGTGGAGACCGAGGTTACAGGATGCGTAAAGAACATATTCGGCACGTCCGATACGAGCACCAGGAAAAAATGCCATAACTCGACGTCCCATAAGCGCCTCGCAAACGCGATAGTCGATCTATATACGGTGAGGCCGCCCGAGTTTCACATAATGGACGCGATAGTGGGTATGGAGGGGGACGGCCCGTCCCACGGGAATCCAAGGTTCGTGGGGTTTATCCTGGCCGGACGCAACGCTCTCGCCGTCGATTGGGTCGAGGCGACGATAATGGGTTATAAAAACCCTCCGGACATACCTCTATTTGCCGCCGCGGTCGAGCGCGGAATAGGGCCGCGAAGCAGGGACGACATAACCCTGAACGGGGTTCGATGGGATGAACTCCCGGTGAAAGGCTTTAAAAAGTCCTCCGGGCTCGTTCGCTTGTTTCCGACGTTTCTGCGCGGTTTAGCCCATAAACTTGTCGCGATATCTCCGAAACTCGTTTCGGGAGAATGTATAAGGTGCGGAATATGCAAGAAGGTATGCCCGGTAAACGCCATTTCCGATAAAACTTCGGGCGATGGCAGGGCTTATCCTCATATAGACGCCGCAAAATGCGTTTCGTGCCTCTGCTGCCACGAAATGTGTCCCACCGGCGCCATGAGGGCGCATAAAAACATACTGGCCCGGCTTGTCGCAAATTCACGCGTTTAGCCGGCCGAGAACCGCGAGCGCCATTCGTATGATAAAATGTTTTCCGCCGGTTTGTTGTTTTGCGGTCGGCGCCATGGAGGCGGAATAAGGGATAATGTTCAAAGGTTTGCTGAAAATTCTCGGTTTTGACCCGAACGACAGGATTGTGGCCCGTTACAGGGATTCTTCGTCCGATATAAGCGCGCTTGAAAAAGACGTCGAACTTCTCTCGGATGAAGAGCTCAAAGATTCGGCCGTTTTCTTCCGAAACCGGCTGGAGGATGGAGAGACTCTCGACGACATTATGCCGGAGGTTTTCGCCAGAGTCCGCGAGGTTTCGAAAAGACGTCTTGGGCTGCGCCATTTCGACGAACAGCTCATAGGCGGGCTCGCTCTTCACGAGCGCAAGATAGCCGAAATGAAGACCGGCGAGGGAAAAACGCTCGTCGCCACTCTCGCCGTGGTCTTAAACGCCGTCGGGGGAAAGGGAGCGCACGTCGTTACCGTGAACGACTACCTGGCAAGACGCGACGCCGACTGGATGGGGCCGATATACGAGGGCATGGGGCTCACAGTCGGGGTCATAACGCCGTTCATGGATCATTCCGAAAGATCGGCGGCGTACAGGGCGGATATAACATATGGCACGAACAGCGAGTTTGGATTCGACTATCTGCGCGACAACATGGCCCACTCGGTGGATGAGAAAGTCCAGAGGGGGCACAATTTCTGCATCGTGGACGAAGTAGACTCCATATTGATAGACGAGGCGCGAACGCCGCTCATTATCTCCGGTCCTTCCGAGGACAACACGGAGCCGTACAAAAGGGCGGAGTCGGCAGCGAGATCGCTCCGCAAGGGAGTCGACTACGAGATAGACGAGAAGGAGCGGAACGTGGCTTTGACGGAGGACGGAATAACGCACTGCGAACGCCTCCTGAACCTGCCGGAGCTATTCACGGATTACGCGAACACGGAGCTTGCCCACAAGATAACCCAGAGCCTCAAGGCCCACAACCTCTTTCAGCGGGATATCCACTATGTCGTGAAGGACGGGGAGATTGTCATCGTGGACGAATTTACAGGGCGGCTCATGGTTGGCCGCCGTTACTCCGAGGGTCTTCATCAGGCGATAGAGGCCAAAGAACGAGTGCGGATAGGTCGGGAAAACCAGACTTTGGCCACGATCACGCTCCAGAACTATTTCAGAATGTATAAAAAACTCTCCGGCATGACGGGCACAGCCCTCACCGAAGCGGAGGAGTTCAAGGAGATTTACGGACTGGACGTCCTGACGATACCCACCCACATGCCTATGATAAGGGTCGACCACTCCGACATCATATACCGCACGAAGCTGGAGAAATTCTCCGCGGTCGCCGACGAAGTCGATGAGAGCTTCAAAAAGGGACAGCCGGTGCTCGTCGGAACTCCGTCGATAGAGGACTCTGAAAAAATGAGCCGGCTTCTCAAGGCGCGCAGGATTCCCCACAACGTCCTGAACGCCAAAGCCCACGACAAGGAAGCGCTCATAGTGGCCCAGGCGGGGCGGCTCGATGCCGTGACCGTCGCGACTAACATGGCCGGCAGAGGAACCGATATAGTGCTCGGAGGCAACGTCGAGTTCATGACGCGCGAGGAATCGACAAAAAGGGAGATATCGCCGGATTCGGTCGAATACGCGGAGCTTTATTCCTCGTTCAAATCACAGTGTTCGGCGGAACATGACCGCGTAATAGAACTGGGCGGCCTTCGTATCATCGGCGTGGAGCGTCACGAGTCCAGGCGAATCGACAATCAGCTCCGCGGTCGCTCGGGAAGACAGGGCGATCCGGGCGCGAGCAGGTTTTACGTCGCGCTGGAGGACGATCTGCTTCGGCTTTTCGGCGGCGAAAAAGTCCAGAACATAATGACAAGACTCGGCATGCAAGAGGGAGAATCGATAGAAAACTCCGTATTGACGAAGACGATAGAGGGAGCTCAGAAAAAAGTCGAGGCCATGCACTTCGACATAAGAAAACAGCTTCTGGCCTACGACGACGTGATGAATCAGCAAAGAGAGGCCGTCTATCGCGAACGCGACGGCATCTTGGCGGACGAAAACATAGTTTCACGCACGCTCGGTATCATGGAGGACACGCTGTCGTCCGTTTTGGAAAAAGTGTTCGCCGACTCGGAGGAACCGGACATAAAAGGTGTCGGAACCAAGCTGAAAGCCATTTTCTGGCCCGGTTTCGAGGCGTCTTTAGCCATGATCGAATCCCCATCCGATATGCCGGACGCCCAGGAGAGGATGAAATCCGAGCTCGATGCCCGCTTCGGCGCGAAGGTCTCCGAATTGGGCGAGGAAAACGCGTCCCAGGTATTCAGATTCGTTCTTCTTCAGGTGCTCGACGCGAGCTGGAGGGAACATCTGCTCGGCATGGACGAGCTGAGGCGCGGAATTGGCCTTCGGGCAATAGGGCAGAAGGATCCCCTGCTCGAGTATCAGTTTGAATCCTACAATCTGTTCCAGGAAACGCTGCAGGGCGTCAGGGAAAAGGTGAGCGAATACGCTCTGCGTGTCGCGGTGGTATCTCGCGAGGGCGCATCCTCCGCGCGTCGGACGATGCGCGAGGGGCGCGATATGCCGATGCCCGGCATGCGCGCGCGCGGCGATATGGACGCTGCGGCGAGAACGGCTTCGCCGGATTCGAAGCCGCAGCCTGTACAGCATGGGAAAAAAATCGGCCGCAACGACCCATGTCCTTGCGGCAGCGGCAAAAAATACAAGCACTGCTGCGGAAGAAACTCCGCGGCGACAGCCGATGACGGCAAATACTGACAATCCGGGGGTAGTCATGAGACGCATTATCGTATGTTTGACATTTGCCGTTATATTGGCGGCGTCATGCTCGGTTCCGGCTTATTCGGCCTCCAGTTGGAACGTAGCCGACGAAATAGCGAGGCTTGGCAGAGAAGCGCCGCCTCTGTCCGCGTTCCCCGGAACTCCCGGAGTCGTCTGGATGAGCTCCGACAGATATTCCCTCACATCAGAGGGAGGCAAGGAACATTATGGCATATATTTGATTCTTCTGGGAGAGGAAGCGGAGGGAAACGCCATAACGTCCCGCAGATTCCCATATCCCGCGGAAGAGGGAGCGACGCTCGAGATAACCGAAGCCGCTTGGTATGACACAAACGGCGCTCGACTCGGGGATCTTCCCACCAGGAAATATGACATAAACGGCGTCGGAGGAATCGAGGTCGAGTTTCCGGACGAAGCCTACGGACTCGTAGCCGCCATAGCGTTCCACGAAAACGTCCCCGGGCGTTATTATCTCGACGATGCGCTGTCCCTGGCAGGCGAACTTCCCATATGGGAACAGATCGTCACCGTTGAGGTTCCGGACGGCATGACCGTTTATTGGGACGGAGTGGGGGTCATGAATCCGGAACGGGTGAGAAACGGCCGCACCGAGCTGATGACATGGACGGTGCTGAACGAACCGGCCTGGCGCGGCACTGGTATGACGGATTCGGGAAAACCCTCTCTCTCCTTCAGTCTCGAACACGGATATATCGCGATGCTGAAAAACATGAAAGAGCTGGAGAAAGCGCCATATTCCCCTCCGATTCCCTCGTCCGTGTCGCTATATAGATCCAACGTCTTCAAGGCCGCCGGCAGCGTCGCTAAATATATGGCTTCGAGATCCATAGCCTCCGAACGCGGAACGGATATCGTGAGGCATTTTGAAAATATCTCGTCCGATGGCCCATGGACAGGATGGGAACAGGTGATGATCGCCTCGAAGTGGATGGCCTCTCTCGGCTTTACCACCCAAATATACTGCGCTCCATCCATTCCCGCCGGGTCGGATGGCCCGGCGTCGCCCAAAATCTGGCGGGAGCCCATCCTCCGGATATCGGATGTCGGCGGGCGCGA
>JAITOL010000181.1 GCA_031289955.1 Synergistaceae bacterium
GTTGACCTAGTGGCGCAGGCCCAGGCTCTGGATGAGGGTCTGATAGCGGCCAAAATCCTTGTTGCGGAGGTACTGCAACAGCTTGCGGCGTTTGCCGACCATTATGAGAAGCCCGCGACGGGAATGGAAATCCTTCCTGTGTATCTTCATGTGCTCTGTGAGCTGCCTGATGCGTGTCGTGAGAAGCGCCACCTGTACCTCCGGTGACCCGGTGTCGGCCCCGTGGGTCTTGTACTGCTCGATTACCTGTGTTTTCAGTTCCTTGTCGATCACTCTATTCACTCCTATTGTTTAATCCTTGAACTCAGGCTGTCGTCACAAAAACGCGGCAGTCCGGGTGGAAGGTTTGGCAATTATAGCATAATCACGAACCGACGCGCAATCACGCGGCGGCGTTGGGGCGGTTTTCGGCGCGCTTGCGCTCCGTCGGGTCGAGGATGCTCTTGCGGATGCGGACGGACTTTGGCGTGATTTCGACCAGCTCGTCGTCCTCGATCCATTCGAGCGACGACTCTATTGTCATCTGACGCGGCACATCGAGCACGATCGTGGCGTCTTTCGTGGCCGAACGGTGGTTGGTCTGCTGTTTGCGCTTCGCCGGGTTGCAGGGGAGGTCGCGCGTCTTTGCGCTTTCGCCGACGACCATGCCGCAGTATATTTTGTCGCCCGGCCTTAGGAAGAGCGTGCCGCGCTCCTGAAGGTTTTCGAGGCTGTAGCTTGTCGCTACGCCCGAATCCATGCTGACCATCGATCCGCGCGAGCGCGAGATGATGTCGCCCGCCCACGGCGCGTATCCCGTTATGCGCGACGTAAGTATCCCGAGCCCTCTCGTGTCCGTGAGAAACTCGCCCCTGTAACCTATGAGGCCGCGCGTAGGTATGCGGAATTCGAGACGAAGTATCCCTGTGCCGCCGTTTTCCATATTTTTGAGCTCGCCCCTGCGCAGGGCTATTTTCTGTATTACGACGCCCTGGTATTCCTCGGGCACGTCGATTATGAGCTCCTCGACCGGTTCGAGCAGTTCGCCGTCCGCCCCGGTCTGGGTGATGACTTCTGGGCGCGACACGCAGAACTCCATGCCCTCGCGCCGCATCTCCTCTATCAGTATGCCGAGATGCAGCTCGCCCCTGCCAGAGACTTTCACTCCGTCCGGACGCCCTATGTCCTCGACGCGGAGCGCCGGGTCGATCCTGGCCTCGCGTTCGAGCCTGTTCATTATCTGGCGCAGAGTGACCGCGTTGCCGTCCTCGCCGGCGAACGGGCTTATGTTGACTAAAAAGAACATCGATACCGTCGGTTCCTCTATGTCGAGCGGAGGCATCGGTTTGTTCGACATGGCGGGGGACGAAATCGTGTCGCCGAGCGTCACTTCGTCCGGCCCGGAGAACCAGATTATCTCTCCCGCGCTCGCCTCGTCGACCTCCGTGCGCTCGAGCCCTTCCGTTATGAAAAGGTGCGCGCACGTCTCCTCGCGCGATGAAACCACCTCGAAACCGCTGCCGTCGTCGCCCGTCGGCCTGGTGTGTGTTACGACAATCCTGTCGCCGCGCTTCAGCGAGCCGCTTCTGATGCGTCCGCAGGCTATGCGTCCCAGGTAGTCGCTCCAGGTTATCGTGCTCGCCTGCATCTGGAAGGGGAGAGCTTCGTCCACCTCGGGAGGCGGAACGAAATCGACTATCGCCTCGAACAGCTCCTCCATACCGCTGCCGACCGAGGCTTTTTCAAAGTCGCGCGCCATCCAGCCGTCGAGACCGGAGCCGTAGAGCACGGGAAATTCGCACTGTCCGTCGGTCGCGCCCAGCTCTATAAATAGGTCGAACGTCTTGTCGAGAGCGGAAGCCGGCAGAGCGTTCGGCCTGTCGACCTTGTTCACGACGACGATGGGGCGCAGCCCGAGCTTGAGCGCGCGCATGAGGACGTAGCGGGTCTGCGGCATCGGGCCCTCGTTGGCGTCCACTAAGAGCAGAACCGAGTCAACCATGGATAGCACCCGCTCGACCTCTCCGGAGAAATCGGCGTGGCCGGGGGTGTCGACTATGTTTATCTTGTATCCGTTCCAGTTGACGGAGCAGTGTTTGGCCTTTATCGTGATGCCCCGCTCGCGTTCGAGCGAAAGGCCGTCCATCACGCGCTCTTCCACCCTTGCGTTATCGCGGAATGTCCGGGTAGCCCGGAAGATGGAGTCTATGAGTGTCGTCTTGCCGTGGTCGATATGAGCTATAATTGCCACGTTGCGAATTTTTGAAGCGTCCTGCACAGATATGTCACCTCGTCGAAATATGGAACAACCGATAATCAGCGATTCCTCATTTATTATACAAACAAACATCATAACACTTAATCTCAAATTATGCTAGAATGTCGACGGGAAGTGTTTCATCCAGTCGCTGTCGGTTCATGCCGATGGAGGAAAGTCCGGGCTCCACAGGGCAGGGTGCAGGAGAAATTCCTGTGAGTGCGAACTCAAGGAAAGTGCCACAGAAAACAAACCGCTCCCTTTGGGGAGCAAGGGTGAAAAGGCGAGGTAAGAGCTCACCGGACGCGCGGCGACGCGCGTGCCTGGTAAACCCCACCCGGAGCAAGATCGAATAGGGGAGGATGAGGCGGCCCGCCGACTCCCGGGTACGATCGCTCAGATAAATGACTGGACACGACAAAACCCGGCTTACGAAACGCTTCCCACAAAACCCTCACGGGGGAGTTCTCCCCGGTTTTTTAAAAAGTGAGGCTGGCAAGCCTTGACGAAGAGGCCGCCTTTATATAGGATACACAAGCATAAGTGTCCGTAGCTCAGCTGGATAGAGCGTCGGCCTCCGGAGCCGAAGGTCTGGGGTTCGAATCCCCACGGGCACGCCAGAGTTATCAAGGGTTCAGGGGTTTTGCTCCTGAGCCCTTTTGTTTTCCAGACTCCGAGGCATACCATTTCGCGC
>JAITOL010000091.1 GCA_031289955.1 Synergistaceae bacterium
GAGATATAAATAGACCAAAGGCTGGGTGTTGCTGCCAAACGGAACTCCGATGGATTTACCCTTCAGATCCGAGAAACTGTTTATGTTTCTGTCCGAACGAACGGCAATTCCGTGCATAAATTAGTTCTTGTCAAGTACGGAAAGCGTCCCTGGAACCACAGGTTCAAAATCGTGGGCGCCGCCCACACCTGCCAGGGGATAAGTCCCCTGGCGGGGTTTGGGGCAGAACCTCTATTTTACGCTTTTTGGAAGAGATTCGTCATCCGCCGAGATATGCGCGTTTGACGTCTTCGTTGTGAAGGAGTTCTTTAGCGGGGGCTTCGAGAGCGACCCGTCCTGTTTCGAGCACATAGGCGCGGTGCGCGATCGAAAGGGCCATGCGGGCGTTCTGTTCGACGAGAAGTATTGTGGCGCCGGCTTTGTTCAGCTCCTCTATTATGTCGAATATCTGCCGCACCAGCACTGGAGCGAGCCCCATGGACGGCTCGTCCATCATTATGAGACGCGGCGCCGACATGAGGCCGCGGCCAAGCGCGAGCATCTGCTGTTCACCGCCCGAGAGCGTGCCGGCAATCTGCCGGCGCCTCTCCTCCACCCTTGGGAATTTCGCGAAGACTTCGCTCATGGAGCGTCTGTTTTCTTCATTCGTCCTCGTGTAACCGCCGACGTCGAGGTTTTCCTCGACCGTGAGCTGCTGGAAAATCTTTCGCCCCTCCGGGATATGAGACAGGCCCTTTTGAGTGAGACGGTAGGGCTCGGCGGAGGATATATCCTCGTCCAAAAACGTTATAGAGCCGCCCTTCGAGCGCAGGAGCCCTGAGATGGTCTTGAGTATCGTGCTCTTGCCGGCGCCGTTGGCCCCTATGAGCGTCACTATTTCGCCGCGCTCAACCTCGAAAGAGACGCCTTTGACCGCGTGGATGGCGCCGTAATAAACGTTGATGTTCTCGACCTTCAGCAACGGTCACTCACTCCCCTGCTGGCCGAGATAGGCCTCTATGACGAGGGGATTGTTTCTTATCTCTTCCGGCGTCCCCTGCGCTATGATGAGCCCGTAGCTCAGGACGAGGATTCTTTCGCATATGCCCATGACCAGGCTCATATCGTGCTCTATCAGGATTATAGCCACGTCGAATTTATCTCGGACATCGTGTATTGTGCGCATGAGATCCGCCGTTTCCGACGGGTTCATCCCGGCGGCCGGTTCGTCGAGCAGCAACACTTTCGGGTTTGTGGCCAGAGCGCGCACTATTTCGAGCCGGCGTTGCGCTCCATACGGCAGGCTGCCGGCGGGCGAATCGGCCATGCCCTCCATATCGAAGACGGATAGCAGCTCCATACATGTTTTTGTGGCAAACGCCTCCTGTTTCCAGTACGACGGGAGCCGCAGGCACGCTTCGAGCAGCGTGTAACTCATGTTGTTGTGGAGCGCTATCTTCACGTTGTCCATCACGGAGAGCGACTTGAAAAGCCTTATATTCTGGAACGTGCGGGCTATTCCGTACTGCGTGACCTTGTGAGTGGCCTTCCCGAGCGTATTTCTGCCCTTGAGCTTCACGCCGCCCATCGTCGGGGAGTAGACGTTCGTGAGCAGGTTGAAGACCGTCGTCTTGCCCGCGCCGTTCGGCCCTATGAGGCCCACGATTTCGCGGCGCGAGACCTGAATGTTGAAGTCGTCGAGCGCCTGGAGACCGCTGAAATTTATCCCTAGATTGGAAACGTCAAGAATCGGCGGCATCGGTGGGGCCTCCTTTCCCAAGTTGGCGGCGTATGGAGGTGAAAAACCCATCGAGCGTATCGCCGAGCGAAAATTCATATCGCCCGCAGAGCCCTGACGGTTTGAAAATCATCACCATCACGAGCATGAGCGAGTATATCACCATGCGATAATCGTTGAAATCGCGCAGAAGCTCCGGCAGGATGGTGAGCACGGTCGCCGATATGACGGAACCGAATATGGAGCCGAGCCCTCCGAGGACGACTATGACCAATATCTCAGCCGAGCGCATGAAACCGAACGTAGAAGGGTCGAGTATGCTCAAATAATGAGCGTAAAGCCCGCCGGCCACTCCGGCGAATCCGGCGGATACCGAGAACGCCATCACCTTGTAGTACGTCGTCGGTATTCCTGACGCCTCGGCCGCTATTTCATCCTCGCGGATGGCGAGTACAGCTCTGCCGTGGCGCGATTTTATGAGAGTCGTTATGACAAAAAGAGTTATGAGGACGAAAATATAGACCCACGTCACCGTGGTCTGTTTGCCTATTCCCCTGAGGCAGTTCGCGCCGCCCGTGAATTCCAGGTTCAGGATCACGACCCTGATTATCTCCCCGAAGCCGAGCGTGAGGATTGCGAGATAGTCGCCCCTGAGCCTCAAAGCCGGGAGTCCTATCAGTATGCCGAACGCGGCCGCGACGAGCCCTCCGAAGACGATAGCCAGAGGCAGCTCGACGTTTGCGGGCATCGACAGCGACATCGACAACAGCGCAGCCGAGTAACCGCCTATCGACATGAAACCCGCGTGCCCGAGAGGAAGCTGGCCCAAAAATCCCGCCGACAGGTTGAGGCTGACGGCTAGAATTATGTTGAACCCTATGGGTATCAGCATCAGAGCCTGATAACGGTTCAGGACGTTGTCGTTTATAAGGGCCATGATAATGACATAAAGCCCGCCGGCTGTGACTGCGTTGAGCGCGTATCTGAACGGCGTTTTTTTAAGCAGCCCCGCCATCCGCCTACACCTTCTCGTTTCTGTGAAGCCCAAGGATTCCGGAGGGCTTTATGAGGAGAACGACGATGAGGATTCCGAAAACGACCGCGTCGGTGAGCTTGGAGCTTATGTATCCCTTCGTCAGGCTCTCGGCCACCCCTATGCAGAGCCCGCCGACCATCGCGCCGGGGAGGGAGCCTATGCCGCCCAGAACCGCCGCCACGAAAGCCTTGAGCCCGAGCATCGAACCCATTGTCGGCTGTATCTGAGAGTACGAGCAGCAGTAAAAAACGGCGCCCACGGCAGCCAGGCCGGAGCCCAACGCGAACGTGAACGAAATGGTGTTGTTCACGTTGATGCCCATGAGCTGCGCCGTCTCGTTGTCCTCCGAGACTGTCCTCATGGCCTTGCCGATCTTTGTGTATTTAACGAGCAGCGTGAGGCCGACCATTATGATGAGCGAAATCGCTATCGTCACGACCGTAGCGCTTGAAAACTGCCTGTCCCCTATTGTGACGGTCCCGGTGAAGATATTGGCGAACATGCGCGGGTTCGGGGAGAAGATCAGCTGAGAGACGTTCTGTAAAAGCAGGCTCACGCCTATCGCCGTCACGAGAAGCGAGAGCCTGCCCGAATTGCGGAGAGGCTTGTATGCTATTTTTTCTATGAGTACGCCGAGCGCGGCGCAGAAAACTATCGCGGCCGCGACCGCCGCAGGCGCCGGAAAGGAAAATCGCGACATGAGATACCACGTGCAATAAGCGCCCACCATTATTATGTCGCCGTGGGCAAAGTTGATGAGCTTGACTATTCCATAGACCATACTGTAACCAAGCGCGACGAGCGCGTAAATGCTTCCGATCTGAAGACCGTTTATCAAGAGGTATACTAACGCCATGCTATGCCGCTCGCCGCGCCCGGAATAAAATCAATATTTGCCCGCGAATGCGTACTTGCCGTCCTCTATCTTGATGATGGAGACCTCTTTGATAGGATTGTTGTCCTTGAACGTTATATGCCCGGTGACCGCGTTGATGTCGGTCGCCGCCATCCTGTCGATTATGGCCTGGTACGACTCGGGCGTAGCGCCTATCGTGATTCCGTCGTCGATGGCTTTCGAGATGGCCGCGAAAAGTATCATCGCGGAATCGTAGCCCAAAGCGACGAACGAGTTCGGCGCGATACCGTACTCCGCCTCGTAGTTCTTGCGGAAGTTCTGTACGAGGTCGGACGGATCGTCGCTGAAATAGTGGTTCGCGAAGTGCAGCCCGTTGAATACCGACGCGTCCGCGCCCTCTATTTCGAGAACGCCGTCGGTGCCGTCGACGCCGAGGAATGTGGATGTGATGCCGGCTTTTTTAGCCTGCGAGCAGATGAGATACACAGTGTTGTAGTAGTCGGGCAGGAACAGAACGTCTGGTTTGAGAGCGGCGATGCTCGTGAGCTGAGCGTTGAAATCGACGTCGTCCTTGGCGTAGCTCTCGACTCCGACTATTTTGAGGCCGGCATCGTCAGCGGCGGCCTTGAAAGCGTTGTAAAGGCCGGTCGAATAAGCGTCGGACACGTTGTAGAGAACGGCCGCCGTTTTCGCGCTCAGTTTATCCGCCGCGAAGCGCGCCATCGTGCCGCCCTGGAAGGGATCCTCGAAACAGGCGCGGAAGTAGTTCTTGCCGTATGAAGTTACATCGGGATGCGTCGCTGTGCCGGTGATGCCCGGAACGTTGTCGGCTACGGACGCCTCGGCCACGCCGAACGTCGGGGAGCTCGTGACAGGGCCGATGATAGCCGCGACCTCGTCGGCAGTGACGAGCTTGTTGTAGGCGTTCAGGGCTTCGGTCGGATCGCCCTTGTCGTCATAAATGATGAGCTCGATCTGTTGTCCCTTTATTCCTCCGGCGGCGTTGAGCTCCTTGGTGTAAAGCTCCGCCCCGTTCTTGCACGCTACCCCGTAGACGGCGACGCCGCCAGTGAGAGGAGCAATCACGCCGATCTTGATGGTCGCGGCCTCACCCGGCGACGCAGCAAAAACACCGAGGCCCATACACAACGACAGAACCAAAGCAAAAACCAACAATCTCTTCATCTCAACAACTACCTCCCTCTATTTTTGCACAACCTTACTTATTTAAACAAAAGCCTGTGTTTTATCAGCTTACACCAGCCGAACTTGCGTTTATTTGTAAAACTTTACACGCACCAATCGTCATTGTCAATAAAAACGCGAGGGTTTATCGAGGCATCGAGCTTTGCGCCAGTTATTTTACTCAGCGCGTCCATGACGAGACCGTAGCCGATTCGTTCCTGTTCCAGTCTGATATGCGGCCCCAGTACATTCAGGCGCAGATCCGAGTAAAGAGCTTCTTCGTCCGGGGCGAGATTTTGCAGGTCTCCTGACGCAGGGGTCTTTTCATCCACCCATAGCTCCCTGTGCCGCGTAAGCGTGTCCCGGTCCATGAGTATCGAGCGCGAACCGGGGAATATCGCTCGAAACTGGTTTAATATCGCAAACCCGTGGGTGTCGATATCGCCCCAGTAGTATATTTCTCCACGCGCAAGCCATCCCGCTTCTTTTAAAAAATCAAACCCGTAGCCGAGGCCCCATATAATCAGAAGGTTTTTGGCGCGGGGTATCGACAGGAAATTTATGTTGTTTTCCACAACCAAAACTTTGAGATTTTCCCCAAATCCAAGATCCAGCGCCGCGAATTCCTCCGATGGGACAGAGATGTCCGATATTCCCCGAGGGAACGCGAGGCAGTTGCTTGGAAGGCGAAATCGTATCAGCTCGGGGCGGGTTTTGAAACCGTATCTTTCCTCGAATCGGGATTGCGCGGACCGTTCGTTCACCGCATCTTTGGAGAGTACAAGGTCGAGCAGTTTAGAGAGAATCCCCTTATGTTTTTCGATGAATTTCGTGTCGACTCCAGGCAAGTTCATCTGCCTTATATAAATGTCGGGCTTTGGACGGCATATCATCCAGAGCGCGACCGAGACCAATTTGTCCCAGTCATCCCCGAGACCGGACACCTCGATGGGCCGCCGTGCCATGTAGGATAGCAGGGCCGGGCATTCCTCCTCCGTGAACCGTACTTTTTCAAGAAACAGATCCGCGTCGCGTTTTTTATGCAGCATCCGCAGGACATCTTCACGGGCGTCCACCCATATTCTGTGCGGAAACTCATTGCGCCCGAGCACGCGGTGGTTGACCGTCCTCGTCTCGACCCTGTACCAGTGCGCGCGCGAATCCGATATAAGCGACGCGGCCCAGCGGCGCGAGTCGTCGAACATTTCGCTGTACTCGCGCGAGGACGGGCCCTTCATGGCGCAAGAAAGAGGGAATATGTCGCGCCCGGTCACAAACGACGAGAGAATATCTCCCCGTTCCCACAGACGGCGAACGTGGGATACGACGTCCTTACCGGTCGTCCACGGCTCGCGCGGCATTTTTTCTCTCGAGGTACTGCTCGATTGTCATATTGCTTATTCGGGAGTTCATTCCTCCCTCGTTCCGAACGAATGCGACGTGCGATATGAATGGCTCTATCACGTGCGTCTTTTGCAGAGGAGTCGCCACGAGCAGCTGAAGGCTCAGTTTTCCAAAGAGCGACAGCGCGAACTGCGCGGATTCGTCCGAGCCTCGCCCGAAGGCCTCGTCGATCATAACGAAACGAAACGTCCTGTGGCCGGACGATTCGTCGGCCAGTCCAAACTGATACGCCAGGCTCGCCGCCAGTATCGTGTACGCGAGCTTTTCCTTCTGTCCCCCGGATTTTCCGCCGGAATCCGTGTAATGCTCGTATTCCTCGCCGGTTTCCTTCCATATCTCCGATACGGAAAAAGTGAACCAGTTGCGGACATCCGTCACTAATTCGGCCCACTTCGCGTCGGACTCGGAGTATTCGGGGCGGCATGCCAGCTTTTCGATGAGGTTCACGACGTTTTGAAACTTGTCCTCAGAGTACGCGTCATCGGCAGAGCCGGACATGGATCCCTCCGTACAGGACTTGAGCTCGTTCTGAAAATCGCGTATCCTGCTATCGTTTGCCCTGTGCGCCATGAGTTTGATGAATCGCCCCTGATTGTAGTCGATGTCGGCCAACGATTCGTTTATGGTGTTTATCCTGTCCTGTATGCTCTGCGACTCCATGTGGAGCGTGGCCTGGAAAGCCGCGATCTCCCTGATGGTGTTTTCGTTGAGCAGCTCCTTGAATTTCGCCTCGAAACGAGGGAGGTCGTCGGACTCGAGGCGTTCGAAAAGCCCGCGATAATCCGGCGCGGAGCTCATCGTGGAATCGAACTCCCGCGTCTCCAGCGGATACTCGAGGTGAAATGAAAACATCATTTTTATGGTGGAAGCCGCTATCTCGTCGGCATGTGCCTTCTGGCTGTTTTTCGCTTTAGTCAGCCTGGCGGAGATTTCCCGCTCCCTGGCCCCGCAGTTGTCCAGGGTGGGTTTGTCCTCGTAAATGGAGGCCGCGTATTCGTCGAGCTGTCCAAAATACGGCGCGTGGCGCTTCACCGCCTCCTCTGTCCTCAGCGCGTTCGAGACCGCGAGCTGTTTTGCGTCCTCCAGTTTTCTGTTTTGGACATTGCCTATCTCCCTGTGCTTTTGGGCGATCTCTTTTTCTATTACCTTCCCGTTCTGCTCGGTTTCCCTCAAGTTTTTGTTCAGCTGCCTCAGCTTATCCGACGCTTCGACAAGCCTGTCGTGTTCGCTTTTCAGCTCCTCTATCTCGACAGCCGTCCCCTGCCAGTTGACATAGTTGAAATCCTGATACGTCATAATGGCAACGACGTCGTCGTTTCGGGCTTTCAGCGTTTTGTACTCTTTGGAGAGCGAATCGACTTCCGCGCTCGCTTTAGCTCGCCTCGCCTCGGCGACGCGCTCAGAATTTTCTAAAACATCTATCTTCGAGCGGTTGTCCCATCCGAGCACGTAACGGCTTCTGTCGTCTATGCGGTAACGGTCGTCCTTTTCGTGGCGGCGGTCGTCGGCCTTGATCTGACCTGTTTTTGTAACGGCCTTTTTCTCGCGCCTGAAGCTATCCATGTCATCGCAGCAGACGTAGTTGAAACGGGACGCCAGTTCCGCGCAGAGCCAGTCCTCGAACCTGCTGCCGGCCTTCACTTCCAGTTTGGCGGAGAGCGAATTCTGAACAACTCGCGGGAAATCGGCAGGAGACTTCTTCGCTTCTCCGCTTCTGACCCTGTAATAGACCATGCGACCACCGATATGGTTTCGGTCGATCCAATCGGAAACCGCCATATAGTGTTCGTCGGGAACGAGGACGGACAGGGCGAAATTATGCAGTATCCGTTCCGCCGCTCCCTCCCATGCGCTATCCTCGGGGCGCACGGCGAGCAATTCTCCGGCAAAAGGTATATTTTCCGCGCGGATTCCCAGCTCGGAAGCTATTTTCTCTCGCAGCGCGATATGTTTCGAGCCGATATTCGTCCTGTGCGCCCTCAAATTTTTGAGCTCGCCTCTCAATTCGTCCAGTTCGTCCGAGAAGCTCTTCAATTCGTATTTTTTCTCGGAAACGGCGTTCTGATTTGAGGCTATTTTGTCGTCCAGACCGGAGTATATCGACTCGACTCCTTTTTTCACGGAGGCGAACCCGTCTCTGTCGCACGACGCCTGAAAACCCAGCGACGCGGCGTAATGCGAGTATCTGTCGAAATTTTGGCGGCGCTCGTCCCGTTCTTTCGTTTTCTGCGTAATCTGTAATTTTATGCTCTCCACCCTGTCTCCGCCATTCTCGCGAATTGCGGTTTTAAGTTCGTCGATCCTGCGTTCGTTGTCATCCTTTTGCGCACCGAGGGTTCGGACAGCTTCTTCGAGCCCGTTTTCCTCCTCCGCAAGCTCCCCGATTCTTTTTGTCAGCAGTTCGGATCTGTGCCCGGCAAAATACGTCTCATTCGCCGCCAGACACAAATCCAGCGCCTCCGCCTCGCTCATGATCCTCTCGTACGCGGAGCAGTTGCCGACCAAGGGCGTCAGAAGCTCTATCTGCCTTTTGGCTTTCAATATGGATTCATGAGCTCGCGTCAGATCGTCGAAATGGCCGATCAGCGAGTTTATTCTGTCGCTTACGTCGAATGGCTCCAACATGTGCGCCCTGACAAAGTCGGTGAGGTCTCCTATGGATTTCATCGAAACGGCCTGATGGAAGAGGTTGAGTGCGTGTTCGCTGCGCTCCGGGGGAATGCCGAGCGCCCTCGAAAATCGCGCCCTGTATTTTGTAAATGAATCGAGTATCTCCGCTCCGCCGCTCTCGAGCCTTTTGCGCAGATTTTTCATCTCGACTCCGAAATTAGCGAAATGAGAGGCTATTGTGAGTTCCCTGTCCGAAACGACAAAAAAACGCTCTATCTGCGCGACGTCCTCTTTTTTCCTCCAGAATACCTGTGCGAGCGTCGCGCTTTGACCTGAAGCGGCGTTGTGAAAAAAACCGAGCAGCGCGGTGTAATTTTCCGGACCCCGCAACGCGACAGGCTTGGCAGTCGAATAATTTTCAAGCCGTTCGCTCTTGTAGTGTCCTTCCACATAGGACCTCAGAGTTCGCTCCCGCCTGTCCGCCCCGGCGGCTTTGTTGTAGGACGCCCGGTTCGGAGGCACCAGGAGAGTTGTGACGCCGTCCATAAGCGTGGATTTCCCCGATCCGATATCACCGGTCAAAAGTCCGTTCTTCCCGCCCAGTTCCAACGACCATACGCGATTGTCAAACGTGCCCCAGTTCAAGACCTCGAACCTGTGCAGGCGAAACCCGGCTTCTGATGCGTCGACGTCTTCCGATGCGAAGTCCAGCTCGTTCTGTGTCGGCATACGCTACTCCTCTTTCTCCCGGCCGGCGGCGCCGGATCTGATGTGATTTTTATAGTCCGCGAGACGTCGCTCGAATTCCGCTTCCCATTCGGCGTCCACGAACGCCTTTATTATGCCCAGCACCTCGTATTCGTGCGGCCGATTTTTCAGCGAACGAATGAACCCCATATCCTTTATTTTATTTATATTGGCCTCTATTTTGTCCGTCACCCTGGCCTCGTTGCCGCCCTCCGGCATGAATATGTCGACTGTGGCGACGATCTCGTCGAGCGTCATCACAAGGCGCGTTCCCTCGCCGGACGCGTCGAACTCCGCGAGGCGTTTTCGCAGCAGCGCAAGAAGCAGGCTTACCTGAAATGTCAGGGAACGTCTCGCGACCAATTTCGGCGTTTCATCGTCCGGAGAGTTGGGCACGTCCCCAGGGTGAGGATAGCGCAGATAGGCGAAGCCCTCTTTCTCGTCTACGATCAACTGAAGCCCGATTATGGAAAAATGATCGGCGGCGCGCGCCTGATTTCCCAACAGATCGTTCCACAACTTCTCCGAATTGTCGCGATACAAAACGCCCTTGTAGAGGCTGACGAGAACCCTGGAGAAAGCCGCGCGCCCATCGTCGGAACCGATTTGGGGCAATATATTTTCGTCTGTTATCAATCAATATCACCCTTATTTCACGCGTTTTTTTACCTCGTAAAAATTATCCGGGGCGCGGTCGCTTCCACCCTGTTCCCCAGTTCGTTGCGCCATTCGAGCAATTCTTTCTCCGATTCGTCAAATACGGATTCCGCTCTGTTCGCGGCGATATTCATATAGGCTAAAATTTCCGCCAGGCCGCGCTGTGGTGGATACTCAGCGAGTATTTCCCTCAGTGTGATCTGGGAAGCGTGACGAAGGGAGCGTTCGATATTGTCCTTCAACTGCGCTATGTCGACGTAGATCTGTTCGAAAAGCGCGGAGGCGTCGATATCCTCGTCCCCGGGCAGCAGTTCGCCGGATTCCAGGCGGATATGAGCCGCGAGAGAAAACAACGGGCGCTCCATAATGAGACTTATGTCCAGGGAGGTGTTGTCGATCTCCATGAAATCCCCTCGTGGCTGGTCGTTTCGAATATCCAGCGCGTGCTCCTGAATTTTTTTGAATATCTCCGCTATTCTGCGGTTCTCCAGCAAAACGCTGTTGTCGAGAAATCTGCGGAGCTGTTCGGACAGGGACGCCGCCACTTCCTGGACGTGAATGCCCGCATCCAGCCAGAATTTGTTAATGCGGCGAAGCCTTTTGTCCGGCGACGTATCGCGCACAGCGGACATATTCATAACATGCTCCATGAGCTCCTCGAACTCCTGTCTGAGGTCGTTTGACAGCAGAAAAGCCGTGAAAGCCCGAAACGACCGGCCTTGATCCGAGTCGGATATGGCATCGTGATCGCCGAGGATTTCGTCCAAAAGCGCCCCTTTGCCCTCGTTCCAACGGGCTATTCTCTCACGGGCGGCGTTATTGAGCTCCCTGAAATTATACTCGACTGTGCGCAGATCGCTCAATAATTCCATCGCCGTCGAGGAGAACTGCTGAAACCTGTCTTTCAGCGAAGTATCGTCGAGCAGAGTTATCTCTCCGCCCTCTATCCTCGATATTTCCCTGTCTATCTCGTCCCTTCGTTTTTTGAGCTCCTCGATGCGCAGTTTGGGATCGACCTCCGAGCCCTCAACCATCTGGCGAAGCAGATCGAATATCGTCTTCAGCCGCGACTCCGTGCCGACGAAAGAGTTTCCGAAAAGCGAGCCCAGCCATGAGACGACTTTCTCGGCGGCCGGCGTAACGTCATAATGAGGCTCGTCGGAACCGTTGGGATAAAATCTCCGCAGCCACCTTCTGTCGTGTTCAGTCCATTCTTTCAGGTAATCTGCGGACGATCTCCTGAAAACATCATAGCCGTACCGCTCCCGCAAAAAATACAGTTCATCATCCAATAGTTCCGTCAAGTCCGATTCCGAACGGGTTCGATGGTTGGGAATTATGAACGCGCGGTTCAAGAAACTGATGATGAGCGGCGAATTATCCGCCGTCAGCAGCCGCCACGACGCGTTATTTTTTTTCATTTCGTTCAGAGTTTCATAATTCAGCTCCGGCATATGACCGTCCTATATTTATATTATCCATCTCCAGTCGTGATTCAGCAAGGAAATGATTACGGCATTATTGTACCCCAAAAACCTGTTTATCCATGTTGGGTAAATTCAAGGCGCATCGGATGCGGCCCACTTCAGCAGAGAAAGTGCATCCAATATATTTGATCTCCTGCGGGATCGCTTCGCACCGCGAGCCAAACCCACGCGCCGCGGGCCGCTTGCTGTATAATGACGGCGTGATTTGGGGGGAATTCTCATGGGTTACTTAGGTTACGCGATCACAACCGTTTTAGCCGAGTTTATCGCTGTAGTTTTAGGCGTTATGCCATCCATGATGCTAATGGGACATGACCCAACGGTTTTTCTATATGCTATGCTTACGGGGACAATCATGGGTTGGCGTCACGCAAAAAAAAGCGTTCTTCCTATGAAAAGTTTTCCATGGCTGTTCTGGCCTCTCATAGCACTGATCCTCTGTGTGCTCGCCGCAGCGATATACGGTAAAGCAAGGAGATTCTAGCAGTCTGTCGGAGTCATCAAGGCTATAAGTAAACAAATATGATAACTCAACTTTCGCACATCAAAAAAGCGTCTCGCACCTTGAAAAATCAATAATCGGTAAAT
>JAITOL010000097.1 GCA_031289955.1 Synergistaceae bacterium
GGTATATACATTTGACCACATTTTACGATGTCTTGGGCATGCAGGACGCCATATCGTCTCCGGACGCGCATTTCATTATGCTGATCGCCTCGAACATCCTGGTATCGGCGGCGATCATCTATCAGCTGAAGCGCGAGGGGGTATTTTCATTTCTCTCCGCCGCCCTCATATCCAACGTTCTCGTTTACATATTTTTTTGCTATGAATTTTACCGTCACGGGAGCAATTTATCCTACAACGCGTACAAAGGCGCTTTGTCGCTGTCGTTCATAATATATATATTCATGGCCAGATTCATCGAGGAGAGACTTGGTCGCTTCATGGATGGCGTTCGCAACCTATGGAGACTCCATAAGACGTCGGCTATTTTAAAAATACCCAAAGAGAGAGGGTTTATCATCGCCCTGATTTTTTGCATTTTTTTCTATATGAACTTGTGCGGAATGTATAAAAATCTCGCCCCTTTATTTACAAATCCTGTGGGAGCGGTCGGAAACGAACATTCTTCGCTGAGGGCGTTCAGCGACAGCCCTAATTACGAGGATTCCGATTTTATCCTAAGCTGCGATTCGATTTTGCTGCAGCTGGCAGCGGAATATTTTACGCCGTATGGAAGAACTTACATGAGCGGCTACAGCGGTCTGGAGGGATTTTCCAGACGCGTTATGAAGGAATCTCTAAAACCCGGGGATATTTACGTCACCGCTACGATGACGCAAAACACTATCGAGACGACAAACGCGGGATCGCTTTTCATCAACGATATCTACAGCGTGTTTCAACTGGACGATGAATCGCTCATGCTTTACGACTACAGAGGGCTTTATCACGCGGTGGACTTTTTTTCTACGGACGGCGAGGAAATGGTTGTAAAGAGGATAAATAACAATAATGTGGCCCTGATGTTGTTTGCCATGAAACCCAAGCCCGCCGGCCTCTCGATGCGGTTTTTAGACCTCAGGAGGGAGGATCAAAGGAGCGCGAAAGTCTCCTCGAACGGAGAGTTTTTTGGCGAATTCAAGGTAAAAGATGGATATATCGACGTCGTTTTAACCGACATACCTCTGAGAGAGGGAATAAACGAGATAACGCTCAAATTCGACGGCAATGTCAAAGGAGTCGCGCTTGCGGGATTAAATTTCCACTGAGGCGTCGACCATAGATGATAATAAAGGGCGCTCCATGGGGATTTATCCACCAGGGCGCCGTCAATTATTATTATTCAGCTTTTCGTTTTCAAGTTATCCCCGCATTGTGATAATATCAATTCCCCGGGCTAGTTCAAACTCACATAGATATCGGGGCCGCCAACATAGCTTTGCCCCGGCGCCTGCCAAAGGCCTGTGCTTTTCGCGTTACCGGCGAGTTTTTTCTGGACTCCTTCGCGATGTAAATCGTTCGCGTTCATTTTTACGCCAATCAGCGTCCTGATGTTTCCGCCCCCCATATCGCCGGAGACGACGAGCAAAGTATTATATCTGGCATAAGCGCCGGTGATGAAAGCCCTGTCCATATACGAATCAATGCTCAGAGCGTCCGAAGCCGCGGGCCACCTTGCCTCGTCTATGAAAAACATCAACGCGGCGCCCTTCACGTTGGCGATATCATTGAGTATTCTTGCGGCCTCGGAGGCGTCGGTGGAGGCGCCGAGTGAAAGAAGGAGAATGCCGGATAAAATCCCTATTATCAGGATAACTACCAAAAGTTCGACCAATGTGAAACCGTCCCCGCGCTTTTTAAATAACCTCCGCATGACGCTTGCCTCCAATCTTTTAAAGCATTAAAATGCGACGCTTTATAAAAAAGCGCCGCATTTTGTGAGTTATTCGGTAGAGATGCGATAGAGTCGTTCCTTAGTTCATGCTCATGAAGATGTTTGCGCCGGTTACATAGGCGTGGCCTGGCGCTGTCCAGAGTCCCGAATTCTTCGCGTTTCCGGCCAGCTTCTTCTGTACGCCTTCGCGATGGGTTTCGTTCGTCCTCAGCGTGACGCCGATATAGCTTCTGGTGACACCGCCGCCCGAATCGCCGGAGGTGACGATGAGGGTCACATACCTGCTGGGGCTGCTCGTGAGGAACGCGCGATCCATGTACCTGTCGAGGCTGGTGGAGGATGCTGCCGTCGCTGTCGGCCATTCCTGCTCGTCGATGAAGAACATCAGCGCCGCGCCCTTCAGGTTGCGAAGGTCGTTGATGACCTTCGTCGCTTCCGCGCCGTCAGTTGCGGAACCGGTCGCGAGCATCATCATACCAGCCAATATAGCGATGATCATGATAACTATCAAAAGTTCAACGAGTGTGAAACCGCCCTTACGTGACATAACTTTCATTATTATTTCCTCCTGTTTTTTGTGGGGTCTTTTTGCCCCGAGTATTTTAGCTGCCTTTTCAACTGCTGTCAACAAACATTCTCAAAAAACAACTATTCAAGACATTTTACTTCCTTACCGTTTAGCTATAGCTGTCATCGCTGCCGGGCATCAACTCCCTGGGATATTATTTTCTGCTGCCGCCTCAATTCGTTTGCCGAGACGTATTGCCTTTATCTTACATAAACTGCTGCATCGCCTGTATTATCGGAACGAAGACCGAGGCGACCACCAGTCCTACTACCAATCCAACAAAGACTATCATTACCGGTTCTATTACCGACGTGAGTCCTTTGATCTTTTCGTCGAGCTCCATATCATACCAGTCCGCGACTTTCGAGAGAACGTCGTCAACCTGGCCTGTTTCCTCGCCAACCGCCACCATGTGCGCGACCATCGAGGGGAAAAGCTTTTGTTCCTTTATGGTGATGCTCAACATGACTCCGTTTTGAGCTCTTTCCCGCATTACCCTGAACGCTTCGCCTATCACGTAGTTATCAGCGACTCCGGCGGACATCTCTATCGCGTCCAATATGGATACTCCGGCTGTTACAAGCGTCGCCAGCGTGCGGAACGCCCTCGCCATTATGCTCTTGAAGATGATGTCGCCAAATAACGGAGCGTGAAGCCTCATCCTATCGAGAACCTTTTTGCCCTCCACCGTCCTGTCGATATGCCTCAAAGCCATGTAACCCAGGATGAAAGGAACAGGGATCAAATACCAATATGATTTCAAAACATCCGATATTCCAAATACCACCGACGTCAGAAAAGGCATCTTCTGTATGCCGATATTCACGAATGCCGCTCTGAAGAGAGGCACTATGAAAACGCAGAGAACCACGAGAGTTATCAGCGTGAAGAACATTATCACCGACGGATACATCATCGCGCCTTTTATTTTTTTCTGCAGCGCATACTGAGCCTCTATAAAAGTGGCGAGTCTCGCCAGGCTTATGTCGAGAACGCCGCCCTCTTCGCCCGCACGTATCAGAGCGACTTCCAGCGCGTTGAAGATGTTCGGGTGCCTCGCAAACGCGGACGCCGTGGTGACTCCGCCGCTTACCGCGTCCCTTATTTCAGCTATCGCCCTCGCGAGCGTTTTATTTTCTATCTGAGCCGCGAGCAGTTCCATCGTGCCAGCTATTGTGATTCCCGCGTTGACCATAGTCGCCATTTGCTTGAAAAGCACATTCTTATCCTTTAACGTAACTCTTTGCGGAAAAATCTCTTTTGAGAAGAGCGAATTCCCCTCATCTTTATTTCCTGTTAAAAAAGCCCCAGCGCCTCCCTGTGCCTCAACTACTATCGGAGACCAGCCCTGCTCTCTCAACCAGGTGATAGCGGCCATTTCGCTCGCGGCTTCCCTTGTTCCGCTGTTTATAAGCCCGGTGGCAGTTCTTGCTTTGTACTTAAAGATCATTTTTTAATTCCTCCCTGCCCCCGTAATACGTTCGAACTAGTTTCACTAATCCTTTGTGACTTGTTGAATCGTATTATAGGGACAAAATTAATAATAACAATAGGTCTAAAGTCTCATATTATTTCTCGTTTGAGTTGGCGAAATGCGCCAAAAAGGGGTATAGGTTCAGACTGAATGGGGGTTTGCAAATTTTCTAGTATGGTTATCAACCGCCTTTCTTTTAATTAATATATCCCTTCCAAAAACAACAAAAATCCGCGCAAAGCTCTTACTCTTATATATTTAAAGTATAACACATTTTCATCCATCTGAGATTTTAAGTCAAGATCACGAACGGGCTCTGGCTAAATTCACTATGACTGGCTATACTTAAAGAACGATAGCATAGGAAGGAGTTGCGTTTTGTGGCTACATCATGGAATTTGCCGAACCTGCTTAGTCTGTCCAGAGTGTTTTTGGCGCCTCTGGTAATGGTCTTTTTGACTGTCAGGGGACAGTTTGGAACACTTTTAGGGGTAAATATCGGGGATATTATCGCCGGGATCGTTTTCATCGTCGCGAGCCTGACGGATGCCGCTGACGGTTACTTTGCCAGAAAGCACGGGATCGTAACGAATATGGGTAAATTCATAGACCCTCTCGCCGACAAGATCCTTGTGGTGGCCGCCCTCATATCTCTGGTGGAGCTGGAGAGGCTGCCGGCTTGGATCGTCGTTATAATCGTGTCCAGGGAGTTCATCGTGTCGGGGATAAGGATGGTCGCGGCCGTCGATGGAGTCGTCATTCACGCTTCAAAGGGAGGCAAGGCCAAAACCGTCAGTCAGATAATAGCTATAATCATGATGATATTCAACATACCTTACGCGCTTCCTGTAATGTGGATAGCCATGATAATGACTGTGTGGTCGGGTCTCGATTATCTCATAAAGGGTCGGGACTATTTTCGCTGATAAAATGAGTCTTAAGTCTCGAATAGTAATATTGCCCTTTTGAAGGACAATATATAAGCATATAATATAATAATGTTAATTTTTATAAAAGTGTCTCTATTGATAAGGAGGATTGCATATGCAGAAACACGTCTGTTCAGTTTGCGGTTACAATTATGATCCCGCTGCCGGCGACCCTGACTCCGGAGTCGCGCCGGGGACGGCGTTCGAAAATGTCCCGGATGATTGGGTGTGCCCGATTTGCGGCGTAGGCAAGGATATGTTTGAGCCCGAGTAAAAATGTAATATCCGCCTAATGACGTTTTTGTGTAATAAATAATAAAAGCCGGGCTTGTTCCGGCTTTTATTTTATGAAACCCAGGATTTCCTCGACAGTCCTCAAAACATCGCCGCGCTTTTCGAAAGGCCCACATTCCACAGTAAGGGTGTATTTTTTCTCGAACGCGTTTACGGCCACAGAATAGCCAAGCGTCGGGTGATACTCGATAAGCGAGCGGTAACCTTTGAGCAGGATTATTTCGTATGTCGCGCCTGAACCGACCGGGAGATCGTTCGAGGCCACTCCGTTTGGCGGAAGATTATAGAATTTCGGCCCATTACCGTACATCAGCACAGCCTTGAGCCCAATACCACCGGGCGTTCTGTAATCCCGCTCCTGCCAGTAGCCATAATTACCCGAAACGGCGTCGAATCGCGCAACTTTCAGCTCGCCGCACACCCAACCCGGAATATCCGGCAAAGCCGGAGTTTCCTCCGCCGAGGCAACCCCAAAGAAAATAAAAACAACCATAAACAGACCGCAACGAGCTATGCGTAACAACATCATCCCACTCCTTTTATTATTGCGAATACGCGCGGATGCAGCCAAAATTCGTTTTGCTAAGCGCTCCATATATGATACTATCACTTTCGCTCATTTACAGAAGGGGAGAAGCGCGGTTGAATCAAAGATATTTTGCGATAAGGGTTTTCGGATGCCAGATGAACGTATATGACGCTGACAGACTGCGCGAGACATTGACGTCGCGGGGATGGGCCGAGGGCGGCGAGGGTGACGCGGACTTCGTGATATTCGTCACATGCAGCGTGAGGGATAAAGCGGAGCAAAAGGTATTGAGCGAGCTTGGGAAATACCGCGCCTCTTGGGAGGATTGCGGGAAACCCCGCATCGCTCTGCTCGGTTGTATGGCGGCCCGAACAGGCGCGGAGGTCGCGAAAAAATTCCCTTGGATACGCGTTGTGGCGGGCCCTGAAAATCTCGGCGGCGTGGCGGACGCCATGGAAGAATCATATGAAGGGGGAGCGCCGCGCCTCATAACCGGCGACACACCGGAGCTCTCCTGTGTGCCCCTTTCCAGGTCGAACCGACACAAAGCCTATATTACGATCGCGAACGGCTGCGATCAGTTTTGCGCCTACTGCATAGTGCCATATGTAAGGGGGAGGTTCAAATCGAGGCCCCCTGAGGATATTCTAAAAGAGGCGGAAACCCTCGTGCGCGGCGGCGCCGCGGAGATCACCCTCCTCGGGCAGAACGTAAACACCTACGGCCGCGATCTAACCGGTTCCCTCGCTGGATACGGCTTCTCCCGTCTTTTGGCTGACACGGCTTCCATAGACGGTTTGAAGCGCCTGAGATACCTCACCTCTCACCCGTCAGACTTCACCGACGATATACTTGACGTCATGACTTCGCGCCGCAATATCTGCCCCGGAATAAATTTGCCGGTTCAGGCCGGCAGCGATAAAGTGCTTCGCGAGATGAACAGGCGTTACACGAGGAACGAATACATATCCCTTGCCCGCGGGATTCGCGCCGCTCTTCCCCACGCGGCTTTGACTACAGACCTCATAGTCGGTTTTCCGGGAGAGACGGAGGACGAGTTCGAGCAGTCGGTCTCGCTTCTCGAGGAGGTAAGGTTCGATCTCGTCCACACTGCCGCGTACTCCCCAAGGGAAGGGACGCCGGCAGCGAAGCGAGCCGACCAGATACCGGTTCGCGAGCGCGCGCGCCGTCTCGTCAGGATAAACGGAATACAGACGGAGATTTCCCGCGAGATAAACGAACGCATGGTCGGACATAAGTTCGAGGTGCTTCTGGACGAGCCTGCCCCAAAGGGGGAGGGGCTTCTTCAGGGAAGGACGGCCGCAGATAAGGTGGTGCTCGTCTCCGCTCCGCCGGATATGTCTGGAAAATTTCGCGACGTTTTGATAACCGCGTCGAGTCCCTGGTGTCTCGATGGTGAAATAATATGATTTATCCGAGTGAGAGAACGAAAAAATTGATTTACTCAATTTTGGGGGCCGCCTGCATCGCGGCGGTTTTTATCATAGCCCTGACATTCCGCGGGGAAAATGCCCCTCGCAAAGAGACTACGATAGTGGTTGAGGCGCCGGAGATGGAAGATATGGAAACACAGGCGCCGGAGACATGGGCTGTTTATGTCACCGGCGAGGTCAAATTTCCGGGCGTATATGAAATAGCCCCCGGAAGCCGCGTGAACGACGCGGTCGGCATGGCGGGAGGATTTACGGCCAAAGCCGACCGCGACTCCGTAAATCTCGCCGCTAAACTTATGGACGAGGCTCATGTCGTAATCACAACCATTCCTGTTCCATCGCCTGGCGACGTCCCTAAACAATCTGAAACGCAAAGGCCCGGCAACCCGCAAACGAGGCCCGACTCGTTTGCGGGGCAAACCCAGGGCGGCGTGAGTTATCCGAGGCAGAGCCAGGAAAGCGGCGAAATCTCCAAAATCGATATAAACACGGCGGACGCGTCTTTGTTGTCCACGCTGCCCGGCATCGGGCCCAAGCTCTCTTTGGCGATTGTGGCCCACAGGGAGGAGAATGGCCCGTTCGGCTCGCCCGAGGATCTCAGGAGCGTGCGAGGGATAGGCGGCAAGCGTTTCGACGCGCTTCGGGAACTGATAACGGTCTCAAACTGATGGAAACTCACGGCCGTGTCCCTACTCCCGCCGAGGTTTCGCCTCTCGCTCGCGCTCCCGCGTTTGCCCTGTTGTCGACGCTATGCGCGTTTCTGGTTTTCCGCGAGGATATGTCTTTTGCTTTCATATCCTCGGCGGCTATGGCCGTCGCCTTGTCCGCGGGCTGGTATTTGCTCGGCGCCGGGTTCGCGAATGAGCGTTCGCTTCCTGTGGTCTGCGTTCTGCTGTTATCGGCGGCGCTGGGGTTATTTGTCGTCGATTACGGTATTTCCCGGAGTCCGCTGCCCCAAAAACTGACCGACGAAACCGGAGTCGTGCTAAGCGCCAGGAAATGGGGATACTCCAACGTTGCCCTCGTTAAAATCAATTCCCGGGGATATTTGAATTTCCGTTCGGATAAATATGTGCTGAGGGATACGCCGGAGAATTGTCCCGAACCGGGGGATATCGTCAGGTTTTCGGGAGTCACGCGCCCTTTCAGGCGAGCGGACGCGCCGGGAGATTTCGACGAATTTTTATACTGGAAATCCAAGGGCGCGGCGGCATATCTGGAGAGCGCCAACATCTCGGTCGTCGGAAAATCGCGCGGAATATCATACTTCAGGGCGTTTTTAACGTCCCGCGCCTCGCGTGTGCTGCCGCCGCTCACGGCAGGCTATATAACGGCTTCGTGGACCGGAGAAAAAGACGCTAACTTGAGCGAATTTCACAGAAACGCGGGCACGTCGCATCTTCTCGCCGTGTCCGGGCTTCACGTGGGCATTGTGTATGGAATATTCTGTTTTCTGTTAAGGCGCGTAAAACATAAGCAATATATAATAAGCGCGCTGATCTGGACGTATGTCGCTCTCTCCGGCGCTTCCCCCAGCTCGGTCCGCGCCGCCGTCATGCTTCAGATGATCATAATCGGCAGGATGATAGGATCTCCCGGAAACGCGTTCAACACGACGTGTTTCGCCGGGTCGGTCATGCTGGCGACAAACCCCTGGCTTTTCTGGGACGTGGGGTGGCGGCTGTCGGTTCTCTCCGTGCTGACGCTATCTTCCCTGGCCTCGACGCGCATGGAGAACGGCGTCAAATTGCTGCTCGCGAGCCCTGCGGTATGGCTCGTTACTTCCGTCCAGTCCTCGTGGACCTTTGGAGATGTTCCGATGTCCGGCCTCGTCATAAATTTATTCGCGGTTCCGGCGTTCGCGGCGCTGCTCCCTTTGGCCTCGGTATTATCAATGCCGTCTGTTTTAGGGTTCGAATTTGGAATTTATCCGGCGGGATGCGCCGAATTTCTCTTTGCCGCGTGGGAGCGTATGTCAAACAACATTACATTTTTGCTGCCTCAGAAAACTTCTTTTTCGTATCCGCTTCTGGTTTGCGGCGCATTGACGCTCGTTTATTTATTCGCTAACGCGTGCGGCTTTTCGCATAAAAAAATTCTCGTCGCTGAAGCGGTGAATATATTTTGTTTATGCTTTCTTCTATATAATGTAGTTATATGATTATCGCCGGGGGTAAAAATTATGATACTCGTGCTCGATATAGGAAACACAAACATGTCCATCGGAGTTTTCGGGGATGATTCGTGCGAAGCCGCCGAATCCCTCGTAGTTCACGCGCGTTTTTCCTCCGTCGACAGAACGCCGGACGAGGCGGGCCTGCTGCTCGAAAATCTCCTCCGCTCGCATGGAGTGGACGCCGGGTCCATAGACGGAGCGATATTGTGCAGCGTCGTTCCCAGGCTCGAAGCCGTCTGGAGGGAGGGTATACGCACATATTTCAACGTAAAGGCCATAGTGGTATCGAATAAACTCGATCTCGGCATGAGGGTCGATATAGATATACCCGACGAGGTGGGGGCCGACCGCCTGGCCAACGCAGTAGCCGCCGCCGAAAAATATGGCTGTCCTGTGGTTGCGGTCGACCTCGGAACCGCGATAAATATCGACGTGGTGTCCGCCGAGGGATGCTACATAGGAGGTGCGATCGCGCCGGGGCTCTCGACGAGCGTCCAGACGCTATTCTCCAGAACCGCCAAACTTCCGCAGGTCGCGCTCGACGCCCCGCCGCGCGTGATCGGCAGGAACACCATTCACGCGATACAGTCCGGCATCGTGTACGGCTACACCGGTCTGGTGGACGAGCTCGTCGAGCGCGTTTTCCTGGAGCTCGGCACAAAAACGCCCGTTATCGCGACGGGCGGACAGGCCGAGATACTCGCCTCCAATTCCCGCACGATAACGAACGTCGATCAATGGCTTACGCTGGACGGGCTTCGGATCATATTCAGGCGCAATAAATCAAAAAATGTCCTGTAAAAAATATACGGTCGGCGGAGTGGAAGCGTCCTCTCCGATATGGCTCGCTCCGCTGGCCGGAGTGACCACCCGCACTTTCCGCGAGTTTCACGCGCGCCTTGGCGCCGGGCTCGTGCATACTGAGATGATAAGCGCGACGGGTTTGTCTTATAAAAACAATAAGACTTCAAGAATGTTGGGCGATGAGTCTGAACGCGGCCCAGTGATCATTCAATTATTCGGCCCGGACTCGGTCGGAATGCTCAAAGGGGCTGAGGCCGCGTTTGCCCGCAGGCGTTATGACGCGGTTCAGATAAATATGGCGTGCCCGATGCCAAAGGTGACTAAAAAAAGCGGAGGGGCGTCTCTTCTTGGGTTTCCGAGCGAGGCCGCCGATATGGTGAAAAAGCTCAAATCTCTCGGCGTGCCGGTGTGGGTGAAGCTCCGGCTGGCCGACCCAAGAGCGCATCCGATGCCGACCGGGGATTTTTGCGAATTGATGCTGGCCTCGGGCGCCGACCTGCTTCTGCTCCACGGCAGGACGCCATCGCAGAGGTACGAAGGCGTCGCGGATAAAAACGCGGTCTGCGACGTGGCCGCAAGGTTTCCCGGGCTCGTGGCGGGAAGCGGGGACTTTTACTCGCCTGACGACGCGAGGCGATATCTCGATGGCGGATGCGTTGCGGCGCTGGCGGCTCGGGGCGTTATGAGGGACGCGTTTTTGATCCCGAAAACCCTGGCGGAGCTCGGGTTTCAGGTCGACGCGCAATTTTCCGATCCAACGCCCTCGCGGCAGATCGAAGCTCTGATCGAAATGGCGCGTGAAGCGACGCGACACGAGGGGGAGCGTTTCGCGCTCGTGATGGCGCACCGCATGCTCTCCGGAATTCTGAAAGGCTTGCCGGGCGCGTCCGCGCTGCGACAAGCCTGCGCCTCATGCTGGGATTTCAAATCGTTCGAGGAGAACCTTCTGCGCTGGACGCCGGGCAACACGTGGTAAAATATCTTATAATCGGTCTCATTTTTTTTTGCATAGTTTGGGAGGAGTATTTATGGGCGACGAGGTTTTGAACAAGGCATACGAAGCGCCGGGCGAGATGCCCGAGGAGGAGATTTTCAGGCAAAGGAAGGACAAGCTGGAGCGTCTTCGCTCGGAGGAGGGCTACGACCCTTATGCGAACGATCACTGGGATTGCGACTGCTCCCTGTCCGACCTGCGGGCGAAATACGATAATCTCGCCGTCGAGGAATCGTCGGACGATTTCCGAAGCGTGGCCGGGCGCGTGATGACGCTGCGCCGCCACGGAAAAGCCGCTTTCGCGGATCTGATGGACGAGAGCGGGACGTTCCAGCTCTATTTTCAGCGGGATGAGCTCGGCGAGGATAATTACACGTTTTTCAAAAAGTGGGTGGACACGGGCGATATCGTCGGCGTGAAGGGAACCCCCTTCCGCACCCAGCGCGGCGAACTGTCGTTGAAGGTGAAGGAGTTCCTCCTGCTCTCGAAGTCGCTGCGCCCGATGCCTGAGAAATGGCATGGGCTCAAGGACACGGAGGTCCGCTATCGCAAACGCTATATAGACCTCATTGCGAACCCGGAGGTGCGGGAGACGTTCCGCAAGAGGGCTCAGATAATCAGCACCTTCCGAAGCGTTCTCGAGAAAAACGGCACGCTCGACGTCCAGACCCCGATACTCTCCAATATCGCGGGAGGAGCGAACGCGCGGCCTTTCATGACGCACCACAATACGCTCGACATAGACATGTACCTTCGCATCGCGACGGAGCTGCACCTGAAAAGGCTCATCGTCGGCATGTTCGGAAGGGTCTACGAGATAGGGCCCAACTTCCGGAACGAGGGCATGGATCCGAGGCACAACCCGGAGTTCACTTGTATGGAGGTCTACTGGGCCTATGGAAGTTACCGCGACATGATGTCGCTTGCCGAGGAAATACTTGTCGCCTGCGCCGACGCGCTCGGTTCGCGGAAGATTTCGTATCAGGGGACCGAGATAGACCTCGAGCCTCCGTTCAAGCGCGCGGCAATGGCCGATCTCGTGAGGGAGCACACCGGAATCGACTTCATAAATATATCGGACGACGAGGCCCGCAACGCGGCCAAGGAACGCGGCGTCGACGCGCCGGAGGGCAGCACGAGATATGATATGCTGCCGAGGTTTTTCGAGGAGTTCGTCGAGGAAAAACTGATTCAGCCGACGTTTGTCTTCGGACATCCGACCGTCATCTCCCCTCTGGCGAAGAGAAACACGCAGAACCCCGACGTAACGGAGCGTTTCGAGCTGTTCATAAACGGCTGGGAGATAGCGAACGCGTTCAGCGAGCTCAATGACCCAATAGACCAGCGAGCCCGTTTCGTCGACCAGGCCAGGCGCAAGGATGAGGGCGACGAGGAGTCGCATCCGTTCGACGAGGATTTCGTCAACGCCCTCGAATACGGCATGCCTCCGACTGGCGGCATGGGAATTGGGGTCGATCGCGCAATCATGCTGCTCACGGATTCCCGCAGCATTCGCGACGTGATTCTCTTTCCCACTATGAAGCCGCTATAACCTATGGCCGTACCGGAATCCTTCGCTCAGGCTTCCGCGCGGGCGGAGGCGTTGAGGCGTGAGATAGCGCTAAACGACGAACTGTACTATATTCTCGACTCGCCTCGAATGGAGGATCACGAGTACGACGCCATGCTGCGCGAGCTCTCGGCGATAGAGGAGGCTCATCCTGAGCTTCTCACGCCCGACTCGCCCAATATGAGGGTGCGCGGCGCGCCGAGGGGCGAATTCCACAAGGTCATCCATGACGCTCCGATGCAGAGCCTCGACAACGCGCTGGACAAAGATGAGCTCGCGGCGTTTTTCGACCGCGCTTACAGATCGCTGGGGGAAAACGCGAGCGAAAGCTGGGTCTGCGAACCTAAGATCGACGGGCTCGCCGTCTCTCTTATATACAACGACGGAATATTCGAGATAGGGTCGACGCGAGGCGACGGTCATGTTGGCGAGGACGTCACCCAGAACATCAGGACGATACGCTCGCTGCCGCTCAGGCTGAAACACGCGCGCAAAGGCAGGATAGAGGTGCGAGGCGAGGTCTGCATGGCGAGGGAGGATTTCGCCGAACTCAACAGAACGCGCGAGGAGTCGGAACTGCCCCTCTTCGCGAACCCCCGCAACGCGGCGGCTGGAAGCCTGCGCCAGCTCGACCACGCCATAACGTCCTCGCGCCGTCTCAAAATTTTCCTCTATCACGTGAACGACGCGGCCTCGCTCGGCATAGACGCTCAGCGCGACATGCTCCGCTGGCTGGAAAACGAGGGCTTGCCAACACAGGGGCATGACCGGCTGTGCGAGTCGTCTGACGAGATACTGACATATCTCGACGAGTGGGGCAAGTCGCGCTTCGCCGACTCCATCAACACGGACGGGGTGGTCGTCAAGCTGAACCTCCTGAGCCTTCGCGAAAAGCTCGGAAGCACATCGAAAGCGCCAAGGTGGGCCATAGCGTTCAAATATCCGCCGGAGGAGAAACGCGCTAAAATATTGAATGTAGAAATATCGGTCGGCAGAACGGGAAGGCTGACGCCGACGGCTGTCATGGCGCCGGTTCAGCTGTCGGGTACGACGGTTCAACGGGCGAGCCTGCACAATCAGGACGAAATAGACAGAAAAGACGTAAGAATCGGCGATACCGTCTGGGTGCACAAGGCCGGAGAGATAATACCGGAGATACTCAGGGTGGATTTGGACGCGCGCCCCCTCGATTCGACGCCGTTTACGATGCCGACGGTATGCCCCGCCTGCGGAGCTTCCGCCGTCCGCCTGCCTCCCGAGGTGGCTTTGCGCTGCCCAAACAGATCGTGTCCGGCACAGCTTCAGGAGGAGCTGATACACTTCGTGTCGCGCGACTGCATGGATATAAACGGCATAGGCGAAAAATTGATCGGGCAGTTGACGGAGACGGGCCTTGTCAAAAGCGCGGCCGATCTTTACGATCTGTCGCCTCAGACTCTCTCCGGGCTCGACCGGATGGCGGAGAAATCCGCCCGCAATGTCGCGACGGCGATAGCGTCCTCGAAGAACCGGCCGTTTTACGCAGTCCTGAACGCGCTCGGCGTCCGCAACGTCGGAAAGAAGACGGCGCGCGACATAACGTCGCGTTTCCGCGATATGGACGCCCTCGTTGCCGCGCGCGAGGACGAACTCGCCAATCTGGACGGAGTGGGGCCGACGATAGCGGCGTCGATAACGAGCCATTTTGCGGACCCTCACAATATGGCCGTGGTGTCGAGGCTTCGCGCTGCCGGCGTCAGGATGGAAAACGACGGCGAAGAAGTGACCGAATCAATCATCTCGGAGACATTCGCGGGGAAAAAGATGGTTTTCACCGGAGAATTGTCGTCCATGAGCCGTCCGGACGCCGAGGCCGCCGCCGAGCAAAGAGGCGCTTTTACGTCCGCGAGCGTGAGCAGGAAGACGGACGTTGTGGTGGCGGGGGACAATCCGGGAAGCAAATATAACAAAGCGTTGAGTCTCGGGGTTACAATATGGAGCGAGGCGGAATTTCTGGAGAAGCTCGAGTGAAGACTCATTGACGCTCATTAAAAATATGAATCAGGCTTATATTTATTAAAGGGGGAATGATATTTTGAAGATGACAGTCGACAGGGAAGTGACGCTTCGCATGGCGCGCGCGGCTCAGCTCCGCATAGAGCCCGATCAGGTCGATTATATGATGAATTCCATCAACGATATACTCGATTTTTGCGCGTTGGTGGGAGATCTCGACTGCGCCGGAACGCCGGATTTTTCGTGGAAGATGAAAAAACTGCCTGATCGTCGTCCCGACATAGCCCATGACTGGAGCGACAGGGACGAGTTCAAATCGTCCGCGCCCGCTATAGATGGCGATTTTTTCCGGGTACCTAAGATAAACGCGGAGGAGTGACCCATGGAAATCCATGAACTGACAGCCAAAGAGACGGCAAAAGCGATAAAGGATAAAAAATTCAGCGCGGTCGAAGCCGTGCGATCCAGTATGGCGCGCATATCGAAATACGACGGGGTCGTGAACGCCCTCATTACTGTTTTGGAGGAGGACGCATTGAGACGCGCCGGGGAAATAGACGCGCTCATCGCGCGCGGCGAGGATCCGGGTCCGCTCGCGGGAGTACCGTATATAGTCAAGGATAATTTCTGCACCCGCGGCGTCAGGACGACTTGCAGCAGCCACATACTCGAAAACTGGAAACCGACGTATAACGCGTCCCCCGTCAATTATATGAACGCCGCCGGGGCGATACTGATGGCCAAATCGAATCTCGACGAGTTCGCCATGGGAAGCTCGACGGAGAACTCCATCATCGGCCCGACGAAAAACCCGCGCGACCTCGGCAGAGTCCCGGGAGGAAGCAGCGGAGGAAGCGCCGCCGCGGTCGCGTCCGGCTACGTTCCGCTGGCGCTCGGCACCGATACGGGAGGATCCGTGAGGCAGCCCGCCGCTTTCTGCGGCATACAGGGCATCAAACCCTCCTACGGAGAGGTCAGCAGGTATGGAATAATCGCGTATTGCTCGGCGCTCGATCAGGTGAGCCCACTCGCCCGCAGCGTCGAGGATCTGGCGCTTGCCATGGAGATACTGGCCCGGCCCGACCCGAACGACACGACGTGCGACGGCTACGCGCGGCCCAAATTCAGCGACGCGACGGCGATGAAGGATCTGAAAGGCTGCAGGATAGGCGTGTTCGCGGGGTTCGAGGCCTCCGAGATGGATTCCGATCTATACGGCGCTCTTACGCGGGCGGGGGATATCTGCCGCGAAGCCGGCGCCGTGATCGAGCCGATAGACCTTCCCATAGCCGTGAAATACGGCGTTGCGACGTATTACGTGACCGCTCTCGCGGACGCCAGCTCCAAGCTCGGATGCTACGACGGCATCCGCTACGGCACGCACATAGAAGGGGCTACGCTCGCCGATATGTACGCCAACACGAGAACGTCCTCGTTCAGCGAGGAGGTTCGCCGCAGGATAATACTCGGCGCCTGCCTTCTGACCGAGGGGTTCTATCAGAACTATTACGGGCCGGCGCTCAAGGTTCGCACGAAGATGGCGGAGGAGTTCGAGGATGTTTTCTCGAAGTACGACGCGTATCTGCTTCCGACGACCCCGTCGCTGCCATATCCGCTTGGCACGAAGGAGACCGACCCGAACAGGATGTATCTGGGCGACGTCTTCACGGTTCCGATAAGCCTCGGGGGGCTGCCGGGCCTCAGCCTGAGCATGGGCTTCAACAGCGCTAATCTGCCGCTGTCCGTGCAGATAGTCGGTTCCCGCTACGGAGACTCGAAGGTATTGGGCATTGCCGCGGCGCTCGAACGTTTGATCGGGCGTCCGACGGTGTGCGACCCTCGCAAACTTGGGGAGGTGGCGTAGATGGCGGTCGTTTCCAAACGCCCGATCGTGATAGGGCTCGAAGTTCACATTCAACTCAACACGGATACGAAGCTCTTCTGTTCGTGTTCGACGGATTATATAGGCCATACCCCGAACTCGAACACCTGCCCGATATGCCTCGCCGTTCCCGGCACTCTGCCGCTCCTGAACGACTGTGCCGTCGAGCTCGGCTCCCGCATGGGCCTCGGGCTTCACGGCGAGATTCAGCGCTATTCGAACTTCCACAGGAAAAATTATTTCTACCCCGACCTCGCGAAGGCATACCAGATAACGCAATACGGCCTCACCATTTCCGATGGCGGTTACCTGGACATAGAGAGCGAAGGAAAACCGAGACGGGTTCGCATCCATCACCTGCATCTCGAGGAGGACGCCGGCAAACTCGTGCATCCGACGGCGGACGGACGCCTCACAGGCGCGGCGTATTCGCTCGTCGACTATAACAGGGGAGGCGTGCCGCTTTCCGAGATAGTCTCGGAACCTGATATGTCGTCGCCGGCCGAGGCCCGCGACTATGTGATAAGGCTCCGGCAGCTCGCCCGCTATCTCGACGTATCCGACGGCGAGATGGAGTCCGGCTCGCTTCGCGTCGACGCCAACATATCGCTCACAAATCCCGACGGATCGCTCGGCACCCGCGTCGAGATAAAAAATATGAATTCGCTCAAGTCGCTCGAACGCGCCCTCGAGTACGAAATATCCCGCCAGAACAAAGTTCTTGATTCCGGAGGCAGGATCATTCAGGAGACGAGGCTGTGGGACGACGCCGAGGAGGTCACCCGCTCCATGAGAAACAAGGAGACGGCGTCGGACTACAGATATTATCCCGAGATGGATCTCGCCCCCATCGTCATAACCGACGACCAGATAGAGGCGTTCAAACGCTCAATGCCCGAACTTCCATGGGAGAAGCGCGAACGATTCGAGAAGAGTTTCGGTCTCGCGTATGAGGAGATAGCGATTCTGACCGAGCGGAAGGAGCTCGCGCGTTATTACGAGGACACGGTTGAAGCCGGAGCGCCGCCCGCTCGCGCCGCGAACTGGGTTCGTATGGAGGTTTTGCGCGCGCTGAACGAGCTGGGGCAGGACATAACGGACTGCAAGGTGAAGCCCTCCGCGCTCGCGGAGCTCGTTAAGAAGGTCGAGTCGAAGGAGATTTCGAGCACGATAGGAAAAGAAGTTTTAGATGTCTTGGCGCGCGAGAACATCACGCTCGAAGACGCCATAAAGCGCACAGGGGCCTCTGTCGGTCGAATCACAAGCGAGTCGCTTGACGCGTTGATCGATAAAATATTGGGCGGCAACCCCGATGTGGTCGATACGATAAAGTCGGGGCAGGACAAGAAAGGCGGCAAGCTCAAATTCCTCCAGGGCCTCATCATGAAGGAGTCGAAGGGCCAGGCCGATCCAAGGGAAGCGTCCGAGACGCTCGCTAAAAAACTGGAGGGATTGTGTTGAGCGCAACGTCACATGAATTTGAAAATGTAAAATTTGTAGCGAAAGCCAATGTTTATTTCGAGGGTAAAGTGTTGAGCCACACATTTTACACGCCGGGCGGCAACCGGAAGACGGCAGGCATAATTTTCCCCGGCGAATACGAGTTCGGAACCGGCGACGCCGAGATAATGGAGGTCACCTCGGGAGCTCTGTCGGCGCTTCTTCCGGGTCGCAGCGACTGGGAGACGTTCCCCGCCGGACAGAAGTTCAACATCGGAGCGAACAGCAAGTTCAAATGCAAAAGCTCCGAAATATCCGAGTACGTCTGCTCGTATATCAAAGCGTAAGGCGGAATAAAGACATTGGGGCCGCGAGGGGACTCTGATCCCCTCGATCCTTTTTTAAATATAATAAAAATGCGGCAGGTTTCTTCTTTTTTCCTTTATAATATATTTACTTTATAACCATTATAATGGAGGAGTTGCGATGGAGGAGAACCAGAAAACTAATTACGCGGGTAAAAAATTTGAGGTAGGGGAAGTTTTGGCGCAGTCATGGAGCATGTTATTCCGTAATCCTTTGGTTTTCTTCGGTCTGCCATTCTTAGCGGCTGTCATTTCGATAATTTTGGGATTTACCTTGCTGAGAAATATGGATCTTATTCGGAGCATATTCTCGCTGTTTTTGA
>JAITOL010000122.1 GCA_031289955.1 Synergistaceae bacterium
AGATGATGCAGTGGTGGGCGGACTACCTGGACGGGCTGAGAAAAAATAACCCCGTAGCCGGGGCTACGGGGGGCTGTAGGGATATAACTCTACAGGGATTAGTCTTTGTTACGAGTAACAATATAGCATGTAAAAAAATGAAAATCAACCGGGCAACTGTCTGGGTAACTCCAGGCGGTTGCCCGTCTTTTTTTGTGCCGAAAAATAGGTTAAAATATCGATTGCAATCTCTTCCATTGGGATATCCGATTAAAAATACCAAAAAACTTAGCGGATATCACAGCCGGGCAAGATATAGGGTAAAGTGGTTCCATTTGCAATGTATACATTAGCTTTTGGACAGCCATTAAGTCTTTTTAACGATTCCTGGTAGGCCCACCATTCTATTAAAAACCAAACGCAAAAAAAACCGCGCAGCCGATTCAGACAGGCTTCGCGGTTTTTCTGTCGTGTGAGAAAATGGCGTCATGTATGATATGGTCATCATCTCTTTTCGCGTTTATGACAGATGTAATTCTTGTCGGATCGCGTTTTGAAGTAACTGAGAAATGTTTATATCGCCTCTTTTCTTTAATTCCTCTTCCATCCATGAGGGTATAGAGAGAGTTTTTTTGACTGATTTTTGGCTGAATTCTCTGCGCACTTGCGGCATAACGGCAACGACAATTTGAACGATATCACCTGGTTTGTGATTGACCTGATTAAGCGGGGTGGAAACCGGTATATCGTTTTTTCCCTTTTCCCTGAGGTACATAATGTCTTCGAGAACATACCGTGCTTCTATAATGGCTTGTTCCAGAGAATCGGCGGCTGTGAACGCGTTATCGACATCGGGGAAGAATACTTCCCATCCGTCGCCATCTGTAGTAAAAATTGCGGGATATGAGTAAAAATCCGGCAGCTTCATGAATGTCGTCACCTCTAGTCGTTAATTCCAAGCCTTTTTTTGATGTTCGCTAAAAGCCCGGTTTTGATTTTTTGTGGTATAGGGAAAGATTGTTCGCCCGCTTTGCTTGCAAGTACATGGCTGCCTTTGCCCCTTCCCTCACTTATTATCCAATCTTTGGACTTGGCGATTTTAATTAGTTGTTTTTGACTATAAAACTTTCCCATATCAATCTCTCTCCAAAGACGATTGTAAGGCAATGAATAACACGTGTCAACACGTATCAGTTTGCATCGGATCCTTTTTGAGGAGCGAACACTCGCGGTATCTCCATATAGACGTTAAGGCCGGATTTGTACGGAACAGGCGGTTTGTCGCCCGAGGCCGTTTCTTGAAAGAGCCCTGATTCGGCGGTTTTGGTGGCTATTTTTTTCTGTACATTGACGTTTCCATAAACTCCCGGATTCAATTCGACTCCGACATATTGCCTCGTATCACCGCTAACATCCGTCAATTCGCCGCTCAGCATTATATTCGTGTATCTTTCGTGTAGTGTGTTTTGCATACTAACCACAAACGGGCGGTCTGGATGCCTATGATGGAGAAAAACCGATACAACCTCGTATCGTTTCAGAAAGAAGCGTACACGGACAACGCGGCTTTATACATAACGCCAGCGCTGGACAGCGTGCTGCGCGTGTTCATGGCCTTCAAGCCGCTGTCGCGCCCCATCTCCGTTCCGCCGCAGGAACTTGTGCCCTTCGAGCGGAAGGGATTCACTGTAATCGAATGGGGCGGCAGCGAAGTCAAATTTTAGCATCGTCTCTTTCGTGATAACCTGGCACAACGAATGATGAAAACAACGCGTCTTTGCGCGGCTCGATTTTTTCGAGCCGCGCAATCTGGTTTTTGCCGTTGCCAACTGGCAAGACCGCCACGTCATGGGGCCTGTCCCGCAGAATGCGGGATTCCTCGCAGAGGCAAACTTGTTCTCCTAGTTTTATCGTATCTCCATATAGACGTTAAGGCCGGATTTGTACGGAACAGGCGGTTCGTTGCCAGAGGCCGTTTCTTGAAAGAGCCCTAATTCGTCGGTTCTGGCGGCTATTTTTTTCTGTATATTGACGTTTCCATAGACTTCCGGATTCAATTCGACTCCGACGTACCGCCTCGTATAGCCGCTGACGTCCGTCAATTCGCTCAGCATTATATTCGTGTATCTTCTGTATGGATCGTCCGAAAAAACACGCGCCACTATCGGAGGGTCTATGTATTGATCGAGGCTATCTATCTCCCTCGGCAAAGGAGGCCTTCCATGTTCACCCTGGAACAGGATGGCGGCTTTTTTCAGATTGCGGAGGTCGTTGATCGTTTTTGTAGCCTCCGCTCCGGTGGAGTTGCCGGAACCATGATTCATCTGATTCAGTAAAACGAAGAGCATGGACGCGAATATTACCCATCCAAGTACCCACAGCGCTGTCCTGCTGGCGCCAAACATGAAGTATATCAAAACGCAAAAAATGGCCAATGTGATAAATGTGTTGGTAAGCATAACAACGCCCCCTTCCATCACCCCCAAAGCACAGCCAAGAAAATAATCCACCTCGCTGGCCTGTTGCGCGACCAGGTGTTAAGCGATGTTTACGAGACCAAATGTTTTCATCAGCGAGGCGTGGTTATTATTATGTATTTCAGTTCCTGGGATATTGTTCGCGTTTAATTCGACCAATAATAATAATAACATCTTACGCTTCAGGGCGCTTTAAAATTTTCCGATATTGTGATAAATTCCCTTGTCGTGGACAATGCGGGGTGTTTTCCGGCAGCGATTCCTTCATGCTGTAGTATGATGTAAACAGGCGTCGAAATATCATGGAGGTTTTAAGAAATTGCACAATCTGAAAATAGAATGGAATCGCAGGGGTCTTAAAAAGATCATGGTCATGACGCCCATCGTCATCAGGGCGGAGTGGAAAACGTTTTTGGCGGTCATTTTCGGCAGCTCCATATATACGCTGGGCGTCATGTCTTTTACCGTTCCGTTTCGTTTTCCCGACTCGGGCGTCACCGGCATAGCGATGCTGATAAATTACACGCTCGGGGTTTCGCTGCCGCTCATGGTCGCCGTAGCCAATATCGTGCTGCTCGTCTGGGCGTGGAAGGAGCTGTCCATAAGATTGGTGCTGTGGACGATCTTTTCAGTGGCCCTCATCACTGTGCTCATGAAGTTAATGGAGAACATGCCGTTCGCTCATACGGATCAGAAGCTGCTCATAGCGCTGATCGGGGGGGCGATAAAGGGCTACGGCGGAGGCATCGTGCTGCACACCGGGGCGTCCATGGGAGGGCTCGACATCGTGAGCCTTTATATTCAAAAGAAATACGGCGTCGAGATAGGCAAGTTCAACTTCTATATAAACATGTGCGTCATAGGGGCCAGCGCGTTCGTCGTGGGGCCAGAGAACGCGATGCTCGGGCTTGTGGCGGTGTACTCGTCGAGCCTCACGATCGACAACACGATGTCGTCGTTCGACAAACGGAGGCTGGTTCTTGTGGTCACGGTCGACCCCTGCCCCGTGCTCGACTATGTTACGACCGAGTTGGGCAGGGGAGTGACAAAGATAGAGTCGCACGGCGGTTACTCCGGAGATGACCGCCCTACGCTCATGTGTGTGCTGACTCGCCGTCAGACCGTGGATCTGAAGCGTTTCCTCGCGAAGAACCAGCCGAGGGCGTTCATGGTGGTATCCGAGGCCCGCGAGGTGGTCGGCAAGGGCTTCAAATCCTGGATGCCAAAGTGATTATTTGATGACGGTCAGATCCCTCGTGAATTTGTTGAGGGGCTCGGCCGTGCCGTCGGGTCTCACCGCGACGAGGTTCTCGATCCTCACTCCGAATTTGCCCGGCAGATAGATGCCGGGCTCGACGCTGAACACGTTGCCGGGCTCGAGGTGTACATTGTTGCCCTCTATTATGTACGGGTTCTCGTGTATCGCTATCCCCACTCCATGACCGAGTCTGTTTAAAAAATATTCTCCGTAACCGGCGTCGTTTATTATTTTGCGGGCGGCGCGGTCGATGTCCTGCCCTGTTTTGCCGCGCGTTACGGCCGCTTCCCCGGCAATTTGAGCTTCCAGCACTATCGCGTACACTTTTTTCATCTCGTCCGTCGCTTCACCCATGCAGAATGTGCGCGTCATATCCGAACAGTAGCCCTTATAGCGGCACCCCATGTCTATCACGACGAAGTCGCCGAGCCGCAGCTCCCTGGAGTCGCCCTGATAGTGCGGCATGGACCCCCCGGGGCCGCTCGCGACTATCGGGGAAAACGACAGCCCCTCTCCTCCGTGCTCGTCAAAGAGCTCCACAAGCCGGTCGCGCACCTCGCGCTCTTTCATGCCTGGTTTCAAAAATTTCGCGATGCCGCCCATCACCTCGTCCGCTATCGCGCCGGCTCTCCTCATATGCCCGAGTTCGGCGTCGTCTTTTACGCGGCGCAGAGGGGAGAGTGTGTATGCGCCGTTCACGTATTTCGCGTCCACAGCGGACTTCATCTCTATGAGATCGACGGCGCGCACCCCATCGTTTATAGCTATCGCGCCGCGTCCGACGCCAAGCGCTCCGCATCCTTCGGCAAAAGCTTTATGGAAACCTTCGTGATCCGCCCATATTTTGTAACTGGCCGATTCGCCAAGTGCATTTTTCATCTCTTCGCCGTATAGCATTGGAACGAGCGCGAAACATCCGCCTTCGGAAGAGATCATGAGACCTTTGGGACGTTCATCGTCGAACAGTTTCAAGTCGGCGAGATATTCCAGATCGGTTGACGGCCCCGCGAATATAGCCTCCAGTTCGAGGTCGCGCAAAACGCCGGCCAATTTTTTGATTCTTTCGGTATGAAACATGTTACACCTCCAATTTTTTAAATAAGAATGTCATAATTGTATAGTATTTCATAAAAAATGAAACGGCTAAAAAGATTACAAAAATCCTTCATTGTGGAAAAAAATAGAAGACTCGGTAATTTTAATTAAACATCACCAGTAAAATCATGCAAACAGAGGTGCTTTTTATATTTTTACGTAATTCTAACCCTATTTATCTATAAACATGTTATTATTGTCGCACGGGGTGACAATCCAAAGTTTGTACGAGGTACGGTTTGGAGTTCACAAAACAACAGCCTGCAGGATGTTGTCAGTAACGACTGGAGCAAGACAATTTCCCAGCCTACATATGTTTTGTTATCGGCTGAGGATAGTTGCGCGAAGGTCGGTGATATTTTAGGCTAAACCGCTTGTACATAGCTGTAAAAGGGGTGAAATAAGATGAAATCAATACACTTGTTGATAGTGGAGTCGGATCTGATGGTGCTCTTCTCAATAGGGCAGGTAATCAGGTATTTCGATAACTATCTGGTAGTAGATAAAGTTGAGCGAGTCGAGGAAGCTATAGAGCGCATGAAGGTTGTCCCTATGGATCTGGTTATCATCGGAGGTCAGGAGAATGTAGACGAATGGCGTCGCTTTATGGAGTTTCCCCACAAAGCGCGGATAGTCCTTCTGACTCAAAATCCATCAAAGGAGTTCATCCAGGACGCGGTGGCCTCCGGGATCTGGGACATAATTTTGAGGCCGGTGGCGCCGGAGAGGCTGCGCTTCTCCCTGGAGATGTTCCGCTATCGTTTCATGTATACCGAGGTACTCGAGTATCCTGTGCAGCAGGACAGGCTCGACTCGATATTCTTTCCGCGCGAGCGGCACCAGAGCGCGGCCTCTGGCACTGTGAAAAACAGCGAGATGCTGGACAAGGTAATGCAGCTGATCGAAGAGCGCGAAGGGCCGCAGTCGGCGGGCGAGATCGCGGAGGTTTTAAACGTATCGCGCATCACGGTCAGGAAGTATTGCGAGGCTCTCGTCAATACAGGTAAACTGCACGTCAAGAACAAATATCAGGCCAAGGGACGTCCCATCAAGCAGTATTTCCTGGTCTGAAGATCGTCAAGTTCAAATGGTATAGCACGGAAGATTCCGCCACAGGCCGACGAGGTTTTGGCGGAATCGTTTTTACGGGCGGTGTGCGAATTACCCCAGGGTCACTGCCGTTCCGTATATGCTTACGCTCAGGCAGTGCATTATATGTATCGTCCCTCCGTCCGAATATGATACGGGGCTTGTGTATTTATTCAAGACCAGGCCGATGATCGCGTTGCCCTGCATCCGGACGGCAGCCGATTTCAGATGGTTGATGAGCTGTTCCTCCAGCGTTTTGCCCACCCACACCATGTTCTCCCGCAAATCCCTGTTGAGATAGTAATCGTATGCGCTGACGATCCCATGAATCTGGCGGATGTTCAGAATGGAGTTCTGGGTCGTTACGATCATCGATGAAAAGAGCCTGTCCATGGCGTCCCGGTATGTCGTATCGGCAAGGTATGACGCGCGCTGTTCGGGGGATAGTCCCTCCAAAATTTTCAGTTCGGCCTGACGCTTTGCCCATACTGACCTCTCTTCCTGTTCCCAGGACGGTAAATCCATAGGAGACAACCCCTCTCGTCGCAATGTCGCAATAATACTTCAAAAAGCCGCGTGAGAAAACTCATCCGATAAAATTTCCCGCGAGATTGTCCATATGTCGCGCGAGGGATCTGGTTCATTCGGCGGTAGACCGCGCGCGATAAAAAATGAGGGGCTGTTTTCACGCAGCCTCTCACGTTTTTGTTGTATATTATTTTTTAAAGCGCCAGAGTTATTTGAACGCTTCTTTCGCGGCCTGGCGAGATATCTCGATCCCGAGCGCTATATCCTCGAGCGGCACGTTGAGCGCCGGGCGGAAGCGGACGGTGTGCGTGCCGCACGGCAGTATTAGCATGTGGCGCTTGGAGCACTCCGCCAGGAACTTTCCGCGAAGCTCGGGCGTCTTGATGTCGTACGCGCACATCAGGCCCTTGCCGCGGACGTTCGATATGAGCTCCGGGAACTCGTCGCGCAGTTTCTCGAGGCCTTTGATGAGCGCCGGGCCGGCCGTGTTCGTGACGTAGTCGAGAATGTGGTCGTCGCGATATATTTCGAGGTATCTCGTCGAACGGACCATGTCCGCCACCGTGCCGCCCCATGTGGAGTTGATGCGGCTCGACACCTTGAAGCAGTTGTTCTCGACCTCGTCGACTTTGGGGCCGACGGCGATGCCGCATACCTGCGCTTTCTTGCCGATCGTGAATATGTCCGGCGCCACCTGATATTGCCACGCCCACATCTTGCCGGTGATGCCCATTCCGCACTGAACCTCGTCGAATATGAGCATCATCTCGTTCTGGTCGCAGATGTCCTTCAGTTTCTGGAGGAACTCCGTGCGGAAGTGGTTGTCCCCGCCCTCGCCCTGTATCGTCTCGATGATGATGGCGCAGTGTCCGTCGGGGTCGTCGGCCAAGACGTTGTTTATCTGCTTTACGGCCTGGGCTTCGAGCCACTGGGTCGTCGCTATGTGAGTTTCGAGCGGGAACGTGATCTTCGGGTTTATGATCCTCGGCCAGTCGTTGAATTTGGCGAAACGCTGGAACTTGTTCGCGTCGGAGGTGTTTGTAACCGAGAGAGTATAGCCGCCGCGGCCGTGGAAAGCCTCGTTGAAGTGGATGACTTTAGTGCCCTTTGAGCCGGATATTGCTTCTCCCCGCGTTATCTTTCCCTTTGCCTGGAGCTTCTGAACCTTCCAGTCCATAGCCACCTTGAACGCGTTTTCAACCGCGAGCGTTCCGTAGTCGACGAAGAACAGATGATTGAAGCCCTCGGGACGGGCCAGCTCTCCGAACGTCTTGACGAACTCGCCCATCTCGAGCGTGTATATGTCGGAGTTGGCGACCTTGTTTATCGCGGCGCGGAAAATTTTCTCCTTGAACTCGTCGTTCGTGAGCTTATCGTGGTTCATTCCGAACGGAGCGGAGGCGAAGAAGGTGTAAAAGTCGAGCCAGTCGTCTCCGGTGCGCGCGTCGACGACGTGGCTGCCCTTCGACTTTTCCATGTCGATCACTATGTCGTAACCGTCGCGAAGCATGTATTTCTCGATTGCGGGGAAAACCTCGTTTGGCGTGACGCCGAATTTTACTGTCATATGCTTATACCTCCCAGAAGTTTAGTGAATAGAAATCACCGGCAATATTTTAACTTATTGCCTTATATAGTTCAAGCATCAAAGGAATTTAGAAACGCCGTCATAAATGTATCTGGTTATAATTTGGCTTATTTCCTCGTAGCTATGAAATTCTCCACAGTTCATGCCCGGACACGATAATGAATAATCATCCCATGAAAGTTTATTTTTCAGCGTGTCCGGCCAAAACGGAAATGTCCCGCACTGAGCTGGCCTTGCTGAATAAATTTTACAACTTATATTGTTTTTATCCATATGCAAAAAGACGCAATCGTAATTTGATTGTTCTCGCAACGATAAAGTTTCATATTTTTCCCATGTGTAAAGCCGGAGAAATTCGTCGTTCGATATGCCGAGAGCGCGCGACATCGCTTCGAGCTCGAGACGAGTGAAGCTTACTGTGCCTGGCTCACGTCCGCAGCACGCCCCGCACTGTGCGCAGGAAAAATAAAGCCCGTCCCGCCACCATACCTCGGGCCGCGCATCACCGCCGCCGCTCTTCATGACGACGCCCGCGCATACGTTACACGCGAGCGGACGAGCCAGATGATTCCGACTATGAGGGCGATCAGGCCGGAATACTGTCCGCTGCCGAGGAAAAATATCACGTCTCCCTCGCGCAGGAAATCGAACGAGGTTCTGTAAAGCCCGTACAGTATCAGAAACATGGGAAACAGCGCCGCATGGTCGGGCGACGCGCCGCGGGAGAGGCGTTTTTTTTCTATCGAGAAAAGAGCGATCCCTATGAAAAGCGACGCGGCGGATTCGAATATCTGAGAGGGCCATACGGCGACATCGGGCGCATTGGGGAACGCCACGCCAAAGATTGAATCGGTCGGGAGTCCGCGACAACAGCCGTTCAGGAAACATCCCCACCTTCCGATGGCGAGCATAAAAGCGCAGGGCAGGGACGACGACTCCGCGAATCTATTCACCGAGAGCCCGAGACGCTTTATCTTGTAGACGCCGAATAAGCCTCCGCCGATGAAGCCAGGCCCCGACGAAAGCCCGCTCTCCCAGAACCTGAGTATGCGAGCCGGGTCGTTCGCGTATCGCCGCCAGTGATCCATATAGCCGCCGATCATGGCGCCGAGGAAGACGCCGAACAGAACCCAACGCAGAATGTCGGACGCGTCATCGCTGGATATGCCGTAAATATGAGACGCGCGCCGCCTAGTCCACAGGATCATGAAACATAAGGCGGCGCCCCATATAACGTAGTAGTTTTCTATTATCCCGAATAGTTTTGGATACATCAGGCTGGATGCGCGCGCCTCCTGCGGAAATTTCTGCGGGGTTTCGAGTGTCCGAGGGGATAGACCACTATTTTTCTGAGCGGTTCCTCTCCCTCGGAGGAGGTCGTTATCTCATGGTTTTCCTGCAATGCCATATGTATGACGCGCCTCTCCCAGCTCGACATCGGTTCGAGGCTGACGGGCGCGTGCCTGTGAATGACCTCGCGCGCGACGCTCTCGGCCAGATGAATGAGGCTTTCCTCCCTGCGTGCCCTGTATCCGGCGCAGTCGAAACGTATCTTGGGGACCGTCTGATCCGTGCGGTATATGAGGTTCGTCAGGAATTCATACGCCTTGAGCGTCTCTCCGTGACGCCCTATCACTATGGCCGAGTCGTCGCCTTCGAGGTTGATGGCGTAGTCCTCTCCAAACGTCGCCGTGAGGTCGAGCCCCGACTGGTCAAGTATGGAGTTCGCGAAATCGCGTGCCTGGAGGTACATGAGAGGCGCCTTCGTGGACACATTGATTTTCATTTTTTTGCCGAGCAATCCGAATAGCCGTTTGCCATCGTCGATAACGGTCACATCGAGATCGTCGGTCGCAACGCTCCACAGGGCGGCAGCGGTCTCCTTGGCCGATTCCACTGACTTTGCCTCCAGGATAATCGATTCGACCTGAAGCGTCTTTGTGGTTTCATGACTATCAGCGTTTGTCATTTCTTCTCCCTCTTGTCATCGTCTTCATCCTCTTCGTCCTCGTATTCGTCGTCATCCTCATATTCGTCCTCGTATTCATCGTCGTCGTCCTCTTCATATTCTTCCTCCGCCTCGTCCGGGGCGATCTCAAGTATTTCGCCCTTGCCGTCTATTGGCTTGTTCTTGTAGAGAACGGGTTTTTTATTGAGCTCGATTTTCGTGCGCTTTGAAATGACGTACTGCTGGACTATGCCTATGAACGACGACGTGCCCCAGTATACCACGACGCCTCCCGGAAGCCCGAGGCACATGAACGCCATGAATATCGGCATGATTATATTCATTGTCGCCATCTGGGGGTTGTCCGAGGCGCCGCTCATCTTCTGCTGGAACCAGGTCATGAAACAGATCACGCCGGTCAGGGCGAGTCCGGGGAGATAGAGCCCCACGTTCGCGAGGCCCGATGGATTCGACATTATGCCGCTTATGACGTCCCCTATGCCGGCGCGCGCGCCTTCGGCCACCGAGACGCCCAAAGCCGACGCCAATCCCTGAAATATGGAGTTTTCGAGCTGTATCCCGAGGAATGTCGCATTGGCGGCAACTTTGTAATTCATGAGAACCTGGAAAAGCACTATCATTACCGGGAGCTGGACTAAAAGGGGAAGACAGCCGGCCATCGGGTTCACGTTGTTCTCTCGGTAGAGCCTCATCATCTCCTCGTTGAGCTTCTCTTTGTTGTCCTTGAATTTTTCCTGTAATACTTTCATGCGCGGTTGAAGTTTCTGCATCCGCGCCATGCTCACCATCTGTTTCTGAGACAGGGGGTACAAAAGAAGCCTCACCACTATGGTGAGCAGTATTATCGCAATGCCGTAAGAACCAGTAAGCTTTTGAAAGAAATCCAGTATGCCGAGCATCAGCCCGCTCGTCATGGATTTTATCGAGGTCCAGAGACCACCCAAATCATTCACCTTCCCCGAAACAATTTCCCTATATGAAACTCGTCAGGCACGTTGTCCACGCCGCCCGGATGCCATGGCCCGCAGCGCAGCAAACGGCCTGTAGTCAGAATGAGGCCACGTATGAAACCGTACTTTGTGAAAGCCTCGAGCGCGTACTGCGAACAAGTGGGATAAAATCTGCAATGCCGGCCAATTATCGGAGATATGTACCTGCGATACGCTTGTATGGCCTTGATCGCCGCTATGCTTGGGATATTCGTCGATCATCCACCCGCCAGTCGGCGCCGATCCAGCTCTCATTGAGCAGCCCTGAACGCTCGAACATGCGCGCCATCTCGTAATAGACCGATGTCGCGCTGTCGCCAAGCGCCCGTTCCCGCAGCGACGCAACGATCCAAACGCCGCCACGCGTCCACGGCAGCAACCTTCGCAACGACTCGCGAAGCATCCTGCGCCCGCGCGCGCGCCCAACAGCGTTGGCTATCCTTTTGCCTACGGCTGTGCCCACTCTGGTTTCGCCATCCCTGCTTAAATAACAAATCCGCACCAACTCGCCCTTCATCTGACGGCCGGCGCGGAACACAGCGTCGAATTCCCACGAATTTTTCAGGCGCGCGGACGAAACGTAGGGGAATAAAGCCGAACGGTTCGTCATCTATGCGGGAAATGAAATGCGACTATACCGCAAGACGATGTCTGCCCTTGCGCCTGCGATTGCGGATAATACGGCGTCCGCTCGGCGACGCCGAACGCACCAGAAAGCCCATGCGACGTTTTCTCCGCGTATTGTGCGGCTGGAATGTTCTTTTCACGCTCTAACACCTCCCGAAACCTGACGGATCACTAAACAACCAAGGTACTATATCATAGAAGAACGCGGCGGACAACCACCGTTGCGGTGTTAAATTATATAATATTTACGCCGAAAAACATAATAGATGTGTTATAAATTTACAAGGTGGTGACGACCCATGATATGTTCGATAAATAACCGAAAAATTTTCGCTGCGGCGGCTATCGCCGTGATAATGTGCGCCCTCATGTCGTCCCGCGCGGAGGCGAAGACGCAAAAGCCGGCGATGCCGCCTTACAGGCCCAGCGGAATAATTCCCGGCACCGACCTTAAATACGAACGCCTCGTCATCAGCGACGCGGGAGTGGTGTCGATATATATCGTCAACGAGCGGAGCGCCGGGGTCTCGTTTTCGTCGAACTTCAGCTTCTTCAACAACAAGGGCGTGTATCTGACGGGGTTTAATATCAAGGACTTCGCCCCGCCGAACGGGAAAATCAGATTCGTTTTGGATCTCGACGAGTATAAAAAGCTCAAAAAAGCCTCGTCGATGAAAGTGCTGGGCCGGGCCGGGCGCATGGGCAAAGCGCCGGAGTACGGCGAGGGCGAAAGCTGATAACGGGATAATGTCGTTTAAAGAGCGGTCAGGCGCGTTAAAACCCATTCTGAAAACCCCCGTGCTGCTTGGGTTGTTTTTCGGGATGGGTTTTTTGTGCGGTTTTTTTGTCTGCTTCGGTTACGTCGGTCATCTGAAAACCGACGCCCCGAATACTGTCTCTTCCGGGAGAATCCCCAATGCCTCATTTCCCCGCGCCGCTTCGCCCGACTTCGAAATGACGCGTGGCGGAACCAGCGGCGACGCGTCTTTCGACGTCTCGCTCCAGGCGGACGGAAATATCGATCTCGCGTTGGAGGATGATTGGATGGACTCCGACGAAAACGGCCTGTATATAACCGGCATGGTTAAAAACATATCGCCCCATTCGTTCGACGCCGTCCGCATAGCGTATGACCTCTGCGACGCCAAGGGCGACCCCTACACGGTCGTAACGGACACAAGCGCCGAACACATGGAGCCCGGCGACACGTGGGGTTTCACGATATACATTCCATATTCGGACATGGATCAATTTTCGTCGTACAGGCTCCAGAGCATCATGGGGATCACGAAATAGGCGCGTGCCCGGAAGTTATCTTATAAAGTTCGTGAAAACCCTTTTCTCGCGGACCGTCTCGTCCGGCGTCGGTATGGAACCCTTTGTCGCCGCGATCATCTTGATGAGCCAAGCCATCGACCGCGCGTTTTTTCGCAGCGTCTGCATTCCCTCCGCGTCGCTTAAGACCTCTCCCGCGTCCATCCCATAAGCGACGGTCCAATACTGGCTCGGCGGCGTGACCGTCTGGGCTAGGTTGAAGAAATTCATGAGCTGATGTACTACGTCGAGACCTCCGGTTCTGCGGACCACCGCCACAGCCGTGCCCACCTTGTACTTGAAATATCTGGAGCTGCTGAAAAACACGCGATCCAAACATGCCTTCATCGGTCCGGGAATACCGGCGTAATACGTCGGAGCGCCGAGGATTATCCCGTCGGCTTCTCTCATTTTGAGGCAGGTATCGTTCACGATGTCGTCGCCAAGGACGCACAGGTTTTTCTCGGAAGAGGCGCATTTCCCGCACGCGACGCATCCGCGGATCAGTTCCCCGCCTACGTTCACGATCTCGGCGTCCACGCCCTCCGCCTCGAGTATCTCCGCCATGGCGCCAAGCGCCTTTGCCGTGTTGCCGTCCTTGTTCGGGCTTCCGTTCACAGCTATGACTTTCATATAGTTTCCCCCCAGCTATCCCGTGTATTCTAAAACGAGGCCGCGTAAAAGATATTTATATATAGTAAGGGAAATTATCAGAGGTTTTCCCCGAGCTCGAACGCCATGTCCAGGAGATCCTGCCGCCCGCTGGCGGCGTCGGCGTCGTAAACGCCGCCAGCCAGGAGTTCCCCGGCTATATTCCAGCCTAT
>JAITOL010000175.1 GCA_031289955.1 Synergistaceae bacterium
GCAAACGTCACCAAAACCACTCCGCAGTATGGGGCGCTGACTCCGAGGTGGCTCACGAAGGTTCTGGAGTTCAAAGGGCTGGAGGCCGGCGTCTATCGCGTGAACAGGGTGGTAGAGGGCGAGACTCCGCTCGACGTATTGTGCAGCCAGGATCCGAATAAAGTTGTCATCCCGCAGGGCTATATCGAATATGAAAAGAAGCCGCGCGAGATTCAGCTGAACTCGATTTCCACGATAATAAACATCGACACTAAAATATCCGACGTCTACAGCTCCCCATATGACCAGGTCGGCGAACAGATAGCGCTCGCCATAGAGAGCCTGAAGGAGCGGCAGGAGAGCCAGATAATAAACAACGACAACTACGGCCTGCTCAAAAACACGGCCGATTCACAGCGGATCGAGACTCGCGCTGGACGCCCGATGCCTGACGACCTCGACGAGCTGATAGCGAAAGTATGGAAGGAGCCGTCGTTCTTCCTCGCGCACCCGAGGGCCATAGCGGCGTTCGAGCGCGAATGCACGAGGAGGGGAGTTCCCCCGGTAACGACAAGCGTCGCTGGCGGCAACTTCGTCACATGGCGCGGCATCCCGATAATACCCACCGACAAACTGTTCGTCGACGGCCAGAAGAACCCCAAAGGGAAGGCAGGCAAGACGAATATACTTCTCGTCCGCACCGGCGAGTCGAAGCGCGGAGTGGTCGGCCTCTATCAGGCCGGGCTCCCCAACGAGCAGTCCCGCGGTCTGTCCGTGCGCTTTCGCGGCATAGACGACAACGGAGTCGCCTCGTACCTGCTCTCCCTCTACTGCTCTGTGGCGATCCTGGCTGACGACGCCGTCGCGGTGCTGGAGGATGTCGAGGTCGGTGACTACTATGACTACACCAAGATCTGAGGATTACGCTCAGTTTGCCAACAGATACGCTGATAAACTTCCCGGAGAGCGTGAAGTCGCGGCCATCGCCGCGCGCTATTTCCCGGAATTCGGCAACGCCTCCGGAGCTTCTGATGTAGTGTATAAACCCGTGGTGACGCCGGTTGGGGACGCGGATCCAAAAATCGCCCAAAATCGCGAAGCGCCGACGGACGCCGCCCGGACTTCCGGGCTGTACGTGGGCGAGATCCCGCACTCCCGCATCCGGGCCGATTTCCCGATACTCTCCGAGCGGATAAACGGGCATCCTCTGGTGTGGCTTGACAACGCGGCGACTACGCAGCGCCCGAATCAGGTCATAGACCGAGTTTCGTACTACTACAGGCACGAGAACTCAAACGTCCACAGGGGGGCGCACGCGCTCGCGACGCGCTCAACGGACGCATACGAGGCGTCACGTGAAAAGGTAGCCCATTTTATCGGCGCGCCCTCGCCCAAGAACATAGTGTTTGTGCGCGGCACGACCGAGGGGCTGAACCTCGTCGCCAACGCCTACGTGAAACCTCTGCTGCGGCCCGGAGACGAGATCATCCTGACCCTGTTGGAGCATCACGCCAACATAGTCCCCTGGCAGCTCATAGCCGAGGAGACAGGCGCCACCATCAGGGTGGCGCCTGTCGACGACACCGGCCAGATAATACTGTCCGATTACGCGAGGCTCTTCAACTCCAGAACCCGCTTCGTGTCGGTGACGCATGTTTCGAACGCCCTCGGCACAGTCGCGCCCGTCCAGGAGATGATCGCCATAGCTCATGGTTTCGGCGTGAGGGTCTGCGTCGACGGGGCGCAGAGCGTCTCGCACATACCGGTGAGCATGACGGCGCTCGACGCGGATTTCTTCGTATTCTCGGGGCACAAGGTTTTTGGCCCAACCGGAATTGGCGCGCTGTACGGCAAGGACGACGTTCTGGAGTCCGCCCGTCCGTGGCAGGGCGGAGGCAACATGATAGCCGACGTCACTTTCGAGCGGACGAGATATCAGGCCCCGCCGCAGAAATTCGAGGCCGGCACCGGCAATATAGCGGACGCCGTCGGTCTCGGCGCGGCGGTCGATTACGTCTCGGCCATCGGCATGGCCAACATCGCCGCCTACGAGCACGAACTGCTCGACTACGGAATCAGGGAGTTGTCGGCGATTCCCGGCCTAACGCTCATCGGAACCGCCCCTGAGAAGGCGAGCGTGTTGTCGTTCGTGTTGGACGGATATGACAACGAGCGAGTCGGCAAATATCTCGACGAGACGGCGGGAATCGCCGTCCGCGCCGGACATCACTGCGCGCAGCCGATACTGCGCCACTTCGGTCACGAGGGCACTGTGCGTCCGTCTCTGGCGTTCTACAACACTCCGTCCGAGATAGAGCTTCTGGCGAAAAGCCTGCTCGAACTGACCAGAAAAACATAAGACCTGTTCCTGCCGATGGAGGCGTCATTGTGACTGTTCACGAAAATTTCAGCATACGAAAATTGACGGACGCGATTCTGGAGAGTTACGAAGCGGAAAGCATAATAATAAAGGTGGAGGCGAGGGATCAGATCAACAGCGCAGTCGTCGCGGAAATTGTCGAAAATTTGCGGATGTTGATCTTCGCCGGATTTTTCGGGCAAAAGAAGCTGAAAAGGGATTCGATAGAGTATTATGTCGGAGACTTGCTGGAAAACCTTGTCTACCACCTGCAAAAACAGATAACCCGCGCTCTGCTGAACGTGACGGAGGACGAGCCGGAAGCCGAACGCGAGGCAGGGCGCGCGACACGCGAGTTCCTGAGCCGTATCCCTGAGATTCGACGGCTCCTGGCGACGGACGTCGGGGCTTTTTACGACGGCGACCCGGCCGCCTTCAACACTGACGAGATAATCTGGTCGTACCCCGGCATATACACGATCATGGTGTATCGGGTCGCCCACGAGCTATACCTGCTTGGCGTGCCGCTCATACCGCGCATGATGACCGAGAGCGCGCACGGAAAGACCGGCATCGACATCCATCCCGGCGCGACGGTGGGGCATCATTTTTTCGTGGATCACGGCACCGGCATAGTGATCGGGGAGACGACCATCATAGGCAACCATGTCAAAATTTACCAGGGAGTGACGCTGGGCGCGCTGTCGACTCGCGGCGGTCAGGTTTTAAAAGGCGTGAAGCGCCACCCGACCATCGAGGATCACGTGACCATCTACTCCGGCGC
>JAITOL010000052.1 GCA_031289955.1 Synergistaceae bacterium
GTCATTTACCCCTCCGCGCTTGCGGTCAAGGATAAAAAATGGAGACCAAACCGTCAATTTTTGACGAATAGATGGGATAGCTTGAAACTTGTTGGAAGTACGCCATGTCGATAGCAGTATAATGCGGAAGAAATAAACCACAACGAATACGGACAACTTCAACTGAAATTCCCCGCAGATTATATAATGCTTGCTGACACATGGGAGAATAGAGCCGATATCCCGAAGGATGATCGTCTGTCCCGACGATATTCGCTATCCGAGCTGATGCTCAGGTTGGGGACTTATCGCAAGACGCGTTTCACCGGTCGCTACGGCGAGGTGGTCTCCACCCCCACGAAGGCGCAACGCGAGATATTTACAGCATTCGGCTTGGGGGGGCAAATAACAAACCCGACTATAATTTGTAGGCAATTTCCATTGTAAGATTGGTCGCGTTGTCGTCAGCAAACAAAATCGTTTTGCGGCCGCTGTCCATGATATCTCCCTTTCCGGCTTTTTAAAAATTACATGCCGGCGTTACATTACCTGAGAGGCGTTCCACGATCTGTTTGAAGCCCATGGCGTTCACCTGTCCCCTGAGCCATCCGACCAGCTCGGATCCGGATTCATATTCGCATCCCTCCAGCGCCGCCATAGCCTTGTCCACGCCGTCGATATCGTACTCCTCGCAGGATTGCAGCAAATCAGCCAGCACGCCCGCGTCCGGCGCCGCCTTCCTTGGTTTGGGGTTTTTCTCCTCAAAGCTCCACAGCATGACAGACATATCCGCTATCAATTTTTGAGCCGCCTGGATAAATGCGTCGTTATTCAGGAGAACAAACGCGATATCGCCCGCTTTTGCCGCGTGTTCCAGAGCTTCCGCCTGTCCGCCGATCATCTCGGCCCCGATGCTTCGGCTGCTGCTTTTTATGCCGTGTACGATGATAGCGTAGTCGGGCAGGCCTTCTTCCGTACATTTAAGCGCCTTGTCGAGCAGGGGAGGCGTGTTTGAGGCATAGGATTTCAAAACATCCATATAGCTCTCCTCGTCCCCGCCGAAACGATCCAGCCCTTTTTCAAAGTCGAGACCGGATATCTGCCACTTATCGAGTTCCCGCCTGCCAAACCCGCTGCGCCTGTCACTTCCGCCGCGTCTGTCCAAATTATCCGGTTCGTCGGCCTGGCTGAGCGAAAGCTCTTTTTCCAGATTTTTATCGCGCACCCAGTGGTTGACCGTCGCGTCCATCTGCATAATATCAATGGGTTTGGAGAGAAACGCCTGAAAGCCTTTTTTAAGGAACGCCTCTTCATTTCCCGAGATGGCGTTGGCTGTAAGGGCGATAATGGGAACGGTTTTGGCGTATTCCGTGTCAATTTCCCCTCGGATGATACGCAGTGCCTCGATACCGTCCATTCCAGGCATCATGTGATCCATAAAAATCGCGTTGTATTTTTCTTCCCCGGAGCGTATCAGTTCAATGGCGGCGGGGCCGGAGGTAACGCAGTCTATCTTCATTCCATACGGTTTCAGCATCCCCCTGGCGACGTCCAGGTTTGTCGCCACATCGTCCACCACAAGCACTCTGGCATAGGGTATATATGGACGAACCAGTTTCGCGCTCCGGTCCCTCCTGAGATCGGCATATTGAAAACCCCTGAGGTTTTCCGCGACTTCGGCGCCAATGTTCGTATCGTCAACGAAACCCTGCCGGAGCCGCACGGTAAAGGTACTGCCTTTCCCGTACTCGCTTTCCACCGTTATAGCGCCGCCCATCATTTCCGCCAGCCTTCTGGTGATCGCGAGGCCGAGGCCTGTGCCCTCTATTTTGCGGTTGCTTTTCATATCCACCTGGCTGTAGTCGGAGAACAGCTTTTCGATATCCTTAGGGCGGATTCCCATGCCGGTATCCTTAACGCTGGAAACCAGCCATACGCTGTTGCCTTCCCGTTCGCATGAAACGCTCCAGTCGACGAGGCCCTCTTTGGTGTATTTGAAGGCATTGGAAAGTATGTTGTTGAAAATCTGCTTGATCCTCATCTCGTCGCCAAATAGTTTGCATGGCAGCGTTTCGTCGATAATTAAATTGAATTTTATGGGTTTTGAGCCTACGCGCACGCTATTGAGGGTAATGGTGTCGTTAATCAGGCTCGGCGTGTCGTATTCAAGGGGGATTAATTCAAACTTTCCGGATTCGATTTTCGACAGATCCAGGATATCGTTGATAAGGCTCAACAGCATCATGCCCGAATTGTATATTTTTATAAGGTTCTCCTTGGCGTCTCCCTGCGCTTCGTCTGTGTCGAGCGTTATTTCGGCAAGGCCGATAATCGCGTTTAGCGGTGTGCGCATCTCATGGCTCATGTTCGCCAAAAAATCGCTTTTTGCCTCGGTGCTCGCGACCGCCTGCTCTTGCGCCTGAATGATTTTCAGCATCATTTCATTGCGAAGGATGGCATCGGCAACCATAAGGCTGCCGGAACGCAACGAGCTCTCCTCGTCGATTGTAAATTCCCGCTCGCGCCGACAGTCGTCGAATCCGATAAAACCCCAAAAACTTCCTTTTAAAAACACCGGGATAACGAGGATGGAGGCTATTCCCCGCAGCGCAAGCTGAGCTCGTACCTCAGGCGGGAAGTTACGCACGACGCCGTTTACGCAGTGCCCGGAGGAAAGCCTTTCCTTCCATCCCGGAAGTTTCGCGCTGTATGAAATATTCCGGGTAATGCCTTTATCCTGCTGTGGTTCAGCGCCGCCAGACCACTCGTACAGTTGCGAGCAATATAGCTGTCCGTCCTTTGTCTGGTTTTTCCAAATATATACGCGGTCCGCGTTCACGCATCCAGCCATCATTTCCATGCAATTCAAAATATCGCCTTTGAAATGGCCTGCATCTGAATGAAGCAACAGCGACGCCGCGTCGTTAATTGTAAGCAGCCGTTCCGTTTGGTTTTCAAGCGCTATCACCATCTCGTTTGCTTTAATGTATGGTTTTTCGATGATTTTAGACGCGAAAAATGAGGCGATGAGGCCAAGAGGCAGACACAACGCGACGACGATCATCAATCCCTTGCGGACATCCTGTATCGGGCTTTCCGTTATCGGCGCCACCACCGCCAGCGTCCAGCCAACCCGTGAGCCTGAGATCGGCCGGTAGGCGCAGATGCGTCCCGCTCCGTTCAATGCGTACCTGCCATAGCCCGGCTGCCCGGATATCATGTTATTGACGATACCAGCGATGCCTTTATATCGACTGTCCCGCTTGCCCAAATCGATAAAATTTCGCCGGTCAAGCACCCATTCGGTTCTTGGGTTGGCTATAATGTAACCCCGGTCATCGAGGATGAAGATATGGCCGGAATCCCAGATTTTTATGTCTGAAAGCAAATTGGTGAAATACAAGCCCGGAACCGTAGCGGATAATATCCTCCCTCTCATCGGAACATATACGTGGTACACGAAGTTTCCGCCCGGGTCGCTGTGGGTCGAGGAAATGACGGATTCTCCGGCAAAGGCTCTTTGTACGTAATCGCCGCTCAAATGATATTCGGGCGTCGGCGCGTCACCGACAGTGTCCACGAGGCCGTTTTTGTCAAAAACTGTCAGAGCCGTGAAATCGTCGTAAGTCGCCAACTGCTGTTCCAGGACTTTGTGGAAATCTTCCCCGCTCGCTTCGGTTAAATGCAGCGCGGCTGTGCGCGCGTTGGCTTTAAGCAGGTTGATTTGAGAGGTGACGAGGCTGTCCGTGACATTGGCAATGGCGGTCAGGTCGCCTTCAATCGTTTTTTCAATGCCCCTCTGGGTGAAGATCAAGCCCGCGTAGGCGCTCAAGGCGATAATCACCACCGCGATCAGGTTAATAGCCAACATCGTTTTTGAACGGATTGAGATTGCCATCTTTATCTCCCCTTGCTGCGCATGAACTCACGGTTCAATAATTTCTCTGGAACTTGGGGTTGCCGGGGCAGTGTCAATTAGTTTTTTCTGATCTGTCTTTAGGTTATCAGGAGTGTTATGAAAATTAAAATATTTTTACCTATTTATAAATAAGTAATTTTAAGTAATTCTAATTTAAAATGAACTGAATTATTGCCAAACTTCATCCAACAGTCAGGTAGCCTATGGGCTGTCCGCGATTCCCTCGACGCGGCGTTCCATTGGCTGCCGGGTATGTCTGTTTTTGTGCGATGGAATGTTTTGTCAGCCGGTACTCATTTTGCTACCTATGTGACGCCGCTTCACACTGAAATTTCCCGCAAATTATAGTCAGGTTTGTCATTTGATGTTCTTCAACGGCCAGTTGCCAATGACTAACTCAACGTTATTTTTCTAAACACGCGTTTCATTCGCCTGTTTCGAGTTACAGACGATTTTGTTTACTCAACACAATAACTTGCTTTTTCGGCAACGATGAAATTCCACATTGACGGCTTAGAACCTGCAAATATATATTCAT
>JAITOL010000077.1 GCA_031289955.1 Synergistaceae bacterium
GTATTATGTGAGCATTCCGGTATGCGTGGTCGAAAAGTTAGGGGTCTTTTCGAGCTTAAGCCGCAGCGCGGAACTTACCAAGGGATACAGATGGCAGGTTTTCGGTCTTACGATCATAGTGTATGTCGCGATGATCGTGCTCGGTATAATTGTTCAGGTCATCACTATCGGATTGCTGAGTATCGCCGGTCCGATAGTGATGGCTGTGATCCTTCCGATTCTTTTTATATTACCGCAGGCGTTTGGGAACGTGCTCGCGACGACTATTTACTATAATCTCAGGGTCGCGAAGGAAAATATAACGATAGACGCGCTGTCCAGCGTTTTCGACTAAAAATAATAATCAGCCCTCGGAGGTCTTGTCGGCTTTGAAGTGCCCGAAGAGCTGACGGCGTTCGAGGGCTTCCCGTTCGGCGGCGTAGAAATCTTCCAAAAACCGCCTCACGTTGCCAGGCGGAATTTCTTCGTCGATGCCGGTCTTTTTGCGAATTTTCCGGCAGACATCCTCCAGAAGACGATTGTTGTCGTTCGTCCCAGGGCGGCGCAGAAATTCTTCCAATACCTGCAGCTCGAACGTGCCGTATATCGATAACTGACGCTCGGTGAAAGAATAACCGGATTCAGGCGTTCTTCGTTCGGAGGCGGTCAAGTCGCCGCGGAGCGCGCGGCGCGGCATGGCTATCACAATTGTCCCGCCGATCAGGTCGCCGGCCCTGAGATGTCCGCGGTTGAAAAAGGGCAAAACCGCAAGGGCGGCGGCCCACCCGAGAAGGATCAACTGACGCCAGACGCCCCCGCTAGCGTCAAGGTTCATGAATAGCGACAGCGGGAGAAAAAACTCGACCTCCCTCGTCAGGTTGCGGGCGATAATCGCGGAGGGGGAGAGCTCGCCTCCGGCTCTGTTTATGACCCGGAGCCCGCATATTTTTTTGCCGGGCGTCCTGCCCTGCCACGCAAGCTCGAAATGAATGAAGTACATCGTTCGGATCAGAAACGAGAGAAACATCACGATCGTCAGTCCTACGGGGATATTCGCCTTCGAGAAGAGCAGGACAACGAGCAGGATGACCAACACGATCACGGCCAGGGCCATGAAAATAAGATCCAGCATAAGCGCGGCGAACCTCTCCCCGCGAGTCGCTATTTGAACGTCCAGCGCTACGCCTTCGGGGCTTTCTATCGTCCAGACGGGCCGGGTTATGCCCTCGATCAGAGCTCCAACCCTGTCAGTCGCCCTTGGCATTTTCACTCCTCCTGCCCTTTAAAGAAAAATAGCATATCCAGATCACGGCGCTCACCGCCGCAAACGCGAACCTGCCAGGGGTGTTCGATATCAATTGGCGAAAACCGCCCTCGAGTATTCCCGCGACCAGAAACAGCGCCACAGCCCCGGCGGCGACTCCGGAAGCCCTGCGGCCATCCGTGCTCAGGCTGTCCAGACGCGCCTTCGTTCCGGGAAATATTATCGTCTCGGCTATCCTTAGGCCGGAAGCCGCGCAGAGCAGTATAGCGAGTATCTCCGTCACTCCGTGTATGGAAAGCCACGCGATCGAGTCGGTCGCGAGCCCGACTCTGGCGTGAAGAGCGATAAAAGCGCCAATTATCGCTCCGTTATAGGCCATCAAGAGAAGCGTGGGGACTCCGAACAAAAAGCCGAGTCCGAAGCTGAATATGCCGACCATGGTGTTATGTTGGAAGAGGTAAGTCGCGAACATCATGAACGACTCCGCGAAACCCGGCCACGGAGCGAAGAGTTCGTCCTTTATCAGCTCTTCCGCCGTGCTGCCTGGGCCACGCCCTCCCGCAAGCGACGGGGGCACGAAAATGTTGAAATTGCTCACGTCGGATCGCACAAGCGCGAAACCGGCGATCGCCCCCGCGAGCATCACGATGGAAACTATCAGCAAATGTCTTTGTATTTCCCGCACGAGACGCGGGAAATCGCGCGCGAAGAACTCCGTGAATTTTTGCGCCATCCCGGTCCTCGGGCCGTATACGAGAAGATATGCCCTCAGTGTCAGGTTTTCGAGATAAAGCAGCATATTGCGATCCAGCGCTATATTGCGGGCGACGGATAACGAAGAGACCGTCGAGCGGTAGAGAGTCGGCAGTTCCTGTGACTCGGACGCGGAGAGCGACGATATGCCGTTTTGCTCGGCGCGGCTCACGAGGTCTTCCAGCTTCTGCCAGCCGTGTTCCCTCGCGGCGCGGAAAGCGGCGCTTCTAAGCGTTACGCTGGCGGCCGCCATCATAAAAGCCCCCTCTGTTTTATCATAAGGTAGCGGTTCAACAGCGCCGTCGATATGCCGGCGGCAGGCACGTCGAGGCAGTGCACACCGAGGCGCGCTATGCGCTCGAGCACGATCCGCCGTTCGCGCAGAAAATCGTCCGCTATTACTGCGCTGGCGACGCTCGTGAAGTCGTCGGGAGGGGCGCACTGCAATTTCGACGAAGCCTCGTCCCGCATCGAGACGAATATGACGACGTGCCGCCTCGTCATCCAACCGAGGCTTTCTATCAGAAGTTCGGCCTGTATCGCGTCGACGAATTCAGTAAACACGACCACTAGCGCCCTGTGCGAGAGGCGAGTGTTGAGCTCGGCCAGGCCAAGCGTGAAATTCGTCTCCTCGGCGCGGTACGACAGCTCCGAGGCGAAGTGTTGGAACCTGGCGAAGTATTGCATTCCCCTCCCGGGATGTATGAATTTTCTGAAGCTCACGTCGAAACCGCATCCTCCGAGAAAATCCCCGCTGTAGAGCGACACCCAGCCGAGCAGCAGACCGGCCCGTATGGCCCGGTCGAGTTTCGGCACGCCGTCGACCGGTTCGAGCATGAGCCGGCCCGTGTCGAAACCAATAACTATATGATGATTGCGCTCCTGGCGAAATTCCTTGCATAGTATCTTTTTGTGGCGGGCCGAATGTTTCCAGTCGATCAGCCTGTTGTCCATTCCAGGCGCGTAGTCGCAGAGATCCTCGAACTCCGTTCCCTCGCCCTTCATATTCTGTGTCTTCACGCCCCACGACGCGTCGCGGGCGAAAAATCGCAGCGCCTCGTCGTGCAGCCCCTTCACGTCCGGCATCACATCTATATGTCCGCCTATGTTCTGCCTGCGAACCGTTTCGACAAGCCCCAGCGACCCCTTCCAGCGAATCCAGAGGGCGTCGACCGATATCTGCCCGCGTCTGCGGGGAGTTATGGGCAATTTCAGCGTCGCGTCTCCGTTCAAGACGCATGACGCCGTTTGAGGCATATCCGCCTCGCCTCTCTGTTCCAACAGGCACCGCAGGGAGACTGGATATCCATAACCGCCGGCCGATATACGGAGCTCGGCCGCCCCCCGCCTGCCCACGTAGAGCGCGCCGGGCAGTTTGAGTTCCGCGCCGAGCCTTGGGTTTGGCAGAGAGCTGGCGGCGTCCGCGAATATGAGGACAAGCACAGTTGCCGGATAGTATAGCGACGCGTACCACATGTCGCTCCAGAGCGATATTATCAGCAGAGAAAGGGGAACGGAGGCGGAAAACAGCACAACCGCCCTCCGCGTGGGGCGGGTCATCGCGGTACCGGAGTCTGGTCGACGACGGCGCGGATAGCCTGATCGCTCGAGAGCCCTTCGATATCCGCCTCCGCCGTCATCACTATGCGATGCCGAAGAAGCGGCAGAGCCAGACGCTTTACGTCGTCCGGGATCACGAAGTCGCGTCCGTTGATCGCGGCGTACGACCGGGCGGCCGAGGCCATCATGTTCGCGGCCCGCGGGGAGGCGCCCGTTTCTATCGTCTGATACTGCCTCGTAGCGCGGATTATGTCGACGATATATTCAATGAGCGCGTCCGTAAGGCGTATCTGTGCCGTATAGGCCCGCGCGGCTTTGAGGTGGGGGAGTTCTATCACGGGTTTCAGATCGTATTCCGAAATTTTCGGCATCGCGGAGCGGTGGCCGTGGCGCCTCACTATCTCGCGTTCTTCGTCCAAAGAGGGATAGTCGATGCTGAGTTTGAACAAAAATCTGTCGAGCTGGGCCTCCGGAAGCGGATATGTTCCCTGCTGCTCTATGGGGTTTTCCGTGGCGACGACCATGAACTCGTCGCCGAGGTCGTACGTCTGCCTGTCGATGCTCACCTGACGCTCATTCATGCCCTGAAGAAGGGCTGCCTGTGTTTTTGGAGGCGTCCTGTTCACCTCGTCCGCCAGAAGTATCTGAGTGAATATAGGGCCTTTGGTAAGAACGAAAGAATTAGTTCGGAAATCGAAAAGGTTTGTCCCAAGGACATCGCCCGGCATCATATCGGGCGTGAACTGTATTCGCCCGAATTGTAGGTTCAGGCACGCGGCGAACGACTGGACAAGAAATGTCTTGCCGGTGCCAGGCGCCCCTTCGAGAAGAAGATGTCCTCCGCACAAGAGGCTGGTCAGCATGAGCTCTATGGACTCGTCCTGCCCGATGATCACCTTCCTTATCTCGTGTTTGACAGCGTTAACGATGTCTGCTATGAACTGAAGATCCATTTAAAATTTCTCCCTTCCAACTATGGACGTTACGTACCGCTTCATACAGCATGGTCAGTTTTTTCTCGCCATGGCGTTCCCCGTAATGTATCGCCTCGAGTATGGAGGCCACGCTCATGTTTACTCCGCGAGCGTGCCCGACGCGGTCGAGCCAGATCACCAAAGCGGGCTCATCCATGCCGTCGGGAGCGCGCAGGGCTCTCGCGGCTTCTCTGAGCGTCATGGTAACGTAGCGCTTCAGCACATACGAGTGATGACCGCCATAATCGAGCAGCCGGGCGCTGTTTTCTATCAGTATCGATTTGCCGAAATCCATTTCCCGAACCTCCGGGACAGGCGCCCCGAAACGTCCGGAACCGGCGTATACCATAATTCCCCCCGCCAAAACCGTCATGAGGGTCACTATCCACATCGGGAAACGAAACATGATATTGATCGGGCTTTCCTCCGACATCTTGAATCCGTGTATCGTTTCGTCGAAAACTATGGGGGCTTTCGGATCCTTGTTATCGTAAAAACGAAGGGAGTCGATCATCTCCAAAATAAATGAAGCGTTGTCCCCAATGCCCGCCCCATGATTGGATATTATATCCGGATCGGACAAAACCCATAATTTGACGCCCGACCGCTCTACCTCTCCCAATAAAACGCCGTCGTCGCCTCCGACTATCGCGCGCATAGCCTCCGGGCGAATGAGCTGGACGACCCCTGTGCCGCTTGGCGTCACTCCTATTTCATTGACGGGCCAGATGTCGGGCCACTCCTTACGGAGCAGCGTTCCCGCGCGAGGCGCCACATAAGAAAGCGTCAACTGCGGGGCGGATATCGGCAGAGGGTTGACGCTGGAGAGCCAGGAAGTCCTGTATTCATCCCTCTCCCAGGACCATTTCGGCAGTATCACGAGCGCCCTGTGCGCCCCGGAGATCGTGTCCCCGATCCCGCTCAAATAAGAGAAGTCGGGTTCGGCTATGATGACTGTGCCTCCCGAACCAGCTGCGGACATGACCGAGCCGGTGTTGGACAGGACAGGAAGGTCGAGCCGCTTCATCACGTCGTAAATCCCCGCGTACCCGAGGGCGGATGTGGAGTACACGCCTGCCCCCACGCCTGCCCCGACGACAGTTTCTTCCTGGCGCGACTCGAGCAGTATGGATATGGCAAACAGCGCCAGGGCACATGCTATCAACATAGCTATGGCTTTGTGGGAAAACACCGGCCCGTTCAGGACGATTTCCCCCCGCGAAGCAGGTTTGTGAGGGAATCGAAACTGTTTCTGCACGCCGCGTATTCGTCCGAGCCCGGCAGGTGCGACCCAAAATAAGATATTTCAACGCTCCCTACTATATCGGCGAAAGCCGCCTGTTCTTCGGGCGAAAGAGCGGAGGTGCGCAGTATCTCCCTGCTGGTGAGGGACGCCGCGATTGGGTTTTTGAGTCGAAGCCTCATCTCGGATACTCCGCGCAGAAGCAGAACGTGGATGGCCTCAGCAAAATTGCCGCTCCTCGCGAGGTCGTCCGCTTCGATTTGGGTCTGTTCCATACGGGCGGCCGCCTCACGCGGGGAGATATCCGCATCCTGCGGCGCGTCGACGCGCCTCGCTTTGCTGGAACTCCACACGTTATCCCTGAGGTGAACGACGATTAAGACGACTATAACGGTCATCGACAGGTAGAGTATTATCGTCATGACGGTTTCGCTCAACGCAAAGCGGAGAGGCCACCAGACCCACGGATCCTCCGCCTTGATCTTTTCGCGTTCCTCCGGCAGCTCAGTCTGGAGCTTCAGCCTTCGGGACGCTTCGTCGAAATAACTGTGAGCGTCGTCATATTCACCGCCCTGGGCGAGAGCCGGGCTTAAAACCGCGAGCATGACGAGCAGGCCCGCGATACCGAGGACGAATCGGGAAAAAATAGATTTGGCGGACATGATACTCAAAAGATCACCCCCGCACAGTCGGCGCATTTTCCATAGACCACGAACTGCTTTCCTTCGACCTCGCAGCCTTCCGGAACATCCACCCGGGCGAGACGCTGGTCGGACAGGCATATCATCTTTCCGCACGACGAGCAGAGAAAATGAGGGTGATTTCCCGGGCAGATATCCTGATTGGGGCTGTGAGCGCAAAACCTCCAGGCGCCATCCGGCCCCTGCACCTGATGAGCCGCCTCATGTTCCACAAAAAATGACAATGCCCGATAGAGCGTGACCCGGTCGAGCTCCGGAAGAGCTTCTTGAATCTCGGCGTGTGAGAGGGGACGCGACGCTTCTATGAGAAATCTCAGAATGTCCGTCCGGCTTTTGGTGACCCTGATCCCATATCGCCTCAAAAGCCCGGCGGCCTGGCCGTCGTTTATTTGAGCCACTGTTCCAACCTCCCTCGAGCGCGATTATAAAGGAGCGCGCCTTTTGGACTGAAAAAATTCGCGCAGCATTTCTCGCGACTCGTCCGCCAGCACGAGCGCCGTGACCGAGCATCGGTGAGGCATCCTAGGATCCCTCAGAATATCGTAAAGCGTTCCGCCCGCTCCGGCTTTTGGGTCGGCGGCGCCATAAACGACGCGCGCCACTCTGGTCTGGACGATGGCGCCCGCGCACATGGGGCACGGTTCGAGGGTGACATAGAGCGCGCAACCGTCGAAGCGCCAGTTGCCCATGCGTTTCCCCGCGTCCTCGAGTGCGCGCGTCTCGGCATGGGCGAAAGGAGACGCTTGCGAGACCCTTCTGTTGAAACCCCGCCCGATTATCTCGTTTTCGCTGACGAGGACGGCCCCAACCGGTATCTCCCCGCACGACAAAGCGGCCCTCGCTTCATTGAGGGCCTCGCGCATGAAGTAGAGATCGTCCCGCGTCGCGTCGTCCAATTTCATGCGTATATGATACAGCAAAAGACGTATATTGATAGCTAAGTAATTTTCACTTCAATCTTACGAGTGCGGC
>JAITOL010000163.1 GCA_031289955.1 Synergistaceae bacterium
TCCGGTTTTTTTACGAGTATCGTGACGGCTATCGGCGTCCTGCTGCCAAGCCCAAAGACATTGTCTTTTTCTCTGCGTCTTTGCTCTCCGGCAGTTCGGCAATTTCCCCGCAAGTTGAACACGTAAATCGAGCTGAACTCGTCGCGGAGGCATTTTCTGAACCCATCCATCGAGTTGCCGTCGATCCATCCGGCGTTCGACACAAAAGCGATAATCCCGCCATTGTCCTTGTCCAGCCTGTCCGACGACCAGCGGAAAGCCTTGATATAAGAATCGTACAGAGAATTTTTATTGGTCGCGTCGGACCCGGCCGCGTATGTCGCCGCAATCCTGTGCTCCAATTTCGGATATGGTTGGTTTTGCGCGTTGTCGTTCGCGGATTTTTGCCCGACGGAATACGGCGGGTTCCCGATTATCACCCGTATAGGCGCGTTTTTCTGCTCGATGACGCGCTCGGAGTTTTGCTGTAACATCTCCGAGAACAAAACGCCGGAGTCGTCGCTTTCCGCCAACTGGAACGTGTCGGTGAGGCATATTCCGTCGAACGGCTTGTACTCAGCCTCTTCGCCCATTTTTCCCAGAGTTTCATGATACGCGCTCTCTATATTTATCGAGGCGATATAGTAAGCCAGCAGGACAATCTCGTTCGCGTGAAGCTCGCGCTCATATTTTCTGGCGAGCGCGGATTTATCTATCAACCCGCTCCCTATCATTCGCGCGATGAACGTACCAGTGCCCGTGAACGGGTCCAAGATATGGACGTTCTCGTCGGAGAGGCCGCGGCCGAACTCGCGCTCCAGCACAGCGGCGACGGAGTTGTTTATGAAGTCGACGATCTCTATCGGCGTGTAGACTATCCCGAGGCGCGCCACAGTGTCCGGGAACGCCGTTTTAAAAAACTTGTCGTACAGCTCGCTGATTATCTTCTGCCGCCCTTCGGCGTTGTCTATCCCCTTCACATTATCCCTGACGGATTCGTAGAACCTCGTCATGACCATGGTGTCCTTCTCCATCGCATACTCTTCGAGCAGATCTATCATTTTCTGGAGCGAACGCGACACGGGGTTGTTGTTCACGAACGAGTAATTTTCGAACAGCGCCTCGAACACCGGCTTCGTTATCATGTGCTGAGCCAGCATCTCGACGACTTCGCTCTCCTCGACCGACGGATTTATATTCTTCCGGAGGCCCGCGACGAACTCGTCGAACGAGGCCCGATGTTTATTTGGCGTGTCTTCTCCCCCGCCGCGCGCTATCAGGCGCTCTATGCGCCCCATGAAACTCCGCGCGATCGTCGCCACGTCCTTCGCCCATTGCTCCCAATAGCGCTTGTTCCCGACGCGCTGAACCATGCGGGCGTATATGGCGTTGTGGAGCTCCTGAATCTCCGGGAATCGGAGCAAAAGCTGTCTGCCGCGCCCGACGCCCTCGCCGTTACCGCCGTTATCTCTGTCCTGTCCCCATTCGTTTACGCCGGGGGTCTCCATCGAGCCTATCAAAACGCTTCCGCCGCCGATGGGCTTGCTTTTGTTGAGGCTTATTTTGTTGACGAACGAGTCGAAACGGTCGTCGTGAGCCCGCAGCGCGTTCAAGACCGTCCAGACGACTTTATACCTCTCGTTGTCGTCGAGCGCCCCCTCTGCGGAAACGCCGGAGGGGATCACGACGGGGATGATTATATACCCGTATTTTTTATCGGGGGCGAGGCGCATGACGCGGCCAACCGACTGCACGACGTCGACCTGCGAATTTCGCGCGGACAGGAACATCACAGCGTCGAGGCTCGGCACGTCGACGCCCTCGGACAGGCAGCGCACGTTCGCCAGTATCCGGCACTCGTTCTCGCCCGGCGGCGCCGCTTTCAGCCACGAGAGTTTTTCGTCCCGCAGGGCCGCGCCCATCATCCCGTCCACGTGGTCGGCGGCCACTCCAACGGTATCCTCGCGCTGATCCGGGGTCAGGCTGTTGTAATAATCGTCCTTGTAATCGTTGAAGACGCCGGTTATTTTTTTCGACGCCTTTATGCTGGAGCAAAAAGCGACGGCCCTGTGCATGGGGCTGGGATCGGAGGCACGGAGCAAGCCCTCGTCGATCAGCATTTTTTTCGAGAGCGCGTTGATGCAGCCGATGACCTTGCTGGCGTCATCCGTGTTTATCTCGCTGTTCTTATCGGCTATCGCGGCCTGAAACGCCTCCGGTATCTGGCTTTCGTTCACGGTCAGCACGAGCACTTTATAGTCGGAGAGCAGCTTTTTATCCACGGCCTCGCCGAAGCCGATCCGGTACACCTCCGGCCCGTAGATCGCTTCGTCGTCCATCGAACAGAGATACGCCTCCGCTTCCTTCGCCCGCTCCTTGCTGTTCTCGTTGTAGAGCCGGGGCGTGGCCGTCATATACAGGCGTTTTTTCGCGTCTATGTTCGCGTCGTCGTGCACCTTGACGAAAGCGGCATCGAGCTCGTCCTTCAGCGTGACGCCCGTCGTCCTGTGGGCCTCGTCGCAGATCACGAGGTCGAACGGGCGCGTGAATTTTCCCCGCTCCTTCTGCGCTTTCGATATCACGTCGATAGACTGGTACGTCGAAAAAACGACGGTCATCCCGTCGCGCCGCGCCAAACGAGCATCCTCGAACTGCCTGACGATATCCGGGACAAACGTCGACGCGGGCAGGGCCAGATTCTCGACGCTATAACCGTCCTCGTCGTCTCCGCGCTTCACTTTTTTCCTCGACACCCCGGGGTCGGAACAGACGCAAATTGGTTTTATCGGCCGCTCGGCCTCCGCCGCCCATTCCCGGAGAGTCTGCCCGAGCAGGGCTATCGACGGGACGAGGAAAAGTATAAAACCTTTGCCGTCCGTTTCATTTTCGGCTATTTTGAGGGAGGTAAACGTCTTGCCGGTCCCGCAGGCCATGATGAGCTTGCCTCGGTCGTTGTCCTTGAAATGCTCGTGAAAAGCGTCCATCGCCTTGCGCTGGTGCGAGAAAAGCGTTTTTTTCGGAGTCCTCGCGACATCTCCCGAGATGCCCTTTTCGAGGGCTTCCCAGTCAACCGGGGAACTTTCCAGATATGAGAGATTGAGACACACGAGCGGAGGACGCTGGTTCTTGATGGCGTTTTCGGCCTCGCCGCCCCATTTGTTTGTAGTCGAAATCCAGAGACGGACGGAAAACGTCGTCGTCCTCGCGTCGTCGCCAGCGAAACTCCTGCTCGACGTGGAGAGGAATGTATCGACGGCGGGCTTGTCGATTGTAGATTTTTCGTCCCAACATTTGCACTGCACGGCCCAATAATCGCCGGACGCCGTCTGTGCCACCAGGTCGATGCCCATGTCCCTGCCGCCGAAATCGCCGCGAAAGGGAAACTCGTTCCAGAGCCAGATGTGCCTGAATTTGCCCTTGTACACCGGATCGGTGTTCAGAAACGCCTGCATGAGACGCTCAAAACGAGCGCCCTCGTCGCGTTTCGAAAACGAGAACGCCCGATATTTCGTCAAAACATCATGGAAATTTCGTATCGGCAGATCCGCCATCAGCACAACTCCCCATTGAACCGCCATTGCTTGTGCCTGTAATTCTACATCATAATTCTCCTCCCGGCAGATAGTCAGGCCGAAGAGAGGGTAAACAAAAAAGATGTGGTTGTCCGCAAGGAGGCAAGGTGATAATTGATAAGCGCGCATTGAATATGTATAAATACTCAAGAGTTGTAATGTTTACTCATGGTGATGTTTTCAAAAGGAAAAACCCGGTAAAATACCGGGTTTTGATTTACGTGTTGCAATCTTTAATAATTCATTGGTGGCGGTGGCTGGAATCGAACCGGCGACACCGCGGGTATGAACCGCGTGCTCTAGCCAACTGAGCTACACCGCCTTGTTTTAAAAAATGGTTGCGGGGACAGGATTCGAACCTGTGACCTTCGGGTTATGAGCCCGACGAGCTACCGGACTGCTCCACCCCGCGACATTATGTGGTGCCGAGAGCGGGAATTGAACCCGCACGGACTTGCGTCCACAGGATTTTAAGTCCCGTGCGTCTACCAATTCCGCCATCCCGGCAGTCAGCAAGAGATATTATATCAGTCTTTTCATCTCCGTCAACCCTGTATTACGTCCCTCAAACCGCAGGTTGATTTTTGGATAGCCAAATTCCATATGCAGGTCTGGAAAAATCCGCGAAAAT
>JAITOL010000201.1 GCA_031289955.1 Synergistaceae bacterium
CATAGGGCCGGAGCGCTTGAAAGAGTGCGCTGAGGTTTCGCTCCAATCGCTCATGAGGCTTTTCGATACGTTTGATAGTTCTTCAAGCGCGCCCGATTCGCGGAACAAAATCACGCCGACGACGGGCGTTTCGATCGACGAGACGCTGGACAGTGCGGTTGAAGCCGCTATAGCGTCGTTTGAGGAAATCGATTCGCCAAGAAAAAAAACTGCTTCCGCTCTGAAGACGCTCAAAAAATTCAGAGAGGCACGGCGGCGGTTCGCGCGCGGCGGGCCGGACGTCACATGGGGAGAGTGGGCGCGTCTTGCCGGACTCGAAGCGAACAAGGACGGCGACGACTCCCTCGAGCGCGTCCGCGACGCCGCCGGAAGGATTCTCTCGCATCCGGGGTTCAAGTCTGATATGGAGATGATGGTTCGAGGCGCTTTCGGAGTCGCCGCCGACGCGCTCGAACTGTACGACGATTATAAGACGCGCAGGGGCTTGATGGACTTTGCGGATCAGGAGGTCAAGGTTCTGGCTCTCGCTATTGGTGACAGCGCCTTCCGCGCTTCTATAGCTGACAGGTTGAGCCGCATGATGGTGGACGAATTTCAGGACACGAACCCCATACAGCTCGCCCTCTTCCTCGCGTTGGGCGAGCTCGCCGGCGACTCCGAGTGGGTTGGCGATCCCAAACAGGCGATCTACGGGTTTCGAGGCACGGATCCGCAGTTGATGGACGAGGCGACGAAGAATTTGGAGACGTCAAAGGTTTTGTCCGGCTCCTGGCGTTCCAAAGATCTGCTGGTCAATTTTTTCAACGCCGTATTCGTAGAGGTATTCAAAGATATGGGTGAAGACCGGGTCCGTCTTCATATCCCGGAAGATCGCTCCGTGGCGGCAGCTGGAGGGAGGCTGGAACTCTGGCGTCTTGTTGGAAAAAACAAGAACCATGACGCGGCGGGCGTGGCGGAGGGAATTCGCGCCCTTCTCGAAGGGGACGTCAATCTGTCGCCAGGCGACGTCGCCGTCCTATGCCGGAAAGGAGTTGAGTGCGAGGCGATAGCCTCCGCGCTCGAAGCCGCCGGCGTAAACGCTTCCGTCCCTCGCGGCGCGCTGCTGGACGTGCCGGAATGTCTCCTCGCCGTCGCCGCCCTCCGCTATATGCACGATGATCACGACACTGGCGCGCTGACGGAAATAATCCATTTCACTCACGGACTCGCCGGTGACGGGAAATGGCTCGCTTCCCTGATTGAAGACAGAGACGGATGCCTCGAAAACTGGCGGCGCGATCCAATTGCGGAGGCGCTCTCCGCAGCGCGGGAGAACATGGCGAATCGCACGCCCCTCGAAGCTCTGAAGGCCGCGATAGATATTGCCGGCCTGCCTCGCGCGGTAAAATCATGGACGCGCCCCGAGTCGCGGATGAACAATCTCGGCGCGCTCTGCGGCGCGTGCCGCGAGTATATGGAGGGATGCGGGCCGCACAGGCGCGCCGCCACGGCGTCCGGATTCATAAACCATCTTTACGCCGTGAATCCAAAAGGGGCTGAGGGATTTGGGCGTGACACGGTTCAAGTCTCGACATATCACAAAGCCAAGGGGCTTGAATGGCCTGTAGTCGTGCTATTCAGTCTCGACGATTCTTTCGCTCCAAGCCCGTTCGGCGTACACATCGTCCCGTCGCCGTCGTTCGACATAAAAAATCCGCTCGGCGGCAGGTCGATACGCTATTGGCCGAAGCCGTTCGAACCGAGACAAAAACTGCCGATTCTGGATGATACAGCGAGCGTCTCAGCAGAAGCGATCCAGGCGATGTCAATGGACGCCGGCCAATCGCGCCGGCTGATGTATGTAGGGATGACGAGGGCGCGCGATACGCTGATCTTCGCCGCGAGGCTCGAAATATCGAAAACAAATGGCGAGACGCTCAAGACAGGATGGCTCGACGAACTGACTAACGACGAGCCTCTCATCCTCTGGCCCGGCAACGGAGGGACGGAGGTAGTCGTTGACGCGCAAAACGGGCGAAAAAATTTCCCGATGACCGTGAGGGATTTTACTGGAGAGACGGCATCCGCTGATGCCGCCCGCCGCGAGGAATATTTTTTGCCTTCTTTGCCGCTGGCGGAGAGGATCGACTTTTCTCCCGCAACGCTCCAGCCAAGCGGATTGCCGGGCAATGATAGTGGAGAACCGACGTTTTTCAGGGAGGCCGCCGACTTCGGCGCGCGTTTGCCTATATCGGGCAAACCAGATATGGGCTCGCTCGGCAGCGCTATACACGCTTTTCTCGCCGAGGACCCCGGATACGCTTATAAAGATTTTAACGCGTCGGCGCCGGAACGCCTCGAAATGTCGCGTATGCTGCTCGAAAATTGGGGCGTCGAAAAATCCATGGCCCCGGAGGATCTGCTGGCAGTTTCGGAACGGTTCGAGTCATTTTTAGCCGCCAGATACGGGGGCGCGAAGATTTACCGCGAACATCCCGTCACAGCGCGTCGTGACGACGGAACGAGCATCCAGGGATGGATCGACGTGCTTGTCGAGACGCAGGATTCATACGCGATAATAGACCACAAAAGCTGGCCGGGAGAAAGACGCGACTTGGCGAATAGGGTTGAAAAATACGCCGCGCAACTGGCAGCGTACAAGGAGGCTGTAGAGCGCGCGACCGGCAAGCCGGTGAGCGAGACGCTGATTCACCTTCCGGTGAGCGGGATGGTGATTGAAATAGGGAACCACTGATTAAAAAACCTATTACACGTTCAGGCCGTACTTCCGTAATTCATCGGCGGTGAGACTTGTGTCGTAGTCGTCCTCCGTCCATCCGTGCTTTTCCTCGCTTGTCAGGAAATCGCCGGTATCCGCTCCCGCGGCCAGAAGAATCTTCGCGATCGTAAGGTTGCCGCCCTCCATCGCGGCCATCAGCGCGCTTTTGTCCTTGAAATTTCTGGCGTTCAGTTCGGCGCCGGAATCGATCAGGATTTTTACGACATCTTCCGCTTTTTTATCCCCGTATACTGGCGCGCCGGCGCCGGCGTTCCGCAGGAATTTGACGAACGTCCCGGCGCTTCTGTCGATTGCCGCCATGATCAGGGCGGTGTCCCCATTCGCGTTCCTCGCGTGGATATCGGCGCCCATCCCGATCAGAAATTTGACTGATTCCGGCTCTGCGAAAAACGACGCGATCATGAGCGGAGTCGTCCCGGTTCTGCTCCTGTCGCTTGCGTCGGCGAAAAGCGACGAGGAGAAAAGAGGAGTCGCTCCTCCTTTGGTTCTGTCGTTCACATCCGCCCCTCCCTCAACCAATGCGCGGAGTATGTCGATTTTGAGGAGCGCGTGTTTGGAGCCGCCGCAGCGCAGCGCGGTGAACGTCAAAACGCTTCCGCCCAGGTCATTGTCGGCGCGGACGTTGGCCCCGGACGCTATGAGCGTCCTGACGGCCTCGGCGTCGCAGCTGAACGCGGCGGCGAAGAAAAGCGGCGTAAACCCCGCCTCGCTTTTCGCGTTTACGTCCGCTCCGCGGGACAGCGCGGCTCTTATCCGTTCGGCGGCGCCCATGCAGGCCGCGATCATCAGATCGACTTCAGTATTGCCGAGAAGCGGAAGTTCGGAGTTCGGTTCGAAGACGCGCCTGATCTCGTTCAATATTTCCCCCAGCAGGCGTTTTTCGTGAAAGTTATCGCCGTAGTTCTCCTCCGCCCAGTCGACAGCAGATTTGCCCTTACCGTCTTCCATGTCCCAATCTGCCCCGGCTTCCGTCAAGACCGCCAGCATCGCGAGTTTTTCGGGACGCCCCTCCAAATTTTTCGCGCACAGCATCAGCGGAGTCACTCCGTCCATGTCGCGCGCGTTTACTTCGGCGCCCGATTCGATCAAAAGACGCGCCATCGAAGCAGGATCGAAAAAATCGCCGTGATCCAGGGCTATGTAGTGCATCGCCGAGCGGCCTTTGGAATCGCGCTCGTCAGGGTCGGCGCCGGCGTCGAGAAATAATTTCAGGGATCGGGGCGATACGGCGTGGAGCAGCTTTACGTCGTATTCAAAACATTCGCAGGTCGACCCCGGTTCATATTGGTCGGGTTGGTCGGGCCGGTGATATCCGACGTAAGTATAGGTCAGATCCCCTCCCCAATTGTCCTTGTGAGAAATTTTTATTCCGGCGTCCCTCAGCGTTTTCAGCACCAGAGCCCCCCGGTCGAGGCGCGTTTTGAACTGAGACGCGGCCCTGTTTCCATCCTCCGTCCCCTCGGGAAAACAATTTGTCCGCAGTCGCAAAGAGTAATCCGTCTTTTGTTTTTCGGAGAAGAGCCCCGTTTCTATCAACGCACGAACGGCGTCGGCATTGTATTCTTCGACAGCGCAGAAAATAGGGTTTATATTAGGCAAGGTAACTCCGCCGTCGATCCAATCTTCGTTTACGTTTGCGCCGGCTTCGATGAACGCATGAGTAATGCCCGGCGGGCCGTATCTGATACCCGCGTAGAAAAGCGTCTCTCCTTCCGTGTCCCGCAGATTCGGATCCAGTCCCGCCTTTATAGCGTCAAAGACCATTTCGGCGCGGTTGTCGGCAAAAAGCTCCCTGAATGCAGCCCGTGGCATCAGGCCAAATTTTCGTGTGATTTTCTCAGTTTCGCGGATCCCGCGCCATTCGTCTATCGGCTCCGTTTGGCCCGTTGTCCCTCCTGCCGCGAGGATGAGTTTTGCTATTTCCCGTTTGTACGCCCCGAATTTATCGCCGGGTTCATCGCGTTTAAATAGGAGATCGAGGGCAGTCAGGCCGTCTTTGTTTCGTTCATTTACGTTTGCGCCGGTCTCGACGAGCATCCTAGCTATTTCCGGAATCGGACTGTTGTCCGCCGCGACGCGCATAAAAACTGTGTTGCCTTTGTCGTCCGCCGCGTTTACGTCCGCGCCCGAATCTATAAAGTATTTAAAAATGGACTCGTCCCAGTTTGCGTCGAGGAACAGCATCAGCGCCGTCTCTCCTCGATGGTTCTTCGCGTTCAAGTCGGCGCCTTGCTGGATGAGGTATTTAACCGATGCGTCGCTGTTGCATACGGACGCGAACATCAGCGGCGTGTGACCGCGCCTGCCGCGCGCGTTCACAAGAGCGCCGCGAGAGAGCAGCGTTTCCAATTCCTCGGGGGGCGCGTATACGGAAGCTGTCAGGAAGTCCATGTCTTTTTCAGAGGGGCGTTCGAATATTGCGTTGTTATCGCACCGATCCGACGCGGAACTCCCAATCTCGCGCATAATATTTGCCAACCTGTAATCCTCGACGCAGTCTAGGGCGTTGTAAACGCCGTTTCCGTACGTGGCGTCGAAATCAGCCCCGTTCCGGAGCAGGGTTTGTATTACAGCGAACGCCTCCGTGCGTTCGTCGACAGCCATAGCCGCGCACATCAGAGGGGTATAATCATTGCTCCTGCCGCCCCTGGCATTTACGTCGGCCCCAGCGTCTATGAGCGTCTTTATCATCGACGAGGGCTCAAAATATAAATAATCGTGCATCGCGATATAATGAAGGGCAGTCCATCCCCAGCAGTCGCGTTCGCGTACGTCCGCTCCCGCGTCAATCCTGATTTTGATCGCTCCGGGAGAAGGCGCGCTCCAGATACGGGATAAATCGTCGTAATCCTCCGGCATATAGCCGTGTTTATCCCCATACTGTCCGTTTAGTGAAAACGACGCGTTTGCGTCCTCGAGGCCAGGCAGGGGAGTGCCAGCTTGGCGCAGAATTTTCAAAATTTCGGCGCCGGTATCGAGGGAGCGTTTGAATTTCATCGCTTTATCGCCGCCGCCCTCCGCTTCCGGAAATAAGTTCTCCTGGAGAACCCAGCGAAAATTTCTCAAATAATCGACATCGGCGCCAGCATCGAGCAGAGCGCGCAATGTGCCGATGTTCCTCGCCTTGATAGCGACGTAGGGAGCGAAGTTTTCATCGATAAAATGCTTTCTATGTTCCTCCCGCGGAGCTGTCAGATTCGGATCCGCACCCATTTCGACGCAGGCTTTCACTAACGCCTCGGAACCCCATCGAATCGCGATATCGAAGAAAGACCATCCCCAAGCGTCTGGGCGATAAACGTCAAGCCCGCTTCTGACCGCGCTTATCCAGGCTCCTTCGCTATTTTTATCGAAAACTTTCCGGTAATAGGCTCGTTCCATAAATATGCCTCCATGGTTTCAATTTGCATTGAACCCAAACTGATCTATTATTTGGAATATTACACTAAATAAACTAAATCTATCAAATAAAAAGTTGCGAACTGGAATCCAGGAGTTCGCGACTTTTGTTGAGGGCCGCCGAATCCCGAACGTTTCCGGAAAAATTCTTTCCGGGAAGGCGCCGGACAGTAAGGTGAAGCGTGTGAGGCCGATACGTTCGAAGGGAATGGCGCGCATGTGTGACGGCGCCAGAGTTCCATATCGGTGAGGTATGATATGGTTCCGTTCCCGGCGCCTCCGGCTGCGGCCACCAGGTTGACCATTTTCCCCGACATAATGCTGCCGTCACCTTTGCTCGCTTCACATCGGCGCAGGCGGAAATACTTCATCCATTCCGACCGCTGGCCCCAATATACCGGTGTTATCAACACCGTGCCCTCTGCGTCGGCGAGGCGCTTGGCGATTTCAGACAATCCACTTTAATGTCGTGGACAGCATTAGCGGCGCACTCAAACTTATCGTTTGAGATGTGGCAGTAACCGCCGGGGTTCTTGTCGAGGTAGTTTTGGTGGTATTCCTCGGCGGGATAGAAGTTTTCAAGCGGTTTCAGCTCAATCGCCACGGGCTTTGTCAGACTTTCGCCGAGCAAGA
>JAITOL010000007.1 GCA_031289955.1 Synergistaceae bacterium
GATGGGGAGAGAACCTACGATGAAAATTATGGGATTTACCGCAAGTCCGCGGAAAAAAGGCAATACCGCTTGGATAGTGGACAAAATACTCGAAGGCGCGAAAGAACAGGGCGCCGAAACCCAATCCTGGTATTTCAGCGATCTCGATGTCAAACCGTGCCTGAGTGGTTATGGCTGCAGACAGGGTGATCTGACCGGAGGGAGCGCTTCGCGCTGTATCATCGAAGACGATATGCAGAAAATTTATGACGCGCTCGAACGTGCCTATGCCCTTGTTCTCGGCTCGCCGGTTTACATGGGACAGATGAGTGCCCAGGCGAAGATATTCACCGACAGGTTGTTTGGAGCGTCTGGACAATACCAACCGCGATTTCATCCGCAATTCAAAGAAAAAGATGCACCGAACAAAAAGCTGATTCTTGTGTTTGATCAGGGTAATCCTGATTCCGGCAAGTTCCAGGTGTATTTTGATTATACGAAAAGCATGTTTCTGATGCTGGAATTTGACGTCAAAGAGGTGCAGGTCGTTGCCGGTATGCGAAATGGACCGGCGCATGAAAGAAAAGATCTGCACACTGTCATGAAAGATATCGGTTCATCCTTGGTTTCGGAAGGATCCCCGGAATAATAATCAGACAAAGGAGAATGGCGGCTCTGCACCGAAGTTTATCTGCGCAACGGCATTCTTAGTCCGGCAGAAGAATCAGAAGTTACATTATGAGTAAAGACAGGAGCGAAACATTATGCCAAAACTATACTATCAGGGACACGGTTCCTATCGCATCACCGCCGACGACGGGCGCGTGATTTACGTTGACCCTTACGCGGGCGGTGGCTACGACCTGCCCGCCGACGTGGTACTCGTCACGCATGGCCACCATGACCACAATCGGGTTCGGCTTGTGACGCAAAAACAGAATTGCCGCGTCATAACCAATGTTGAAGCACTCGCGGGCGGTAAGCATAACAGCTTTGACCTCGACGAAGGGCTTACCGTCGAGGCGGTTGAGGCTCGTAACATGATGCACAGCCCGAAGAAGTGCGTCGGATATATCATCACCGTGAACGGCGTGACCATGTACTGCTCCGGCGACACATCGAAAACGGAGCAAATGAACTCGTTCGCGGCGCGCAGGCTTGACTACGCGATATTCCCGCTCGGTGGCTTGTTCAACATGGGGCTGAAAGAGGGCGCGGAGTGCGCCCGGCTCGTCGGAGCAAAGCACAATATCCCGGTTCACCTCAAGCCCGGCGCACTGTTCGACCGAACTAAAGCCGACAAATGGGACGCCCCGAACAAGCTGATTGTCGAGCCGAGGCAAGAGATTGAGTTAAACAATGAACAAACAAATTGAACGCGCCAAGGCACTATGCGTGGAATACGGAATCGCACTCCCGGAGACAAAGAGCAAATGACCAAAAACAACGCGGTTCGTCTGCTTGAAGCGGCTAACGCTAAATTTACCGCCCGCGAATATGACGTGTCGGACGGCGAAATATCCGGCGTCGCGGTCGCGTGGGCTTGCAGGTCGAAGTCGCGCCATCAGACATTGCGCGGATGACCGACGCGGCGTTGGCCGATATGTTTTGACGGAGGTTAGTATGACCGAAAAGGAAAAGATGATTAACGGCGAGTTGTATAACGCGTCAGACCCTGAGCTTATCGCCGAGCGCGAACACACCATGAAAGTGTGTTCGGACTTCAACAACGGCGGCAGTTTTGACACGTTCAAGTCAATATTTGATCTGGCTATTTGATCAGCCTTCCCATGCCGTTTTTATGGCAAACCTTTATTCACAGTTGATATTTTGGAGAAAAACAACCGATCAATATTACTAATGCGCGGCGCGATATCGTGTCGCGCTCATTAACAAGAGCTTTTTTAACGAAACATTACTTATTTTTACGGATTATGGAGTAGGTAATTATTTATTTAATTTTTTCCATGTTACTGATAACCTATTTGGAGAGTAGGAAAAAACGAATTGACTCTGTCCCACCGGAAACTCAAGTTTAGAGAAATAGTAGTGTCGTAGGTTCGAACAGCAAGGGGAGATGAAGATGGCGGTTTCAATCCGTTTAAAAACAATGTTGGTTATTAACTTGATCGCGGTGCTGATTGTCGCGTTGAGCGCTTACGCGGGTTTGGTTTTCACCCAGCGGGGCATCGAGAAAACGATTGAAGGCGATCTGACCGCCATTGCAAATATCACGGACAGCCTTGTCACATCTCAAATCAACCTGCTAAAAGCCAACGCGCACGTAGCCGCTGTGCATTTAGTCGAAGCGCGCGAGGAAGATTTCCACAAAGTTCTGGAACAGCAGTTGGAGACTTATGATGATTTCCTGGCGCTGACAGTTTTTGATCAAAACGGCCTCGTGGACAGTGCCGGTGACTCGCCGACACCCGCCTCTCACTTGAAAAGCGATTACATACAAAGAGCCTTTGCCGGAGAATCCATCATCTCTTCGACCCATAGCGACACTACCGACAGTGACCCGGGCGGAAACCTCGTGTACCACGTATGTGTGCCAATGGAAGGGAGAGTCCTATCCGCTACGATCCAGGGCTTGTATTTCACCGATTTGCTTTCAAACATCAAGATCTGGGATTCCGGCCATATTTTCATCCTCGATGACCAGGGCTACATTATCGCCAATCCGCGAATCGAATGGGTACTAAAGCAGCGCAATTTTATCGAGTTGGGCAAGCTGGACAGCCAGTATAAAGACATCGCCGGTATCATCAGCAATATGATATCCGGTCAGCCTGGCTATGGCAGGTACGCTCTGAACGGGAAGGAGCGTATCTGCTCCTACCGGCCGATCTCCGGCTCCTTAGTCGGTTGGACGCTGGCGGTAGTCGCGCCGATAGCGGAAAGTCCGATGCGGGACGTTCGGAGGGGATTGCTGATCGTCGTCGCGTTGTGTCTGCCCCTCAGCCTCATCGCCTCCTTTTTCGCGTCAAGAATCATCGAAAAACCATACCACAAAGCGCATGAGATGGTTATGGCGCTTGAACTCCAGACAGAACGGCTGCATACAATCAACGACGCGGCCTCACTGCTGCTGCATTCCGGTGTAGATCATTTTGAAGGCGACATTTGGAATTGCATGGATATGATGGCGCGCTGCGTGGGCGTAGATCGTATGTATGTTTGGAAAAACCATACAAAGGACGGACAGCTGTACTGCTCGCAGCTGTACGAATGGTCTGAGGGCGCTGAACCACAGCAGGATAAAAACTTCACCCGGGATATTTCATACAGCGAGAACCTTCCGGGATGGGAGGAAACACTTTCCGCCGGACACTCTGTAAACGGCATCGTGCGTAACTTCTCGCCCGAGGAGCGGGCTCAGCTTGCGCCGCAGGGTATCGTCTCCATTCTCGCTATCCCGGTGTTTTTACAGGGATGCTTTTGGGGCTTTATAGGATTCGACGATTGTCGAAGCGAGCGCGAATTTACAATTGACGAGGAAAGCCTGTCGCGTTCCGGCAGCCTAATGGTCGCCAACGCCATTCTGCGCAATGAAATGATGCTTAAACTCATTCAGGCGCAAGAGCAAGCGATGGCGAGCACCGAGGCAAAAAGTAGTTTTTTGGCGAACATGAGCCATGAGATGCGCACGCCGCTCAACGCGATCATCGGGCTTGCCGAAATAACTCTCGACGCTTGTGAAGTACAGGGAGAGTGCGAGGAAAACCTCATAAAAATATACAATTCGGGCATGATGCTGCTGAGCCTGATCAACGACATCCTGGACCTGTCGAAAATCGAATCCGGAAAATTTGAGCTGGTCCCCGTTGAATACGACACGCCGAGTCTGATTAACGACACCATTACCCTCAATATCGTGCGTATCGGCTCAAAACCCATCAAGTTCAATTTGACGGTTGACGAAACGCTGCCGAGCAGACTATTTGGGGACGAGATGCGGACCAAGCAAATTTTCAACAACATCCTTTCCAATGCCTTCAAATACACCAAAGAGGGCAGCGTGGACTGGAGCGTTTCCTTTGAGCAAGACGGTGAGAGCGTTTGGCTCGTTTCCAGCGTTAAGGATACCGGTATCGGCATCAGCGAAAAGGACGCTAAAAAGCTGTTCTCCAACTACAGCCAAGTGGATATGAAGAGCAACCGAAAAATAGAGGGGACCGGCCTTGGCCTCGCGATCACAAAGAGGCTGACGGAGTTGATGGATGGCACGATCACAGTGGAGAGCGAGTATGGGAAAGGCAGTACCTTCACCGTGCGGCTGCGCCAGGGTTTCGTTGACGAGACGAAGATTGGCGCCGAAGTCGCGGAAAATCTCAAGGGCTTCCAGTATGCCGATCTCAGGCGGGATCGGAGCGCGAAGCTATTGCGCTCCTATATCCCCTATGCCAAAGTGCTGATCGTTGACGATGTGGCGACGAATCTGGATGTGGCGCGGGGGATGCTGAAACCCTACGGGATGAAGGTGGATACTGTTACCAGCGGTCCCGACGCCATTGAACTGATACGCTCGGGGGAGGAAAAATATAACGCGGTTTTTATGGACCACATGATGCCCGGCATGGACGGGATCGAGGCGCTGCGCATCATCCGCGAGGAAATTGACGATGAGTACGCCAAAACCGTTCCCATCATCGCTCTTACCGCCAACGCTATCTCCGGGAATGAAGAAATGTTTCTCAAAAAAGGTTTTCAGGCGTTCCTCTCCAAACCCATCGATATTATACAGATGGACGCCGTGATCAACCACTTCGTGCGCGATAAAAATCTGGAAAAAGAGCTTTCGGGCAGCATGGCCGACGAGCCGGATAATTTGGGCAGACAGAGCGGATTTGACAGGCGGGAATTCGATAAATGGCAGATAAACGGACTCGACTTTGAAAAAGGGTTGGAGCGTTTCAGCGGCGACATGGGAAATTATCTGGATGTTTTGAAATCCTATGCCTCAAACACGCCTTCTCTGCTCGACAAAGCGTTAAAATACACGGAGGAAGGCTCGCCCGACTACGCGATCATAGTACATGGCATTAAAAGCAGCAGCCGCAGCATCGGGGCTGAGATGATCGGCGGGCAGGCGGAAGCGCTGGAACATGCGGCAAAAGCGGACGATATGGAGTTTGTGGCCGCAAATAATGACGCCTTTATCCAGGCGGCGCAAAAATTGATCGCGGATCTTTCCATCATGCTCGGGAGCATCGAGGAGAAAAAACACAAACCCCAAAAGGCGGAGCCGGACGCGAACATGCTGGCCAATTTGCTGAAATCCTGCGAGGCATACGATATCGACGGAGTGGATGAGGCGATGGCGGCACTGGAGGGATGCGAATATGAATCCGGGGCCGAACTTGTCGAATGGCTCAGGGAACAGATGAGCGTAATGGGTTTCAAACAGATGGCCCAACGTTTGAAGGAGAGATGATTATGGACAGCGACCGCAAAATAATTTTGCTTGTTGACGACAACGCGACTAATCTTACAGCGGGGAAAAACATTCTCAAGGACCAATACAAAGTTTATCCCACGCCATCGGCGGAGATTATGTTTGACCTGATCGAGAACATTATCCCCGATCTGATTTTGCTGGACATCGAAATGCCCGAGATGAATGGTTACGAAGCGATTAAAAAGCTCAAAGGCAACCCTAAGTGGAGGGAGATCCCCGTCATGTTCCTGACCTCCAAATCGGATGAGGGCAGCGAGCTGGAGGGCCTTAGCCTCGGCGCCATCGACTATGTGGCAAAGCCATTTTCCGCCCCGCTGCTGTTTAAACGCATCGAAAATCACCTTCTGACCGAATCGCAAAAAAAACAGCTCCGGGACTTCAATAACAATTTGGAGGAGCTTGTGCGCCGTAAGACCATGCAGGTAATCAACCTTCAAAACGCCGTTTTAAGCACGGTGGCCGATTTGGTTGAATTTAGGGACGACGTGACGGGCGGGCACATCGCGCGCACGCAAAAATATTTGGAGATTCTTTTGAATGAGATGATTGCGGAAGGCGTTTATAAGGACGAAATATCCGATTGGGACCTGGATTACCTACTCCCTTCGGCCCAACTTCACGACGTCGGAAAAATCGCCATCAGCGATCTGATACTGAACAAGCCGGATAAGCTCACGCCGGAAGAGTTCGAAATTATGAAAACACATGTCATAATCGGCGTGCGGGCAATTCAAAAAATCGAGAAAAACGCTGATGAACACTCTTTCTTGAAACACGCGCGGCTCATTGCCGGAGGGCATCATGAAAAATGGGACGGCACTGGATATCCCGCGAGCTTGAGCGGCCGGGACATCCCTTTGGAAGGGCGTTTGATGGCTATTGCCGACGTATATGACGCGCTGATCTCAAAACGTCCATACAAACGCCCTCTTAGCACAGCGGAGGCGAGAGATATCATCGAAACAGGCTGCGGCGTCCATTTTGACCCAGTGCTGGTTGACGTGTTTTCCAAGGTAGCCAACCAGTTTGCGGAGATAGTGAGAATCTCCGCTTATTCCTAAACTAAATAATAATCTCGTTGGTATGACAGCCAGCACAGTGATGCGTTATTCAGGAGACACTATTTTATCAACCAGTAATTGATGATGGTTTGGCCTGGCCTAAGGGAAACGCGGCTTGACGGAGAAGGGGGCTGTATGGCTAGCATTTCGAATCCGTCGGTCGCAACTCGTTTTACGTGGCTGTCTCTCAAGCCTTCCAAGCCATTTTTATCCGTCAGCTTGTCATAGGTCAACAGCAGAGTCCCCTTGCCGCTTGTCTCTATTTTGGTCAGCCCGGTTATCTTTATGCCATCTCGTGATCTTCCCGGCAAACTTTTCAATCTTCATATCCATTCCACCTTTCTAATTTTTCGTCTTGCTAAAACCGCTACGACAAATGTACTCTCTTGCTTCTCTGGTTTAATTTAAACTATATTTATTATAAATAAGAGTATAAACTATGAAGCAACTCTATAGTCAAGATAGTTTCGCGAAGATCATTGTTTTTAAATTAAATTTAGTACCAAGGTCCCGATATTCTTAATAATATTAACAAGATATTCGATTTTTATTTTTATATTAATAGTATGGATGCGTGAATGAGTAATTCCAGATTAGACAATTTCAAGGCTTGTGTATAAACTATAAAAGGA
>JAITOL010000032.1 GCA_031289955.1 Synergistaceae bacterium
CCAAACCCCCTCCAAAAATCCATCCCGATTATTCCTTATCCGCCGCGAGGCTATGTTGATATTTGCGTGACAGCGGAATGGCGCGTATCATTCCTTCACGAACAAAATTATATGCGGAATGCGCGATAATCGCAAACCAAGGGCTTTATCCGAGCCCATTAAAGAGCGCATCGGGCTGATCGGCGTGGACACGCCCGAAGTCGACTCCCCCGCAATGACGAACATTTATATATTTGACGTTGCAACACCGCCTCTCTCACTGTACTATAAGCCCTTAAGTCAAGCGAAAAAGGGGAGTTCCGCATGGCCGGCATGGCAGTGAATTATATACGTGATTTAAAGCGCGAATTCAGCGGTTACAACGCCGATAATCTCGGGCAGGACGCGTTCGCGGGCGCCACAGTGGCGGCGGTGGCTCTGCCGCTGGCGCTCGCTTTCGGCGTCGGAAGCGGGGCGGACGGGGTCTCCGGCCTCATCTCCGCTATCATCGCCGCTTTCATTATCGGAGGGCTCTCGGGCGCTTCGTTTCAAATCGCAGGCCCGACCGGGGCAATGACGGCGGTTCTCATTCCCCTTTCGATCAACTTCGGGCTCTCGGGCGTGCTCGCGGCCGGGCTGATCTCGGGCGTCATCCTCGTCGTCGCGGGGCTGTGCCGCGCCGGGCGTATAATCAAACTCATCCCGGTTCCGGTCATCACGGGTTTTACATCCGGAATCGCCGTCATCATAGCGCTGGGGCAGCTCGAACCTTTTTTCGGCGTCACTTCGGAGGGATCCGGGACGCTCGAACGGGCCGTCTTTATGTTCGCCCAGGATTTTCAGCCCAACCTCTTTGCGGTCGCGATAGGGATAGCCGTCATTCTGATACAGGTATTCTGGCCCGCGAAATGGGCGGCGAGGATTCCGGGCTCGCTCGTCGGCATCACCTTTGCGGCCCTCGTAGCGTCCCTGTTCGGGATGCCGGTCGCCACTGTCGGGGCCATTCCGAGGACTCTGATACACGAATCGCGCCTGACGTTCAGCTCGTTTTTGCTGAATTTATCAAACCCCATCGTGGTCGCCGGGACCAGCATCGCGCTTCTCGGCATGATCGAGAGCCTGCTCTGCGGGGTGGCGGGGGGAAGGATGAAGGGCGAGAAGCTCGACGTGGACAGGGAGCTCGTCGCGCAGGGCATAGGCAACATCGTGCTGCCGTTTTTGGGCGGCGTGCCGGCGACGGCCGCCATCGCGCGAACGAGCGTCGCCATAAAGACGGGGTGCAGGACGCGGATCACGGGCTTCGTTCAGGGAATAGTGCTCCTGCTGTCGATGTTTCTGCTGGCGCCGCTCATGTCGAGGATACCGCTTTCCGCCCTCTCCGGCGTTCTGATGGTCACCGCATGGCGCATGAACGAATGGAGCAGCATCCGCTATATTTTCGGCCGGGGGTTCCATCTGGGCTCGGCAAAATTCCTGGTCACTCTGGCCTGCACTGTGGCTTTCGACCTGACCATAGCGATAGCCGCCGGCGTTTTTTGCGCGGTCATGGCCTTCGTGCTCAACGTGGCCAACCTCGTCGTGACGGTGAGCGAGATAGACCCCGCGAGGCTGCGCGGCAAAGACAAACCCGAACGGCACACGCAGGTCGTCTACGTCACGGGCCCGATGTTCTTCGCGGCGATGGACAACTTCGAATCCGCGATAGCCAACGCGAAAGCGGCCACGCTCATCTTTTCGATGCGGGGCGTGCCTTACATCGACATATCCGGCGCGCACATGCTGTGGGCCTTTTGCAAAAACCGAAAACAGCGCGGGGACACAATTCTTTTCGTGGCGATACAGCCCAAAGTCAAAAAAACCCTGGATAAGGCCGGCATCACGGATGTAGTCGGGCCTGAGTCGTTTTTCGGCGACGCGATAGCGGCGTTCGACGCGATCAACAACATGCAGCCCATTCAGCAATCGTCAACGATTTCGGGCCGATAGCCGTTCAAGGACAAATGCGCTTTCTGGACAGCCGCGCCGAAATTGTGTATACTAAATTTATAAAAGTAACTTTCTGATCCGATAAAATCTAAAAACAGCGAAGGTGTATCGCTTGCCGGAAGATACAGCGACCTCTGACGATTTTCCATACGCGCTCAAGCTAGAATGGCTCGAACCGACCGAACTGTTGTCGCGCGCCCGGAAACTGGATGCCGAAAACGCCAAACTCAAAAAACAGGCGGAGGCGCTGCTCGATTCTCACAGCGTGAGCGGTTCGGACGCGTCGTTCGTCAGAATGGAAACGGACAGGGCCGCCGAGCTCCTGCGCCGCGATAAATACATGAAAATGCTCCTCGAAAGCTGCCCCGAGATAATTTTGCTCTTGAACCGGGACGGCCGCATAGAGTACTGCACGAACGCGCTTCTTAAAATCGCCGGGATCGACGACTTCGAGAGGATAAACGGGATCACGTACAAGGAGCTTTACGCCATGTTCGGGGACGAGGAGTTCGTCAAGGACGGCATTCAGAGGTTCGCAAAGGTGAAAGAGGGCAGCCGGACGATCGCGAAAGACGTGCTGATAGATTTTTCCGGCAGGGGCGAAAATCGCATGTATTCGGTGCAGGCCTCCCCCATGCTCGACGACAACGGACGTTTCGACGGCGTGCTCGTGATGTACTACGACACCACGGACGTCCGCAACGAGGAGGCCGAGGAGTCGGCGCGGATAATGCTCGACGCCACTCCCCTGGCGTGTTCCCTCTGGGACGAGGAGGGAAACCTGCTCGACTGCAACCAGGAAGCGCTCAGGATGTACGGGCTTTCCAAAAAATCGGATTATCTGAAATACTTCTACGATCTGAGCCCTGAATTCCAGCCGGACGGGAAAAAAAGCCGCCTTGAGGCCGAACGTCGCGACAACGCGGCCATAAAAACGGGATACCAGCGGTTCGAATGGATGCACCGCACGTTGTCGGGCAGGGAGCTGCCGGTTGAGGTGACTCTCGTTCGGGTTCCGTTGAACGAGGGCTATCGCCTCGCCACTTATTCCCGCGACCTCCGGGCCGTCAAGGCCAACGAGGCGCGAATACGGGAGGCCGACGCGCGAAACAGGGAGCTCGAGGTACAGACGAGGGCGGCTCAAGTGGCTTCCGAGGCAAAGAGCAGATTCCTCGCCTCCATGAGCCACGAGATCAGGACGCCGATGAACGCCATAATCGGCATGAGCGACCTCATGCGCACCGACAACCTCGACTCGACCCAGCGCGGATATTTCGACGACATAAAGAAAATGTCGAAGGCTCTTTTGCAGATCATCAACGACATCCTCGATTTTTCCAAAATAGAAGCAGGAAAGATGGAGCTGAACGAGACGAACTTCGATATCACGGAGATGTTCGACAATATATGCTCCATGAGCCGGTTCATGTCGGAGGCGAAGGAGCTCGAGTTCAGATATTCGTTCGACCCGAACGTCCCAAGCGTCATTTATGGGGACGACTCCCGCATCCGCCAGATAATAGTCAACATCATAAACAACGCGGTCAAATACACCCGCGAGGGTTACGTCGACTTTGCTGTGCGGCGCGCGGAGCTTGACGGACGCGAGCACCTGGCTTTCGTCGTCAGGGATACCGGCATAGGCATAAAAAAAGAATATTTCCCCCACCTCTTCGACGCGTTCGCCCAGTTCGACAGCAAGATAAACCGGGGAATCATGGGCACAGGGCTCGGGCTTCCAATAACGAAAAACCTCGTGACGCTGATGGGCGGCAAAATAGAGATAGAGAGCGAATACGGGATCGGCTCCGTCTTCACCGTCCTGATACCGCTCAAGGCGGGAGACCCGGAGCGGATCGAGGACTCGCATTTCCGCGCTTTTACGATCTTCCGGGACGACACGAAAGTCCTCGTCGTCGACGACAACACCATAAACCTCAAGGTGGCCGTGGCATACCTCGCGCGGCACAATATAAAGGCGGACACGGCGGCAAGCGGCGGCGAAACGCTGCAACATATGAAAAACAAACGATACGACCTCGTATTTATGGATCACATGATGCCCGATATGGACGGGATAGAGACGACCCGTCGCATACGGGCCATGGGGGGCTTTGAAAAACTGCCGATAATAGCCCTCACGGCAAACGCCGTTGCCGGCGCGAAAGAGCTGTTCCTCGAATCCGGCCTGAACGATTTCATAGCGAAGCCGATAGATCCAAAAGTTCTCAATTCGACGCTCGTAAAATGGCTGCCGTCCGCCATTGCCGGCATCGCCTCTCATCCGGAGGCCCTCGGCGACGCGGAACAACCAACCGATACTACTACGGACGCCATCGACATAAGGGCCGGTCTCAAAAACGCGGTCGACGACGAGGCGTTCTACCGCGAACTGATCACTAATTTTTTGATGGATCACGCGTCGGACTGCGCCCGGATAAACGAAGCCCTGGAGTCGGGCGACAGGAACACCGCCAAAAGGATAGCCCATACGCTGAAGAGCACGGCGATGCTCATCGGAGCGCGCAGACTGGGAAAAATGGCCTACGGGATCGAAAAGAGCCTCTCGGATCCTGAGGATGTACCGATTAAAATAGATTGCGAGGAGATGGAGGGCGAATTGCGGACCGTAACAGACGAGCTGCAACCGTTCCTCGAGGAAAAATCCACGCCTGGCGTCGCGGGAAAACCGCCGGTCGACAAAAATATCCGGGATGATCTGGCTTCGAGGCTGGAGCCATTTTTGAAATCGGGCGACACGAGAAGCCTCGGCTTCACGGAGGAGATAAAATCGACGTTCGGAGCGCAGGACGAACGAAGCGGGACGCTGGTCGCGCAGATAGAGGATTTCGATTTCTCCGGCGCGCTGAAAACGCTCATTTCCATAAAAGACTCGCCGGACTGACGCTGAATGAGCGGGCCCGACATACAAATATTCTGATGAAAGAGGGATGGATATGGAAGCCGAACAGTCACACCGCGTTTTGATCGTCGACGACGAGAGGTCGAACCTGGCTATGCTGAACAAAATCCTGAGCCCTGAATATACGATACTTATAGCTAAATCCGGCGAGGACGCTTTGGGACGCGCCGAGGAGGACAACCCCGACATAATACTGCTCGACATAGTAATGGCGGGCATGGATGGCTTTGAAACCCTCGCGAGGCTGAAGGATTCCCCCGTGACGAGTAAAATTCCCGTCATCATCATAACCGGGCTCAGCGAGGAGAGCGACGAGGAGCGGGGGTTCTTCCTCGGCGCGGTCGACTATATAACGAAACCGTTTAAAAACGCCATAGTCCAGGCCCGCGTCAGAACCCACATGCAGATAGTCCACCAGATGCGCATGATCGAGCGCATCGGCCTGATTGACCCCCTGACGGACATACCGAACAGACGGAGCTTCGACAACCGCGCCGATATGGAGTGGAGGCGCTGCACGAGGGAGGAAAACCCCATATCGTTTCTGATGATGGATATAGATAACTTCAAGACCTACAACGATACGTACGGCCACCCGCAGGGCGACGTGCTGCTGAAGAGCGTAGCCAAGATACTGGCATCCGAGGCAAAGCGTCCGGCGGACATGGCCGCCAGGCTGGGAGGCGAGGAATTCGGCCTTCTGCTCGCGAACACGAATCTCGAGAAGGCCCTGACCATTGCGGAGAAAATCCGCTCGAAAGTGGAGGCGAACCAGGTTCCGACAGCGGACGGAAAGACCATGACGTCGGTGACGATAAGCATAGGAGCGGTTTCGACCGTCCCACGCTTGGGCGACAGTATGCTGGACTTTATCACAAGGGCAGACGGGCATCTTTATACCGCCAAAAACACGGGGAGAAACAGGATATTCTCATAAGTATATCGAATGGAGGCGCCAGATGAAGATTTCAGATTTTTTTAACATGAACAAAGCGCGGGGAGGCGAAGAGGTATGGGAGGAGAGGCCGCCGAGCCTCAATTTCAGCCCAAAGATATTGATAGCTTTAGCGGCGATTGTCGTCGCGGCTTTTGCCGCGACGCATTCGTTCTACACCGTTCCGCTCGGCTCTCACGCGCTGCTCTTCAGTTTCGGCCGCTATCTGGGCGACGCCGAGCAGGGCCTGCACTTCAAGACGCCGTGGACCGAGGTGGTGAAGTTCGACGTTCAGGAGATCAGGCGTTTCGAGTTCGGCGAGAAGACCGAGTCTCCGGGAAGCAGATACATTCAGGACGAAAGCGAACAGAAGATGGTCACGGCGGACAGCAAGATACTCCTCATAAGCTGGGTCGCCCAGTGGAGGATATCGGATCCGTACCAGTATTTCATCACGAACAACGTCGAGAGCGAGAACAACAACTACCGCCTGATCTCCGGGCTCGCCGAGGCCGACTTCCGCAAGGAAGTCGCGAGCATGAAATACGAGGAGATACTGACGACCGGCAAGGTAACGCTGTCGGTAAACGCGAAAACCCGCATCACCAACACGTTCAACCAGCTCAAAATAGGCGTTTCCATAGTCGACGTCCTGATAAGCGAGGTCAAGGTGCCTCCGTCCGTCCAGGCGTCTTACAACGACGTCGAGACCGCGAAACAGGCCAAGACATCCGCGATAAACGAGGCGGAGGCTTACGCGAACAAGACTATCGAGGAGGCGAAGGGCAAGGCACAGGTCGCCATGAACGACTCCGAGGCGTACAAGGTGAACAAGGTGGCGGACGCCACGGCCACATCGACGCGCCTCATGTCGCTAAATGAAATGTACATGACAAACCCCGAACTAGTGCGGACGAACCTCTGGTACGAGAACGTCGAGGAAATACTCGGCAGGCTCAACATAGTATTCGTCGACGGATCGAATAACAACGTGTTCCTTGGCGAGGTTCCAATCGTCGTCAACGGAAACGAAAATTAGGAGGGCCCAAGGATGAAAAAGACTTTGATCATACCGATCGCGGCGTTCCTGATAGCGCTCGCCCTGTCGTCGCTTTACATGCTCTATCCGTACGAGATAGCTCTCGTCACCCGGTTCGGCGAGGTGCAGAATGTCGAGCGGTCCGCGGGGGTGCATTTCCGGCTCCCCTGGATCGACGACGTGACGAAATACTCGTCGAGGCTCTACGAATACTACAGCGACACGGCAAGCGTCATCACGTCGAACAAGCAGACCATAGAGGTCGACATACTGGCGACATTCATCATAAAAGACCCGGAGAAGTTCTACAAGACGAGCCGCACGATCGACAGGGCCATAAAGCGCCTCGACGACGTGACGTACTCGGTGATGCTCCAGGTCGCCGGCAAAAACACGTTCGAGGACATAATAAGCATCAACAGGGAGCCCATCCTGCTCGACATCTTCACATCGACCCGCGACCAGACGGCTGACTACGGGCTCGATGTGAAAACCGTCCAGTTCAAAAAGGTGCTGCTTTTGGCCGCGAACGAGGAACAGGTCTACAAGTCGATGATCACGGAGCGCGAAAGAATTTCCATCCAGACGCGCGCCGAGGGAGAGGCGGAGAGCAACCAGATACGCTCGCGGGCCAACTGGGAAGCGTCGGTGATAGTGGCCGAAGCGAACGTGAGAGCGGCCAAAATCAAGGCCGAGGGCGACAAGGAAGGCCAGCGGATAATAAACAACGCAACACAAAACAACGCGGAGCTATATAGCTATCTCAAACGTCTGGAGATGTACAAAACGAGCATAAAACCGGGGACAAGCGTCATAGTCAACCCGAACGACGGAGTTTTCAAAAACCTGCTCGTCCCGTAACTCGACAAAGAAAATAAACAAGAGCGCCGTCCGGCACATTCCGGCGGCGCTCTTGTTATAGTATTTTATGACGTCAGTCCGCGCGGCCGGGCGTCAGACGCTTCGGGCCTGTTCGATCAGGCTGTCGAGTTTGTCGGTGACCGAATACATGCACGAGATATACGATCCACATTCCGAAGAGAGCGTGAATACCGACGACATGATCTTGTCGCACATGGCGTCCAGATCGTCCAGACGTGATAAAACGGTCGCGTACAGTTCGCCGTTATTGTCATTGAAGCCGCCGGAGGACATCGCGCCAAGTATCTCGCCCCTGCGGCTCGATACTTTCAAGCGCAGAGTGTCCACCTCTTTCGACAACGATCCCGCGAGATTCTTCGCGGGTTTAGCGTCGGACATCGCGCCCATGGCACTCGTCTCGCTCTTTTGTGCCCTCAGAAATAACGAATATTTATCGCCGCTATCCGCGTTATTCGTAATACGTCACCCCCATCTCCAATCCAACAATGCACAAATAATATGCGCGACATCAAAAATTAATGACTCGATGTCGAACACGAGACAATAAATAACGTCTGTCATGCGCCATATTGCTGTTAGGTAAATAATATCATGTAAGATACGGAGGGTCAATTTTAGGAAAATGACCCGACGCATATGCGGAAATCGGCCTCACAAGCGTACTGCGGGGAATATGTAACACACAAAAGCCCATAAGATGTTCTACAAAAAATACAAAAATATCAAAGTAAACCACCCTGACGGTATAAAAATATCATGCCAATATTGTGCTGTATTTTAGAATGAGCTGATAATAAGGCGGTTTAGCGATATGTTTTATCGATCTTTCAAAGCGCGTCACGATCATAAAATAGTCGTCATTGGGCGCCTTGCCCGCGGGCGCTCGCAATAAGTCATAATGTGATGAATGCGCTGAATATCACTGTCTTTCATAAAGCCGTACCTTTTCTTTGTCCAGGTTATCCCGCATCCGCGGCGTTCTGAGTTTTACGTCCTCATGTTCCAGTGCGTCCGTTGTAATCAGGTCTATCTCCTTGCCAAGGATGACGCTCAAATCATCATATAACGCCCCCATATCCAACAGGCTTTTTATATTGGATCCCGTTCTGTCGATCAGCATATCCACATCGCTATCGCCGTTAGCCTCATTTCGGGCATAAGAACCGAACAGATAAATAGAGGGCAGACGATATTTAACCGCGATAGGCGCGACGCGCTTTTTTAATTCAGCAATCGTATATACTGTTTCTTTGTCGCTCATGCGAGCCTCCCTGACGCCTGTCTATGCTCAAGGCGAAGGTTATGCGTATCTTTTTTTCTGATTTCATCATACGCTCTACCATAATGACCGTCAACGACGGAAATATCCTCGCATACTGACCTAACGTAGTTAAGACATGGTTTCATGGAGTTCCATATCCTGCGGGCGCTGAAAAACAAGGGGCCGTTTTTACGCGGCCCCTTTATCAAATCAGATTATCATGCACTCGAGCGATTCTCCCGCCGGAACCATCGGGAAGACGTTATCTGCTCTCGGTATGTGAAAGTGCACCAGCACTGGGCCGGGAGTGCTCACAGCGCGTTCTATGGCTCGCCTCACGTGCCCCGACTCCGTCAATGTTCGTTACGCTCAAATTCTTCGAGGATCGTCTTACAGAAATACAAAAGTCCAGGGATGTCTTTTGTAGCGGTTTCCCATATGATAGCTCTGCTCATCACAGCATAGGCGTGAGCGAACAAGTTTCGCATGGCCTTAATTGGATCCCATCTCATTCGATTTCTCGTGGCATCCTTAAATTCGTCCGACAGTCCGCCGCTTAATTCTCCGATCTGCATAAGACACATGGAAATAGAATTGTAATAGTCCTTGTCATGCGCAAAAATCTCGCAATCAGACCCAAATCTC
>JAITOL010000096.1 GCA_031289955.1 Synergistaceae bacterium
GGCGTCGACGGCGAAACCGACGCGAGCGGCAACACTCTGTTGCTTGTGGACGCCGACATCTCAACCTACGTATTCGGCGGGCAGAGCATTACTCCCACTGGCAATGCGACCGCCACGAATAACGCAATAACCCTGACCGGAACAACATCTGTCGGGACGCATCTATTTGGCGGCGTAGACGCATCCGGCGGCGCCGGCACGGCTTCCAGCAATAACGCTACTTCCGGTTCAGCCGCTTCCGACTACTTCACCGGCAACAAGCTGAACATAAAACTCCCCGACACCGATGTCGATCCGGCGGGTATAAATGTCGGAGGCAACCTCGGCAACTTCGAGGAATACAGCTTCATCCTCCATCCCGAGTACAAATTCGGATTGAATGGCGAAGGCCCGGCGGTTTCTGTGGGCGGTAAAGTATATCTTGGAAATTCTTACACGACAGGAACGAAAGGTTCCGATGTGACCGACATACACTTTCTCGGCGGCGGCTATGCGTCGAGCGTGGGAGATGAATTTACGCTCATACACACAACCGCTGCCGGCGACATGTATGGCTTTCTGTCCGATAGCACATCAACCGGCAAAAAAGGCGCGACATTGTTCTACGATTACACAGTGGCAGTTGACACGCCCGCTCAGAATCTCGTAGCCGCAGTCTCCAACGTAAGGCTCAACCCGCAGGACAAGGCCCTCTCGGAGGGCTGGCTCTCCGGGCTCGCGTTCGAGCTCTACGGCGCGGATCTCGTGGCGGACGAGCTCAAGACGATCAGCAGCCGCGAATACGAGAGAAACTCGTACACGTTCGGCACGCTCAGCTACAACAAACTGAAGCATGACACGGGCTCTCACATCGACGTCGATGGAGTCAGCGCCCTCGCCGGAGTAGCGAAAACCCGCGTCACAAAACGCGACAACCGCATGACGCTCGGTGGGTTTATCGAGGCAGGGTGGGGCGACTACGACTCGTATAACAGCTTCAGCAACGCCCCCTCGGTTCGCGGCCACGGAGACACGAACTACTACGGCGGCGGCCTGGCTCTCCGGGTCGACTTCAAGGATCGCGTTCCCAGGGACGGCGACGAAAACAAGAAGGGGCATCTTTACACGGACGCCGCAATCCGGGTGGGCAAGGCGGAAGCCGACTTCGCGACGGCCGATATGACGGATATTCTGGGAACCGCGGTGAATTACGAATCCGACACGATGTACTACGGCGCTCACGTCTCGCTGGGATATCTGAAGAAGCTGTCGGCGAAGTCGGAGCTGGATATCTACACGAGGCTGCTCTGGACGCGCCAGGAGGGCGACGACGTTGTGCTATCGACGAATGACCCCGTCAGCTTCGACGACGCGGACTCGTTCCGCTGGCGGACGGGCCTTCGCTACTCCAGCGAAATGAGCGGCAAATACAGCTTCTACCTCGGCGCCGCGTACGAGCATGAGTTCGACGGAGAAGTTGACGCGACGACATACCAGTACGGCACGATCCCGTCTCCGAGCATGAAAGGCGGCACAGGCATAGGGGAACTCGGCGTCGCCTACATGGACAAGGCGAACACGAATTTCAGGATGGATCTGGGAGTGTCGGGATACACTGGCCAGCGCGAAGGCTTCGGAGTGAAGCTCGACCTCGACTGGTTCTTCTAAAATAAAAAAAACTCCGGATCTCCGGGGACGCAGGACAAACGACAAAACGAGACGGCCGCGCTAAACGAAGCGGCCGTCCCGTTTTGTCGCCCCTATTTGCTAATACCAATTCGCGTTCAATGGGGGTTTAGTGTGTCTTTGCGAGGAGCCCGATTTTTTCCGACGCGGCAATCTGGCTTTTGTGTCTTGATTTTGACCTTTGGATTTGTGTGTTGCCCTGAAAGTTCATCAGGACAGGCGCCACTTGGCACAAGATTGCCGCGGCCATGAAGAAGAAACGGCCTCGCAAAGACGGCGAAAGAGCCTAAGACAACGGATTCAATCCCGACGGCCGCGCTAAACGAAGCGGCCGTCTCGTTTTGTCGCCCCTATTTGATAAATTTCGCCCTGTCGGTCGCGGAGGCCACTTCTTCCATGACGCGTTTCGCGGTTTTTGGATCGATGCCGGCTTTGCGGGCGACTTCGGTTATGTTTTGCTCGTTCGGGTTCCTGCCCTCTCCATCGACCGAGGTCGCGTGTTCTCCGCCCATGCCCTCGGAGTAGACGAGATCATACGCAGGCGATACCGACCATTTCCCTCGGTCGTATAAAAACGAGAAGTTTTTCGCGTGGTCGTCTCGATTGTGGGCGAAGATATTGAAGCACATCAGGCGGAACATTTTTTCCGCTTCCTTGTAGTCGCGGGTCAATTCGAGCGTGGCGTCCATGAGGTTGTTATAATCGAGCGTCGGCAGTCTGTGGCTGGCATTGAGCAATCCCGAAGCCGAGATCATGAACACTTTTTCACCGTCCGGTTTGCGGTCGAAACGTCTGACGCCGAAAAATTTCCCCTCGAACAATCTGGTCTCGGGCATTTCGAGCCCCGCGTCGCGAGCTGTGAGCGAATAATCGTATTCCTGCCGCCCTATATTTCGCGGGTCTACTCCGGCTTTGAATTTGACGAGCCAGTCCGCCCCGTCCACCCGGATCAATACTTTGGGGCGCGCGCCGCCGGACGAGCCGCCGAGATGGGCCAGCTCTTCCAGTTTGCCGTCGTATTTTTCATTCAAAATCGCTTCCGCTTCCCCTGCGAGAGATTCGAGGCCGTCTGCGGGCGCCACATCGGTCAGCGGCCTCTGTGGCATGTATTCGAGCGCCCCCATGCCGGAGCTTCCGACGATGGCGAGCCTGTCAATGATCGATACCTCCGCCGGATTGACGCGTTTTTTGATGAGCATACGGTCAACAAGCAATCGTCCCCAGCCATCCGGCAAGCTGTCGTCGAATACGCCGAAATTTCCGCCAAATGGGTCGCGAGAGGCTATAAAAACTTTTTTTTGCAGAGGCAGCTTGAAGGGAGAAATGGAAAATCCGGAGTCGAGCCAATCCGCGTCGTACTCGAAAGCGCATACGCCGTCGCGCGTCATCGCTATTCGGCCGACTTTATGCCCGTGATACGACACGTTGGCGACGCTATTTTTCATTTATGATCTCGTCTATGGACTGGTAGTTCCTGCGGGCGAAGAGGCCGTCGAAATCGTTTTCAAAGCCGAGAGCGAACGCGATGCGCAGCAAAGAGGACAGCGATATCTCGCCGCTCCGCTCGAAGCGTTTGACGGATCCCAGGCTCACGCCGGATCTCGTCGCAAGCGCGGTCTGGGAGAGTTTGGCCTCCCTCCTCCGTGCCCGCGCGCGTTGCGCCAAATTTTCCTTGATGGATAATATATTAGCCATATGCGCCACCTTTCAGCCATTATGGATAATATATTATACACTTTTATGGAGCTTAGTGATGCCAGGAGTTTTCGAAAAGCCTGATCAGTTCGGACGCCGCTTCCGTCGCGGACAGTTCTCCCGCTACGACGTCGTTTTCCACCCGGCCGCGTTCGCGTTCGACGGCGCCGCAACGGTAGAATTTCTGCTTCAGATAGTCCTCGACCATGGCGTAGACCCACGAGAGCGTCTGTTGTTTGCGGCGTTCCGCGTGGACTCCGGAGGCCTTTATATTTTGCGTGAAGTTCATGACCACACTCCAGATGTCTCCGATGCCGGCGCCCGTTGCCGCCGAGCATGTATAGGCGCGCGTCGTCCAGCCCTCGGTCGCCGGGCGGAGATAGTGGAGGATTCTGTCGTACTCGGCTCTCGTGGCGTTGGCCTTCAGCACGTTGCTGCCATCGGCTTTGTTGACCACGATGGCGTCGGCCAGCTCCATGACGCCTTTTTTAATGCCCTGAAGCTCGTCGCCCGCGCCTGTGAGCACAACCAGGAGGAAGAAATCGACCATGTCGCGCACGGCCGCCTCGCTCTGCCCTACGCCCACGGTCTCGACGAGTATCGCGTCGTATCCGGCGGCCTCGCAGATCAGCATGGTCTCCCTGCTCTTGCGAGTCAGCCCGCCGAGCGTGCCGCCGGAGGGGGAGGGCCTTATGAACGCGTTTTTATGTTTTGAGAGGTCTTCCATCCTCGTCTTGTCGCCGAGAATGCTGCCCTTCGTTACGCTGCTGCTGGGATCCACCGCCAACACCGCGACCTTCATATCCCGTTTGCAGAGCATCATGCCCAACGCGTCGATGAACGTGCTCTTGCCCGCTCCCGGGACGCCCGTTATGCCGACTCGCGCGGAGTTCCCGGAGTGCGGAAGTATATCTTTTACGACCTGGCGGGCGAGCTCGAAATGAGCGGGGTTGTTGCTCTCGACGAGCGTTATGGCCCGCGAGATGATCGTCCTGTCTCCCGAGAGGATTCCCGACACGTAGTCGCCGAGCGACAGCTCCCGCCGCCGCGGGGCAGGGGAGCGGCTCTCATCGTGGGGGCGAGCCGCCGATGCGCCCTCCTCTTTGGGGGGCGCCGGCGGCTCGAAGCCATCGTGAGAGGAGCGAACCCCGCTTATGACGCGCGACGCGAATTCAGCGCCGCCGTCCTGCGGCGCCCACTCCGGAAGTTTGGATTCGTCGGTGTGTTCGTTAGCCGAAGACACGCCTGTTTAGTTCTTCCATCACTTTTTTCGCCGCCACCGGGATGACGGTGCCTGGGCCGAAGATTGCCACAGCTCCGGCTTTGGCGAGAAAATCGTAGTCCTGTGCCGGGATGACGCCGCCGGCCACGACGATTATATCCGGGCGGCCGAGGCGCTTCAGCTCGTCCATGAGCTGCGGCAGGAGCGTCTTGTGCCCGGCCGCGAGCGAGCTCATTCCTATGATGTGGACGTCGTTGTCCACCGCGTCGCGCGCCGCTTCCAACGCTGTCTGGAACAGCGGCCCCATGTCGACGTCGTAGCCCATGTCCGCGAAGGCGGTAGCTATGACCTTGGCGCCGCGATCATGCCCGTCCTGGCCCATCTTCGCTATCATGATTCTCGGACGGCGTCCCTCTTTTTTAGCGAACTCGTCGGTCATGGAGCGGACTTCGTTTATGACATCCTCGTCGCTGAACTCGCTGCTGTAAATGCCCGATATCGATCTGATGATGGCCTTATGCCTCCCGGATACTTTCTCCACGGCGTCCGAAATCTCTCCGAGCGAGGCTCGCGCGCGCGCCGCGTCCACAGCCAGCTCGAGCAGGTTTCCGCTTCCGCTCTCCATTGCGTTCGTGATCGCTTCGAGAGCGCTCTTCACCTTGTCCTGATCCCGCGTCGTCCGCAGTTTTTCGAGCCTTGCGATCTGTGCCTGGCGCACGGCGGTGTTGTCGACCTCCAGTATTTCGATCGGGTCTTCTTTTTCGAGGCGATAGCTGTTTACGCCGACGATCTTCTCGGCCTTCGAGTCGATGTGGGCCTGCATGCGGGCCGCCGCTTCCTCTATTTTCATCTTGGGCAGGCCGGTGTCGATGGCCGCCGCCATTCCGCCGAGCTCCTCGACCTCCTGGATGAGCGCCCAGCTCCTCTTCATGAGCTCATTTGTGAGGGACTCGACGTAATACGAGCCTCCCCACGGGTCGATGACCTTGCATATCTTCGTTTCGTCCTGTATGTAAAGCTGTGTGTTGCGGGCTATGCGGGCCGAGAAATCGGTCGGCAGGGCGATCGCCTCGTCGAGCGCGTTCGTGTGAAGCGACTGGGTGTGGCCGAGCGCCGCTCCCATCGCCTCGATGCACGTGCGTTCGATGTTGTTGTACGGATCCTGCTCCGTGAGACTCCAGCCCGACGTCTGGCAGTGCGTGCGCAGGGCCATGGACTTCGGGTTTTTCGGCCCGAACGTATTTACTATCTTGGCCCAGAGTATGCGAGCCGCCCGCATCTTGGCTACCTCCATGAAATAGTTCTTGCCTATGCCCCAGAAGAAAGAGAGGCGCGGCGCGAAGTCGTCTATCAGAAGCCCAGCCTTCACTCCGGTGCGCAGGTACTCGAGGCCGTCCGCCAGCGTGTAGCCGAGCTCTATGTCGGCTGTGGCGCCGGCTTCCTGTATGTGGTAGCCCGATATGCTGATGCTGTTGAACTTCGGCATTTTTCGCGACGTGTAGGCGAAGATGTCGCCTATTATCCTCATGGACGCCGCCGGTGGGTATATATACGTGTTGCGGACCATGAACTCTTTCAATATGTCGTTCTGTATCGTGCCGTTGAGGATGGATTTGTCCACACCCTGCTCCTCGGCCGCCACTATATAGAACGCGAGCACGGGGAGAACCGCGCCGTTCATCGTCATGGATACGGACATCTTGTCGAGCGGTATGCCGGCGAAGAGCAGCTCCATGTCGAGTATCGAGTCGACAGCGACTCCCGCTTTGCCCACGTCGCCGACGACCCTCGGATGATCCGAGTCGTAGCCTCTGTGGGTGGCGAGGTCGAACGCTATGGAAAGCCCCTTCTGCCCGGCTGCCAGGTTCCTGCGGTAGAACGCGTTGCTCTCCTCGGCCGTCGAGAAACCGGCGTACTGGCGCACCGTCCATGGACGGGTTACGAACATCGTCGGGTACGGGCCCCTCAAAAATGGCGGCAGGCCCGGCATATAGCCGAGGTGGTTGAGCCCTGCCCAGTCGTCCTCGGTGTAGAGCGGTTTTACGTCTATCTGCTCCATCGTGCGGGTCACGGCCTCGGAGGGCGCGCGTCCGGTCTCGCTCTCGAAGCGTTTCTCCCAGTCGGCGACGCTTCCGCGTCCGTATTCTTTTTTGAGCTGTATTTTAGTGAAATCGGGGTGAGATTTTTTTAACCCGTTCAACTACTTCATCCCCTTTGCTTTTTGAATGTCGTTCAGGACGGAAAGGCAGTTCGAGCGTACGCTGATGAAGTCGTCCACCCCGGCGTCCGTGTACGACTGTTTGTGCTCCTCGGCGGGAGCGCCCGCCAGAAATACCTTCATGGACGGTTTTTTCTCCTTCACGCGGCGGGCGAGCGGAGGTACGAGCTCGGGGTATGTCGCGTCCGCGGAGCAGATGACAGCTATGTCGGCCCCGCTGGATATCGCCGCGTCGGCACATTCGTCGGTCGTCGCGTATCCGTTGTTCGTCAGTATCTCGTATCCGGCGACCTCCATGAAGCCGGTTATGAAGTCGGCTCGCGCCTTATGCTGCGACACCGGCCCCATATTGGCCAGGAATATCCGGACGTTGCTGCCCGTGCGGGATTTGTAGTCGTCCGTGCGGCGCCGCGTCTGCTCGAACTGCTCGGTCCAGCGGCGGGGGAGTATCGGAGTTATATCGGTTCCCGACGGCGCGGATGGGGCCTCGATGTGTCCGGCGCCCGGAAGCGGAGTCTCGGTCAGGTTTGGATACATGTTCGTGCCGACGGCGCGATCCGACCTGGTCGATAGTTTTTTGAAACGCTCCAAAAGCACCTCGTTCACGGCGTTCTGAACGCAGCCGCTCTTCACGCAGGCGAGCATCCCTCCGCGCGACTGCACATCCTGAATCGTCTCCCATATCTTATTGGCGAGGGAATCCGTGATGGACTCTATGTACCATGAGCCTCCCGCCGGATCCGCCGGGGCCGTCAGGTGGAACTCCTCCTGAAGCATTATCTGTGCGTTGCGGGCCACCCTGCGGGAGAATTCGTCTCCCGCCCTCACCGCCTCGTCGAAACAGCCGACAGTGAGCCCGTCGACGCCGCCCATGACGGCTGAAAACGCTTCGGTCGAGTTGCGGAGCATATTTACGTATGGGTCGTAGTATGTCTTCGTGAAGAACGACGTGCGGCCGAAAATGTTTGCCCTGGCGCTCCCGGGATCCGGGTTTCCGCCGGAGAACTCGGATACGACGCGCGACCAGACCTCGCGGGCGGCCCTGATCTTCGCTATCTCCATGAAGAAATTGGAACCCTGCTCGAACTCGAAGCGGACGGCGCCCGCAAAGTCGTCTATGTCGAGCCCGCGCTCCTGCAAGGCGTAAATGATCTCTATCGCGCCGGCCATGACGTATGCGGTTTCCTGCGCGGCGTTGGCCCCTCCGTCATGATAGACCGCGCCGCGCAGCAGAACCACGCGCAGCTTGGGAGAGGATTCTTTTGCCGACTTGATGGCGTCCGCCATTTCGTCCATGAGCGAGGGGAATTCTTTCGGTATGGCGCCTGTCCTGAGATAGCTCCCTATGGGGTCTGAGCCGATGCAGCCCGACAGGTCGGAGGCGGAGAACCCCAGCTCTTTCGCCGCGTTTGTGAAATATTTTATCGGCGCGCTCGAAGCTCCGGTCAGGACGTGGAACGTGTGACGCGCTAGATCCGCCCCGGAGAGGATTTTTTTGACGTCGGCGGAGGAATTGATGGGCGTTCCAGCTCCCGCCAGAAGCGTGATCGCGGTCGATCCCTTTTCGAGCTCGTGTCTCGTCAGGGAGGCCGTCTCGTCGACGGTCGAACCCGTCGAGTCCTGCGCTATCTCCCACGGTCCGGCGAGATAGCCGGAGGCGCGCGCCCCTCGAATGGCGGGCGAGTCTCCCGGCAGGGACCGCGCGGCCTCGGTTATCGGCGAATGATCCATCGTGTAGAGCGGTTCGAGCGTTATTCCCTCGTATGTTTTTGTGAACATGCTCTTGTCGAACGACGCGTCTTTCAGAGTAGCTATCGCGATGCTTTTCCACTCTTCGTAAGAGGAGGGCGCGAACTCGCTGAAATCCACCTCCGGCGGCTCCATGCCGGGAGTCTCGGCGGCGTTGTTGTTGCGGGTACATTCTTCCATTTGCTTTTTTCACCCCCAGATGTGATAAAAGAAAAATTATTTTGGAGAAGTATAGCATCATCATGGGCAAGTTGTCATGAGTTGTATGTCTTTTTTCCGTCAATTAAAAAAATTAGGGCTGACGCGTATATATGGTAGAATATCGCTTGCCGTGTTATCGCCATCTTCGCGCGCGGTCATCATATTTGGGAATCGGGGGAACGCGATGGGCTTCGAACTTCTGCCGGGATTGGCCGGGTGCGACTTTATCATCGACCTCGGGCTCTGTTCCGTCCTGCTCGAGAACAACCGTCTCTATCCGTGGATACTCCTCGTTCCCAGGCGGGAAAACGTTCGCGGCATGACCGCCCTTTCCATGGATGACCGCATACGCCTCATGAGGGAGATAGCTCTCTGCGAGAGCGCCATGTCGTCGTTGTTTCCCTGCGATCAGCTCAACACCGCGATGATCGGGAACATGACGCCGCAGCTTCACGTCCACGTGATATGCCGGACATCGGGCGATCCCGACTGGCCGGACACGGTATGGAACAAACACAGCGAGCCGTATGAGGAATCGGAACGGCGCGAAATGGCGTCCCGCATACGGGAAGCGATAGAACGAGAAATGCCGCGTCCGGAATACGGGCAGGACGCGCAAAGGAGATAAAGGCTTGTCGAGGACGATAACGCTCATCCCCGTCCATATGAACTCATACCGGCTTCCGGGCAAGGCTCTGCTCGACATCAACGGAAAGAGCCTCGTGAGGCGCGTGTACGAAAACGTATCGGGCGTTTTCCCCGGCGACGTGGCTGTCGTCTCGCCCGACATCGAGATAATGGACGAATGTGAAAAATTCGGAGTTCGCGCCGTGCGCAGCGGCAGGGGCCTGCCGAGCGGCACCGACGCGATAGCCGACGCGCTCCGGCAGATGGATCCGGGCGGCGATGAGTACGATATAGTCGTGGATTTTCAGGGGGACAGCGTCAACGTCGACCCGCGCGTCAACCTGCCGCTGATCGACATAGTCCGCGGCACGGGATGCGATATGGCGACGTGCGGCATGAAGTTCGGCGATGAGCGTGAGGCTCTCGACCCAAACATGGTTAAAATAGTGATGGGGCTCAGGCCCGGGGAGACCGAGGGGCGGGCGCTCTACTTCACGCGCGCCGCCGCGCCGTATATCCGCGATCCGGAACGATCAGGCATCAACAGGGATTATTATCATCACATAGGCATATATGTCTTCAGGGCGGAATCGCTGAGGAGGGTCGTGTCTCTGCCGGAGGGCGTTCTCGAGTCGCGCGAGAAGCTCGAACAGCTCCGCATGCTCGAGGCGGGAATGACGATCAGGGCGAAGCTGATAGACAGGCTCAAGCTCATCGAAGAGGCCCCGGCCGACATAAACACCCCGGAGGAGTACGAAGCGGCTAAGAAGTGGATTCCGTAGGGGGGACGATTCGTTCGAGAAGAGGGCTTATCCGTTCCCACGCGCGATTTATGACCCCAGCCTCGCGCTCGGCTATGAGGCGAGTCATATCGGTCAGTTCCGCCAGTTTCTCCGGCGACGACATGAGACTCGCGACATGCTCCGCCAGATCTTCCGCGTTGCCAACAGTAATCACGGCGTCCTCGCGACGCAAAATATCGTAAGTCTCCAAAAAACTGTCGACGTATGGGCCGGAGAGGACGGCGCATCCCAGCCGCGCCGATTCCATCGGGTTATGCCCGCGGAGCGACGGCAGGAGCGACCCCCCGACGAATACGATGTCCGTGTAGGCGTAGTACAGGCCCAGATTTCCGAACGAGTCCGAAATATAGACATCCGCGCCGTCGAACGTCGTTCCTGCCTCCGATTCGAGGGCGGTATCGAACCCCATGCCGGCCGCCATATCGCGTATCCGCAGGCCTCGCTCCGCGTGTCTCGGGGAGATTATCAGAAGCGCGCCGGGGAATTGCCCCAGAATTTTTTTGTGGGCGGCCAGGATGATCTCCTCCTCTCCCTCGTGCGTGACGGAGGCGGTCCAGTTTTTTCGCGCGCCCGCTGAACGCAGTTCGCGAAGAATACCTTCGTCGTGGGCCACAGGAGGCATGCCATATTTCAGGTTGCCGACGCAGTCGACATTCGCGATTCCCATATCGGAGAGTTTTTTAGCGTCGTCGTCCGATTTCGCCAGGGCGTAGACGAAAGAGCGCATCAGCATCTTCGCGTCCTCGCGGTTGCGCGTCCATCTCGCGTAAGAGGTGTCCGATATTCTGCCGTTTAGAAGTATAAGGGGGATATTTCGCGCGCGGGACGCTAAGAGCATATTGGGCCAGAAGTTGCTGTCCACGAAAAAACCGGCGCTCGGACGCCAGTGATCCAGGAAGCGGTCGACGTACGCCCGGCGGTCGAGAGGGAGAAACTGGTGGATAGCGCGTCGCCCGGCGAGATGTTTTCTCATGTTCTCCGCGCCGGTCACAGTCGTCGTCGTCACTATGGCGTGCGACGCGGGGTATTTTTCGAGCGCTCGCGCGATGACTGGCATGGCGGAGTTTCCCTCGCCGACGCTCAGCGCGTCGAACCAGAATACCGTGCCGTCCGGGCGGGGCGCGCTCGGCGCTCCAAGACGTTCGAGCCTTCTTTTGGGGTCGTCCGACTCGAGCCCTTTTCCGCGCCGCAGCTCCAGCAGGGGGCGGGCGAACGGTCTGGCCAGATACATGAACGCCCTGTAAAGTCGAAGGTTCATATCACAGATACTTCTCCATATATTCCCACGCCTCCGCCGCGCCGCCCGCCCTGTCCCTGAAATATTTCGCGCATGCGGACGCCGCTTCCAGCTCGCCAAGTGCGGCCAGGCGCCACAGCGACGCTATCTCGTCCGCGTTTCTGACGATGTGGGACGCGCCGCTTGCCGCGAACTCGGACGCCGGCGCCGCGAAGTCGTCCATGTGGGGGCCGTGGAGCATCGGCACTCCCCAGCTCGCCGGTTCGAGGATGTTCTGTCCGCCCTTGGACACCAGACTGCCGCCGATGAATGCGGACGCGGCGAGCCCATAGAGGGCGTAAAGCACGCCTATCACATCGACTATCACGATATCGGCGCGTTCGCCTCTTCCTCCTTCGCCCGGCAGTTGCGAGAAAAACGCCGTGCTCCCGAACTTCGACGCCATATCCGCCACCGATTTCGCCCGCTCGGGATGCCTCGGGGCTATCACGAGACGGGCGTCCGTTATGAGCGGGTCGTCCTTTATGGAGGCGAACGCCCGCAGTATGACCTCATCCTCGCCGCTTCTCGTGCTGCCGGCGACAAATAGCGGCCCGTCCCCGAGCGACAGACGCGACGCGAGGCCCGGCAGCTCGCGGGACACGGTGTTTCTGCGTTCGAGTATGGAGTCTATCTTGCTGTCGCCCGTGACGTGAATTTTCCCCGCGTCCACTCCTATCGCTCTGAGCCTGCGGCCGTCCTCGTCGCTTCGCGCCAGTATCATGTCGAATATTCCATAAAGCTCCCGCAGGGTTCCTCCCATGTATGCCGCGCGTCTCACGCGTTTGTCGGACACGCGCGCGTTTACCAGAAATCGGGGCACGCCGCGCGAGCGGAGCTCATAGAGCAAATTTGGCCATAGTTCGGTCTCGAGCGCGGCGAACGCCGACGGCCGGAGAGCTTCGCACGCCCGGCTCACGATGGCAGGGACGTCCCACGGCGCGTAGATGTGGGCTTCGTACCCGCCGGACATGAGGTCGCTCGCCGCCGCCGCTCCCGTCTTGGTCATCGTGGAGACTACGACGGACACGCCCCGCCCGGAATTTGCGGCCGCGGACGCAACGGAGCTCGCGGCCCGCACCTCTCCGACGGAGACGGCGTGAAGCCAGAGCGTCCGCCCGCCGGATAACGCCTCCAGTTTATGGGGGGCGTATATCCCGCGTCGTTCATCGAATCCATCGGGATATTTTTTGCGAAGATGTCCCTCCATCATGGGGTATATTCGTTTAATAGCGGCTCTATATATCGTGATCGGAAGCGTCATGGGGCGTCCTCCGTCACTCGTGCCAGACTGTGACGGACGGAAAACCCATCCTGGCGCGTTTTATGTGAAAATACGGCGCCATGGCGCGTCTGAGCTCGGACAGCTTCTTCGTCCTTATCCAGAGGCACGACGGGGCGTCGCCCGGCGACCAGCACTCACAGCCCATGTCCATCAGACGCTCCATCAGGTCGGCCGCGTCGGAGGCCCGCCCCTCGAATTTGACCAGGGGCACGTATGGCGGCATGGAGAGCTCGCGCCGTTCCTGGAGCTCGCCGCGCCAGAACGTCCTCCATCCGTCGGGGATAGAAAGCCCCCTCTGCCAGTCTTTTCCGGGGCGGCGGGTTTGTACGAGCACCCGCCTCGACCGCGGAGAGATTCCCCGCCAGCATGACTCCCATATTAGTGAGTAAGCCCTGACGCGCGAATCGTGTTCGTCGGATCTCGCCTCTCCGTCGGCGTCGAGCCAGCCGACCATGCCGACTGGCACATCGTCGCACAGCGACAGCACCGATCTGGTGCCCAGCAGGACGCCGGAGCGCGATTCCCGCACCGCGCGGTTTATGGTCTTGTCGTCCGAATCCGGCGGAAGTATCGGCACTGGGCTTGTTATGGCGGCGTCCGCGAGAGGGTAGAGGGTTTCGAGGCCGGGGCGTCTCGCGGAAAGAAGTCGCCCCGAGCAGTTCGGACACTCTTCGGGCGTGGGGTGGGAGAATCCGCAGGATACGCAGCGGACTAGCGAGGCGGAGGCCTCCAATCTCATGGTCCCGCCGCACTTGGAGCATTTCACCGTATCTCCGCACTCCTCGCAGATCATCTCTCCGGCGTAGCCCTTTCTGTCGAGTATCCACAGCGCCCATTCGCCGCGCGATAAAGCGTCCTCGGTTTCACGGACGAGCGGTTCGCTCACTGCCAGCCCTCCCTCCACGCCCTCGACGGAAGGAGTGTAGGCGAGCTTCATGTCCACAAATATAACGTTGGCGCCGCGCGGCGTTTCGTTTCTGGAACCGTCCCCGTCGACTCGCATGAACGCCCGGCAAGATGGCATCCTGCCCCCGAGCACGAGGGATGAGCCCTCGATGCGGGCTCGGGAGGCCAGCAGGCTTCTCATGTTGAATATCGGGCGTCTCATCGTGCGCCACGCGTTGTTGCTCTCGTCCTCCACAATTATCCGTCCCAGTCCGGCTATCGGCGCCATTGCCGAGTTCTGGCCCCCTATGACAATGGATGTTTCGCGCGATTGCGAATGGAGCCGCAGCCACGCTTTCCATTCGGAGCGCCCCCCCGTACGGGGATAGAGCATCGCGGATTTTTTGAGTTCATCGGGAAAACAGGGCGAGTTCGACGCGTATTCGAAAAACCGCTTCGCGTCGTTGTAGAGCGGAAACGAGACGAGCGTCGGAAGTCCGTCCGAGAGGGTTTTTGCGTATATGGCGAATCGCGCCTCGTCCACAGGATCATATATAAAATCGGTCTTGCCATGAAATATATCATGAGGTATATTGTATACGTCCGCTCGTTTTAATACATCGCCTTTTAGAAAACCATCCGGAAGCAGCGTCTTGACGGCGGTGCCGAATCCGCTCATGTACGCGTCGCAGAACCAGCGCAGCAACGGCATGACAAACGGCGCCAGCGCGCACGATTCGTCGATAACCTCGGTTATCCTCTTTATCTCTCCGCCGTAACCGTCGGTATCATCTCCCGCTCCTGTGACGACCGCTATCCTGCTTCCTTTGCCGAGAGGAACCCGCACTCGGACGCCCGGTTCGATCGCTCGCCCGTCGCATCCGTCGGGCAGCGCGTATGTCAGGCTTGTCCACCATGGGCCGGGAAGCGCGACGGAGACGAGGGCTCTCGCGCCGTTTGCGGTCATTTAATCAGCGGTTCCTCAGGGATACCGCAGCGTCGAGTATTTCGGAGGCTACCTCCCATTTGTCGCCGGATATCGAGCGGTATGGAAATCCAAATTCGCCAGCGAAGTGTATTTCGACGCTGTTCGTGTCGGAGGCGAATCCCGCGCCCTCTTTCGTTACGTCGTTTGCTACGATCATATCCAGATGTTTTTTCTCCATCTTATCCAGGGCGTTTTCGCGGGTGTTTTCCGTTTCGGCCGCGAATCCGACCAGCACCTGGCCCGGGGATTTCATGCGTCCAATGGATGAGGCTATATCCTCGTTCTGTTCGAGGTCGAGCGTTATTGACGCGGCCTCCCCGCGCTTTCTCTTGCGCGGCGAGTATTCTTTGGCCCGGTAGTCGCCGACAGCGGCGGCCTTTATTATAAAATCGGAATCCGGCGTCTCCGCCAGGCACGCCTCGTACATCTCGGAAGCGGTTGTCACGCTGATCCTCCGCACCCCCGAAGGAGCGCGCAACGACACCGGGCCGGAGACGAGCGCGACGTCGGCGCCGCGGTATCTCGCCTCGGCGGCTATCGCGTATCCCATCTTGCCCGTGCTCGGGTTTGATAAAAATCGCGCCGGGTCGATATACTCGTGCGTCGGCCCCGCTGTCACGAGAACTTTTTTCCCCTTGAAATCATGATCCCCGCGAAGGGAGCGCCACGTTTCGTCGAGTATCGCCTCGGTCGACGGAAGCCTGCCCTTGCCCTCATATCCGCAGGCGAGAGGCCCGGAATCCGGGTCGATCACAGTGTGCCCGCGCTTCTCGAGAATATGCACGTTGGCTCTGGTGGCCTCGTTTGCCCACATGTGGGAGTTCATGGCCGGAAAGAAAATCTGGGGCGCGTCGCAGGCGAGCATCGCGGCGCCGAGAAGAGTGCTCGAATCTCCCGTTGCCGCCATTCGCAGTACGTTCGCCGTGCATGGGGCGACGACGAGCACATCGGCCCAGTCGGAGAGAGTTATGTGCGGTATCCTCCATCCCCGCTCGTCCGACATGAGGTCTTCGTCCCTCCATGCCCTGCGCTTCGAGAGAGTGGAGAGCGCCAACGGAGAAACGAGACGGGCGCCCATTTCGGTCATTATTATCTCGACCTCGGCGCCGGATTTGATCCATGCCCGGACGAGCTCCGGCGTTTTATATGCCGCTATTCCTCCGCTTATGCCAAGCAGTATTTTTTTATTACTCGCCCACCGCGGCGGCATCGTATTCCTCGTTTCCGGCCTCTGTGTGTATGTTGAGATGATCGGCCTCTATCTCCTCGATGGCGTAGGTGATATAGCGTTCGCTGCCCTCGCCTTCGAGCGCGCGGCCCTTTTGCTCGGAGAGCTGACGAGCCCTTGTCGAGACTATCATTGCCAGCGCGTACTTGTTTTCAATGTGGGACGATTCGTAGATTTTTTCGAGATTGTAATAGATCAATTTTTGTTCCTCCCCGCAGTGCCGTTCGCTAACGGCTCCTGTATCTTTTTACGAGTTCCACGAGCTCTTTCGAGGCCCTTGGAATCTCGTCGTTCACTATTACATGATCGTATTCGCGCGCGAGCCTCATTTCACGCGCCGCGTTGCGCAGCCTTATGTCGAGCTGATCCTGCGTCTCCGTGCCCCGGTCTTCGAGGCGGTTTTCGAGAATGTCGAGAGACGGGGCGGTGATGAATATCCGTATCGCCTCCGGTTCGCGCGATTTTACCAGACCCGAGCCCTGTACGTCTATTTCGAGCAGTATATCGCGTCCCGATTCCAGAACTTTCTCGACGTCCGATTTTCTCGTGCCGTAATAGTTTCCGTGCACCTCGGCCCATTCGAGAAACTCGTTTCCCTCGAGCATTCGTTTGAAGTCGTCGTGCGAAACGTAATAGTAATCGCACCCCTCGACCTCGCCAGGCCTGCGTTTTCTCGTTGTGCACGATACGGAGAATTCCAGGTCGGCAATCTCCTGAAACAATATCTTGCGCAACGTGCCCTTTCCTGCCCCCGCAGGCCCCGAAAGGATGAAAAGGTGTCCTCGGGGCATCAGGGAGTCTCCTCCGCGGTTTCCTCGAAACGCGCCGAAATGGTCTCGGGCTGAATCGCTGAAATGATGACGTGCCTGCTGTCCATTATGAGGACGGCCCTGGTCTTTCTCCCCTGAGTGGCGTCAACGAGGAGGCCGGTGTTGCGCGCCTCCTCCCGCAGGCGCCGCAGCGGCGCGCTCGACGGATTGATTATGGCGACGACCCTGTCGGACGCCACCATATTGCCGAAACCGATGTGAACGAGACGAGAACTCATAACCGCGCCCTCCGTGACTTTAATCCCACTTATTCCAGATTTTGTATCTGTTCCCGTATCCGCTCGATGGCGGATTTTGCTTCAACCGTTATCCACCTTATCCGGGAACTGGCGGATTTCGAGTTGATTGTGTTGGCTTCCCTGTTCATTTCCTGGACGATGAAGTCGAGCTTGCGTCCCTCCGATTCCCGCGTTTCCCCTATCTCTCGGAATTTCGCGATGTGGCTTGCCATCCGCGCCAGCTCCTCCGATATGTCCCATTTGTCGGCGATCATTATGGCCTCGGAGGCTATTCTCGACTCGTCCATCGACGCGCCGGAGGCTTCGAGCGCCTTGTTCACGCGCTCTTTCATGGTCTCGAACGCCGCGTCCCTCTCGCCCGGCCAGGCGAGCTCTATCTCTTTCACGCAACGTTCCAGGTCGGTCGTGTGCGACTCGACGGCTTCCCTCAGGTGTATACCCTCCGTCTTCCTCATGGCGTTCCAGTTCGAGACGGCGTCGCAGAGCAGCGTCTCCAGCATTTCGAGATCGCCTCCGTCCTCTTTGAATCTGCCGTGTCCAGACGAATCCAGCACTTCGGGCAGGTTTATGAGGGCGTCGAGCGATATATCCCTCTCCGCGCCCAGTTCATCGCGTATGGAGCTTATCTCCCTGTAATAATTCAACAGCACTTCCCTGTTGAACGAGGAGGCGAGCGACGAGGCGGCCCATGTGACCTCGGCGCGCATCTGGAGCTTTCCTCTGCGGAACATGCCGCGCAGCTTCTGGTGGAACCACGGTTCGAGGGACGACAATTCACGCGGCGCGCGCACCGTTATATCCTGATACCGGTGGTTTACGCTCGACAGCTCTATCGTCACGGCGCCCCATTCCCGCTCCGCTTTGGCTCTGCCGAAACCCGTCATGCTAATGTACATTCGCGGCCTCATCCTCCATGGCTTTAAGCTCGCTCTCGAGTATTTTCATCAGCGAGTCTCTTTTTTCGCGCTCGTTTCCCGCCCCGTCGTCAGTGTATATCAAAGGGGAGATGGTCATAGTGAGTTTTGACGGCCGCGGCAGGGCTTGTCCTCTCGGCCACGACCTGAACGATCCGCCGATGTAGACGGGGAGCACAGGAACCCCTGTTTTTACAGCCAGATAGACCACGCCAGCCTCGAGGGGCTTTATTCTGCCGTCCGGACTGCGCGAACCCTCCGGGAAGAGCAGAACGCTCTCGCCGCTTTTGAGCAGCCCAAGAAGTATCTTCATGACAGCCCCGGCCCTCTGGCTGTCCTCGCGCGTCACCGGCACGGCGCCGAGCGTCCTGATGAGAAAACCCAGCAGGGGCGATCGAAAGAGCGACTCTTTGGCGAGATACCTGAGACGGCCCGGGAATACTCCTCCTATGAGGGGGGGGTCTATGTAGCTCGCGTGGTTCGAGGCGACTATCATTGCCGCGCCCCGAGGTATGTTGTCGAGCCCGCGCACCTCGAGCCTGTTGTAGAGCCTGAAAAACGACCGGAACATAATTTTGACGAACGAATAAAACGCTCTTCTCATGATCTTGCCTCAACCGCCGGCGAGGCGGATCACGCTCGAGACCACGTCCTCGAGCGACATTCCCGTAGTGTCCAGCATCGCCGCGTCCTCCGCCGCTTTCAGCGGCGCTATGTCCCTCGTGGAATCTATGGCGTCCCGTTCGTTCACCTGGCGCAAAATCTCGCCGTAGTCCGCCGTTTCGCCTTTCGCTATCCGCTCGTCGAACCTGCGGCGCGCGCGGGTTTCCGGGGATGCGGTGAGAAATATCTTTACGTCGGCGTCCGGAAAGACGACCGTGCCCATGTCGCGCCCCTCCGCCACCAGGCCTCGGGACATCTGTGCGCGCTGTATCTCCAGCAGCGACTCCCTCACGACAGGCAACGCCGAATACGGCGAAACGAGCGAGTCTATCTCGGGCGTTCTGATGGCTGCGGTCACGTTTTCCCCGAAGGCGAATACCTCGACTCCCGAGAATGAAATATAAAATTCCCGAAGCTTGCCGCGAAGCTCCGGGGAGTCGGTCGGAGGGATGCCATCCCTCGTCATTATAAGGGTGATCGCCCTGTATATAGCGCCGGTATCGAGAAAAGGAAGCCCGAAACGTCGCGCGACTTCGCGGGCTACCGTGCTCTTTCCGGCGCCTGCCGGACCGTCGATGACGATCACGGGCGCTCTGTCTTTACGAGGCATGGCCGTCAGTTCGTCGTCTTGAAATCGTCTTCCATAGCGGAGATTATATCGACGAACTCCGCCATGATGTGTTCGGTCTGGTCGGCTATGCCGAGACGCTCCAGGCTATCCTCGGATATGTTGTACTGCATGCCGTCCGCGCCCATTCCGAGGCCCAGCATGAGGCACATAACGTTCGACACGTGCACGATATCGAGCGTCTTTTGATGCTCGGTCATATCGGGGGGGAGGTTCCACGGCGAGTGATGGTACGTCGTTATGTACGAATACGCGTCGGGAAGGTTCCACTGCTCCATGACGAGGCCGCCAACCTGGGCGTGATCGAAGCCAAGCACCTGACGCTCCGCCTCGCTGAACGGCACTCCATCCTCCTCGACCAGGCGCAGTATTATGCTGTAGCCGAAGCGCACGTAGTCGTTGAGCACTATTTTGCCGATGTCGTGCATGAGGCCGCCGATATACGCTTCCTCGGCGTCGCCAACCTTGAGCTTTTCGCTGAGATAACGGCTCGTCGCGGCCACGCCCTGGGAGTGTCTCCACAGTTCGCCTCTGTCCAGAGAATAGCCGGTGAAGGCGCCATCCATGAATTTATAGACCGACGCCGCGAGGACTATGCTTTTTACGGTTTTAAAACCAAGGAAAGATATGGCTTCGGAGACGCCCGTTATCCTCCTCGACAGTCCGTAGTAAGCTGAGTTGGCGAGGCGCAGGACGCGCAGCACCAGCCCTTCGTCCTTTGCGAGTTTCATGCCGACATCGGAAGCGCTGCTCTTGGGATCATCTAATTTGTTTAACGTTTCCACGACGAACTGGGGCAGCGACGGTATGTCCTTGACTCTTTTCAAAACGCGCCGCTGTATAAGATCCCGGGTACGATCGTCTAATCCCTGCATAGGCATCCCTCCGAAAGAATTGAAAACGGTGTCCACATTATACAGCGGTTTAAACCTCTCCACCGTTCGATATCATATTCCATAACTCTGTATAATTATACTCGCGGAATGACCCTGCGGGCAAATATTTTAAAAACATCCGGCCGATTCCTATTCTCAGCAAGCGGTCAACCTTGTTGCCAACCGCTTCCGCCATGAGGCGAATCTCCCGCTTGAAGCCTTCAGCCAAAACGATCCGGAAGCATTTTCCTTCGCCATATCCATCCTCCGGCGCAATTTCCAGAGGAACCGCAAGCTTTCCATCTATAATAACACCACTTGACCATTCCATCATCTGTTTTCTGTCGAGAACATACCGCAAAAAAACGACATATGTTTTTTTTACGCAGGATGACGGATGGATTACGGACTGAGCAAATTTTCCGTCGTTTGTCATCAAAATGAGCCCTTCGCTGTCTTTATCGAGCCTCCCGACGGGATAGAGCCCCAGATTCCGGTAAAATTCCGGCAGCAGGTCGAGCGCCGTAGCGCCATGTTCGTCGCTCACCGCCGAGAGAATACCCCTTGGCTTATTGAGAGCCATATAAACGGATCGCGTGACGCCGATGGCGCGTCCATCGACTCGGACGTCCTCCCCTCCGGAGAGGACTCGCCCCAGCGCGCGCTCCACAAGCCCGTCCACGGTAACGAGCCCCGAAGAGATGAGAGCTTCCGCCTTGCGCCGCGACGCCTCACCGCAGAGGGCGATGTATCTGTTGAGCCTCATGGGAAACTCCTCGCGCCCGCTACTCATCCCCGTCCCCCCATTCGGCGCTTCCTCCGGGGTTTTTCACGAACGTCTCCTGCAGTTCCTCCAGCGTCGGCAGAGAGGCTATCGAGTCGAGGCCGAAGAGCTCGAGAAATCGATCCGTCGTGCGGTAGAGCAGCGGGTTGCCTACGCTCTTTTTCCGCCCCGCCACGCGCACGAGCCCATGTTTTAAAAGCGTGTCGATGACCCGGTCGCACCGCACAGTGCGTATTTCCTCCATCTCGCTTCTAGTTACCGGCTGGTTATACGCGACTACGGAGAGCGTTTCGAGCGCCGCCTTGCTCAATCTCACCCTCTGTGAGATCATGCTGCCCTGAAATTCGGCCACCGTGCCCTCGAGGTCAGGGGCGGTCGCCATCTGCACTCCGCCGGCGAGTTTGAGTATCGTCACGCCGCGTCCTTCGTCGCAGATAGCCTTTAGCCGGGCTATCGCCCTCGATACGGACGACGCGGACTGCCCGAGCGTGTTCGAGAGCTCGCTCTCGGAGACCGGCTGCGGCGAGATGAACAACAGCGCCTCTATCTGCCTCATCAGCATATCGTATTTCGGGGCGGGGTTATCCTGCTTCAACACTTACGTCCCCCCACTCTTCGAGCTGGGTCATGTCGAGCCTCCCGAGACGGGACAGTTCGAGCAGCGCTAGCAGCGTGACTATGAGGCTGTTCTCCCCGAAGTGTCCCAGAAGCAGGGAGAGCGCCGTGCGCCCCGATTCCGCCAGGCGCTCGCAAATTTCGTCCATCCTGCGCTCCACTAGAATCTCCTCCGGAACCGCGTCAGGTATATCCTCCATGAATCCCCTGACGGACGACGACGCCCTGTGGCGCGAATACTCGTCTATCATCGTCCACCAGAGCGTGGAAAGGCTGTAGAGGTCTCCTATGTCGAACCACGGCGGCCCCTGATCGTCCGAAATTCGGACGAAGGAGCGCTCCCGTTCGGCCTTGAGTTCGTCCAGTTTCGCCGCCGCCGCCCTGTACGGCCTGAAACGCTCGAGCATCGCCGCAAGCGTTTCCTCCGTCATTTCGTCGTCCGACGATATCCCGAACCGTTCGTCCGGCGAATCGTCATCCGGCTCGTCGGACTCATCTTTCGGCAGGAGCGAGCGAACCTTGCGAATCAGTATGCGGCTCGCCAGCGCGAAAAAATCGGCCAGTTCGGAGAGCGTGGCCGCCCTCGACCTGACGAGATATGCCGAGTACTGCGACAGCAGTTCGGTCAGCTTTATGGACGACGCGTCTATTTCGCTGCTCTCGACGAGATGACAGAGCAGGTCGAGCGGGCCTGAAAAATCGCCGAGCGTTATCTGGAAAGTTCCGTCTTCGGCCATAAAAACCTTACTGTTTGGGCATATTCAGGACGTCGTATACCTCGCTCATTGTGCGTCCTGCCTTGTCTCGGGCTTTTTTAGCCCCGTCGGCCAGGATGTCCGCGAGTTCGTCGTCGCGCCCGGCAAATTTCGCGCGGCGTTCGTGAATTGGCGTCATCCGCTTCGTCACGTGGGCTATGAGCATCTTTTTGCAGTCGATGCAGCCGATCGACGCCGTGCGGCATCCGGCGGGTATCTCCCTCATCTGAGATTCGTCGTCGTTGAAGAACTTCTGAAGATCCCAGACGGGGCACTTGTTCGGGTCTCCCGGATCCGTCCTGCGTTCGCGCGCCGGGTCGGTCATCATGGTGCGGATCTTTTTGTCGAGCACCGGTATTTCGTCCGCTATATCGAGCGAGTTTCCGTACGATTTGCTCATCTTCCTGCCGTCTGTCCCCGGTATTTTCGGGTAATGGGTGAGCAGGGTTTCCGGTTCCGGAAAGACGTTCCTGCCGTAGAAGTTGTTAAATCGCCTCGCGAGTTCGCGCGATATTTCGAGGTGCGCCGACTGATCCTCGCCTACCGGCACTTTATTTGCCTTGTACACGAGGATGTCGGAGGCCATGAGCACGGGATATCCAAGAAATCCGTAAGTGGAGAGATCCTTGTTCCGGAGGTTCAGTATCTGATCCTTGTATGTCGGGTTCCGCTCGAGCCATCCGAGCGGGGCGATCATCGACAGCGCCATGTGCAGCTCGATGTGTTCTGTTACATGAGACTGGATGAAGATGGCGCACTTTTCAGGATCGAGACCGACAGAAAGCCAGTCGAGCAGCACCTCGCGCGAGTTTAGCGCGAGACCCGAGGGGTCGGCGTAGTCGGACATGAGCGCGTGCCAGTCGACTATGGAGTAGTAGCAGTCGTAATTGTCCTGAAAGAGCACCCAGTTTGTGAGAGCCCCGGCCATGTGTCCGAGGTGCAGCCTGCCGGTCGGCCTCATCGCGCTGAAAACAACATCCATATACAAGACACCTCCGAAATCATAATGAGATACTATATCAGAAATCACATCGTCGCGCGGATTATTTTGACGCTCTCGTTTTCAAGAATTTTCATTGCGGGATATTCCGATTTGGGAAAACGCCACCTTTAAATGTGTTAAAGAACGGTTTTTTTAAAACGATATACCGATTACGATATGCCACGTCAATGGAAACATTGCTTGACGAAATGTATCATTTATCGTTATGATAGGCTTCTACTCGATATCGAATTGTTTTTTTGGGATTCAAAAGATGAGTTGCGCTTTTTGTTCCCCTTTAAGAAGGGAGGTCGGCTTCGTGCTCTCAAAACGCGCGAAATGGAAACACGCGAAAGCCTCGCATATTTCTATATTTAAAATTATGACGCTGTTTTTTGTGACGATAATTCCGTTTATCGTCATACCGTTCCTTGTGGCGTCTGAGTTTATTACTGCCGCCACTCGCGCGCCGTCGCGCGCGGCGGCCGCCGATACGCACCCTGCCCTTTCCCGCTACGCCAAGGGCAATCTGCCGCCCTCCGCCGAAATAGGATACGGATATTCCGTCGTGACCGCTATGAAGGAGATGGGACTGAGCCTCGATCATTTCGACGCGTGGATTTCCGAACATCCCGGAAGCTCTATAAAGCACATAAAATACATGACCAACTCCATGCAGAGGGACGTCGCTGGAATAGCGCTCTTTATCCGCAAATCGAACAGGCGGATAGACGAGAAGACCGCGTGGCGGGAGGCGGCGGCCCTTGTGCACTACAGCGCGAAATACGGAGTCCCCGCCGCGCTCACCACGGCGGTCGCCGCTGCCGAGAGCTCGTTCAACCCTGACGCGGTGAGCTCGAAGGGGGCGTCGGGCGTCATGCAGGTTATGTGGAATATACACAACGGCCTTCTGAGGTCGAACGGCATACAAGGGGCGCCGGGGAGAAATCCGCTCTCCGATCCCGAACACGCCATAGCTGCCGGGTGTCTTTTGCTCAGCCGATATATCAGGGCGTACGGATCCGTTCAGAAGGCGATGGATCGCTACAGCGGCGCCAGCTCGTCCTCGTACAGGCACAAGGTCAACATAAATATAGCCAAGCTGATGAACCACCAGGCCGGTCTTTTCGACTGATCGATACGGGTCTTTAGGCTTATTTACTATGGTTCGATTGAATGGTATATTTATAGCGTTATATAACCACGGGAGGAGTCATGTGAAATGACGTCCAATATAGTTTTGAATGGAAAATGTCGCGGCTTTTCGCTGGCCGAGGTGCTTACGGTAATAATTATGATAGGAATACTTTCCGGCGGGGTGATGTTGGCTTTTGGGAATAATACGGACAACGCGGAGGCTGCTGCGGTATTGAGCGAGCTGGATATGGCGAAAAACGCTCTGCAGGGCTACTCCATGCGGCACAGGACGAGACTTTCCGACGGGCTTGCGGATTTAGAGGGCAGAACCCCCGCCGCAATAACAGCGAGCTTGGATCAGTATTTCGACGCTGGATCGCGCGCGAAGATCACCAGCCCCGGAAACAGCACTCATGAACGTTTTAACCGTATACAGTTACAAACGATCTCCGGTGATTTGAGGATAGGTTTCGAGAGTTTTCCGGCTTCGAGCGCCCTGCAAAAAGCAATAGGACGCAAATTGGCTAACGCTCCGGCGGGCTATATTGGCTCCTCGAGCGGATCTTCTTACACCGTCTGGCTGAATGTAAAATAGCGGGAGTTGTTTTAACCGGCGATTTCCTGAGATTCCGAACCGGCTTTCTGGATTTGTGCGGCCCCGTGTTCCGAGCGGGGCCTTTTCATATGCGCTCTGCCGCTTGAACTGTAGCTCGACAGGCCCTTCTTCTCTATCATCCTGTTTATGTGCAGCTGAATGTACGGCGCCCCTACAAACCACGTAAGTATGGCCGAGGACGCGAATGTTTCCGCGCGGGATTTTATCACGTCGAGATCGCTCTTCAGCAGTTCGTCGACGATAACCTCCCTGCACCAGAAAAGTATATGGCGCGACACGAGAAACGAGAACAAAAAAGCCCCTCCCGCCGATTTCAGCATGATGACGCCGGACGAACCGAGAGGGGCGAAGCCGGACAAGATAAAGTCGAATGCCGTGAGCGCGAACAGGGTGAACGACGCGCAAAACGAGAGAGCCCAAACTCTCAGCGAGTGTTTTATATTTTTTTCCTCCGGCCTTGCCATCATTATGAGCGACGACATGTGGCTCATAATCCATAACGCCGACCGGATCCCGAACGAAACGACGTTCAGGATGAAGAGGGCGGCGGGCGACATGGAGAAAAATCTCGGGCCCAGGACTGATTTTTCCCTTGCCGCGAACATGCTGAACGTGTCCTGTTTCGTCAGCTTCCTCGTGGCGCGGAGTTTACGCGGACGTCTTTCAGGTTCTTCGGGCGTTGTGTTTTTCGGTCTGCCCTGCGTCTGCGGTTTTTTCTTGACTATCCTGAGCTTTATCTTGCCGCCGCACGCAGGGCAGTAACGCTGATTCCAGCTCGGAGGGACGGGCAGAAAGCACTCGCCGCAGTATCTTTTGTAATCAGCCATCTTCGCCCTCGCCCTCGTCTTCTTCGCCGTATTCCGATTTCCAGTCGTCTTTTGTCCATGAGGCGGCGCTCTGGTCAGACTTGCCGATGACGACGTATTTGTCGATCATCTCGCTGAAGGATATATCCATCTCGATCTCGGAGACGTCGGCGAAGCCCGGCATCCCGAGCCCCATCAGCCTGTTTATGTGATGCTGGATGTAAAGAGAACCGAAGATGAAGAGTTTGAACCACGACGTTATGGTGCGCCCTACCATGACTCCCTCGCTGTCCCAGTCGATGACAGCGCTCCTTATCGCCCATCGGAGGTTGAAATAACTGAAACACCTGACCGGGAGGACGAGGGCGAAATATAGTATCGCCATTATACCGGCGATTCGTATCGACAGTTCGTATATTTCCGGCACTCCGGTCACCCTCCACGCCAGGTACGCGGCGACGGAGGCCGGGATGAGGAGCTGCACGCAGAAACCGATGACGGACAGCACCTTGATGTAGTGTTCATCCACCCTGCGGCCGCCCACTTTGTTGAAAGCGTACGCGTTGCCCCATATCCACGTATAGGGATAGAGGCCCAGCGTGATGACGGATAACCCGATGAAGAGTTTCATTGGTATGTAGCCCAGCAGAGCGGAAGCCCGCGTTTCCCTTATCCTGCGCATCCTCTCTCGGAAGAGCGCGTACGCGCGCACGGCAAGCGACGCAAACGGAATAAAACGCAGGCGCCTGCTCATCGATACATTTTTACCCCCATATATTTCCCTTCTGGTGGGCAATACAAAACTGCCAGACGCAGGATCGGCGTCTGGCATCGTCGCGCGAGAACTGCGGGATCCTGTTCTGTATTTAGTGGATTTCTTGTGCACATCGGAAAAACGTTCGTATTTTTTGTTTATCGAGTGCCTTCCACGGTTGAAAATTGCCATATACGGCGGATTCTCCGGATGCTAGGCTCTTGCGCCCGGGAACATCCTCAGGAATTCGCTTTCGAGCGGAGGCTCGTCGTCCGCCGGATGTTTCGGACTGGATTTGGGCTGATGCGGGGCAGGAGGAACAAACGCCTCGGGCTCATCGCTCTCTTCCGCAGGCGCGACGGGGTTCTCCCGCGCGGATGCTTCCTCAACCGCCTCGGGCTGAACGCTCGGAGCTCCTCCCGGATAGCCTGTGTCCACAGTGATTGCCGGAGGGGGAGTGGGTTCGACCGTCTCCGCCGGGGGAACCGCAATGACCGCTTTGAGGGCCGCGTCCAGGGGAGGCGCGAGCGTTTCGATATTCGAATTGGGAACTGTCGGAACTCCCATCCTCAGGATAGCCGCCAACGGATCTTCCGGAGTCTCTATCGGGGAATTTCTCGCTGTCCGTGCCCCCGCCTGCAGAGCCTCCGAAAGTATGTCTCCCGGCGTTTCCATCCGCGAATGATGATCCGGCGTCTCGATCCGCGAGCTCGGGACAACCGGTATTCCAGCCTTGAGCAAGGCCGCGATGGGATCCTCCTGCGTATCTATCCCGGACTCGGAATCGCTCGAAGGAGACGAGGCCGGAGCAATCGGAGGAAAGGAGGACGCCGGATGCTGATGTATCTGCGAAAAGGTTCCGGGCGGCACTGGCGCCGACGATACTGACGGCACGCCAAAAGCGGGCGCGGGCGTCTGATGTATCTGTGAAAATGTCCCCGGAGGCGCCGGCGGTATGGGTGGGGAAGGCGCGTTGGTCTCCACCGCTGACGGCTGATGTATCTGCGAAAAGACGACCGGATGAGGCGTCGACGTCGTTTCAGGGATGGGCGTCGGAGGTAACGATGAAGGCGGCACGGCTGGAACCGGCGGCATGAAAGCTGCTGAGGCCGAAGGCGCCGGAGGCACTGACGTAACTGGCGGCCCGAATGCGGCCGGGGCCGAAGGCGCCGGAGGCACGGCTGGAACCGGCGGCACGAAAGCGGACGGGGCCAAAGGCGCCGGAGGCACGGCTGGAACCGGC
>JAITOL010000019.1 GCA_031289955.1 Synergistaceae bacterium
TTGCGAGGAGTGCGGAGACGTTCTCCTTCAGGTCGTTTTTGTAGCTTGCATAGCGGAGGAGTCCGCTTTGTTCGATATTTCGGATGTAGTTCGGGCTATATGCGGCAAACTTCTCAGGCGGCATCCGCATGTTTTCGGAGAAGTGACGGTTCGCGACTCTTCGGATGTCAGCCGCAACTGGGAAAAGATAAAAGCGGGAGAGCGGAAGAGCCGCAATGCCGACAGTTCCGCTATGGCTGGTATTCCTCGCGGGCTGACAGCTTTGTTGCGTTCGCTCCGCATAGGAGAGCGGGCGGCGAAGAAGGGCTTCGATTGGAAGCTCGGCGACGTCGAATCCGTCAGGGCAAAAGTTCTGGAAGAACTCGACGAATTTCGCGTCGAGATTGAGAGAGCGGACCCGGACGCTATGAAAGAAGAGTTCGGGGACTTGCTTTTCGCTCTGGTTAATATGTCCCGGCATCTCGATATAGATCCGGAGAGCGCTTTGCAGGAGGCCAACACGAAATTTCAAAACCGCTTCAGGACCATGGAGTCTCTGGCAGCGGACAAAAAGATACAAATGGAGGATATGCCGCTCGACGATCTCGATGTCCTGTGGCGGTCCGCGAAACAGATGGGACGATAGGATAAAGTTTCGGTAAATCGGTAAAACCGTAAGGAGGAGAACAAAAATGTCTACAACTGAAAGAATAGCTGAAGTGCTTGAAACCAATGTGCGCCCGATAATCGAGTCGCACGGCGGCGGTATAGAGTTCATGGGTTACGATGAGACGAGCGGAGTGCTCAAGGTGCAGTTGTCAGGTCTTTGCAGCGGCTGTCCTGGCGCCGCCGCGACGCTGCGCAACCTCGTCGAGGGAGTCGTACAGCGCTATGTTCCGGAGGTGAAAGAGGTAGTACGGGCATAGCCGCGGAGGTGGGCGACACGCGAACAGTGACGATAGCCTCCGGGGACCTATTGGCGAGAATGCTTGGGACACGGGACGAAATTCTCACTCTGATAGAAGATCGTCTCGGTTTAAAGGTCGTTGCGAGAGGAACTGATATGCATATACCGGACTGCGATACCGGCCTCGCCGAGGACCTGGCGAGCGTGCTGGAGCAGTTCGCGGATATGACGGTGCGCGGGGCGTGTCCGTCCGGGGTCGAGATAAGATGCGCCCTCGACATGGTGGCCGAGGGCAGAAGACCGAACCTGTTGTCTCTTTTGGAACGCGTTGTTTGCGTTACGAACAGGGGACAGCCGGTTCGGCCGTTCACCGAGAGGCAGAGGGAGTACGTCGAGGCCATAGAGGATAACGACGTTGTCTTCGCCATAGGCCCGGCGGGAACCGGAAAGACCTATCTGGCCGTCGCGATGGCGGTCGCGGCATTCAAGGCCTCGAAGATAACGAGGATCGTGCTCGTTCGCCCTGTCGTGGAGGCTGGAGAGCGCCTCGGATATCTGCCCGGCGACCTCATGGAGAAGGTCGAACCCTACATCAGGCCGCTTTACGACGCGTTCTACGATCTTCTGCCCTCTGAACGTTTCAACAGGTACATAGAAAAGGGGATAATAGAGATAGCTCCTCTCGCCTATATGAGGGGGCGCTCGCTCAACAGCAGCTTTATAATCCTGGACGAGGCTCAGAACACGACGCGAGAGCAGATGAAGATGTTCCTGACCCGTCTCGGGCTCGGTTCGAAGGCCGTAATCACGGGCGATATAACCCAGGTCGACCTGCCGGGCAACAAGGAATCCGGATTGCGCTCCGTGCGCGATATATTGAAAGGAGTCGAGGGCGTCGCGTTCTGCGATCTCTCGAATTACGACGTGGTAAGGCACGATATGGTCCAGAGAATAGTCAGGGCTTACGAGGAGTACGAAAAAAATGGCGAGAATTCGAAGGCGCTCGTCTCGTAACCTTCTTCATCTTCTTCTGTTGTCCAGCGCTCACTCGAACCCCGGGGGAGTGTCCACTGGTTTTCTCATTCTGTACAGGTTGTGCCTTGTCCTGTGCGCCGGCGCGATGGTATTGCTTCGCTGGTATTTCATAGATACGAGTGAAAATTACATGGTCGGCTATCCGTCCCCGCGCACGTATCTCGCGCGGGTCACGACCCGTTTCGTGGACAGAGAGGCGACAAACGAGACGCGCCACCTGGCGGCTGAACAGATCGTGACGGTCAGGGTGAGGAACAACGGGGCGACCCAGCTCGTGCGCGAGCATATCGCCAACCTGAAGAACAACGGCGACCTGAGTTTCGCGTCACCGAGGCTTGCGGAAATAGTGAAAGCCATGTCGGACGACGTGCGGATCGGCGTTGTGGGCGCGACGGTGGAGATTGCGGAGAAAAATTACGACAGATCTATAACGAGATCCGAACAGACCGCCGTCATATGGGACAACCTGAAGAACGTCCCGCTGGCCCAGGCCGATAAAAACGTCGCTTTCCAGCTCCTTGACGCGCTGCTGACGCCTACCGTCACCGAGGACGCGGAGATGACGGACAGGCTCCGCAACGACATAGCCGCGCACATACCGTCTTTCACCAGGAATATCGAGATAGGCAAAACGCTCGTTCAGCAGGGGCAGGCAGTAACTCCTGAGACGGCGGGGCTGCTTCGCGAGAACGGCTACCCCGACGCCATGATACCGTGGAAACATCTCGGATTTGTCGTCATCATAACGTTCGCGTGGTCGTTGTGGCTGACGTTGATAGGGTTGAGACAGGAATCCCCCCCCTCGCACGGGGAGTGGCTCTATATTTTCATGCTGCTCGTGATAGACTGGGCATCACAGTGTTTCGCCGCGCGTTGGAACATCGACTCGCTCTCCCTGCTGCCTCTGGCGGGCTGGCTGTTTTTGACGCTCAACACGGGGTTCGCTTTCCATGTGACGCTCGGAAGCGGTCTTGTGGGCTATATGCTCGCCTTTCCCGGCATGACGTCGGTCATAGCGGTCGGTTATGTTCTGAGCGGCGTCGCGGCGGGAGCTGGTTTCATTTTCATAAAAGAGGCTTCGAGCAGGATCAAGATATGGGCCAATGTGTTGAGCCTGGGACTCTGTCTCACGTTCACATCCGCGTTCATACGCTGGGGCATGGGCCTGTCTGTGACGCCGGAAATACTATATGAGCATCTCATACTGATCGTATTCTGGAGCAGTCTTGTCGTGGCGGTGATTCCGCTTTGGGAGTACGTGTTCGACATAATTTCCCCGTTGAGGCTGCTCGAAATGAGCCACCCGTCCCAGCCCCTGTTAAAACGCCTCCAACTCGAGGCGCCCGGAACGTACCATCACACGGTTTCCGTTGGGACGCTCTCAGAGGCTGTGGCGGACAGGGTCGGGATGAACGGTCTTTTAGTCAAGACCGGCGCCTACTATCACGATATAGGCAAGCTGAAGCGGCCCCATTATTTCGTGGAAAATCAGTCGTTCGGGGATAACATACACGACAGGCTCGCGCCGCTCGACTCGGCCAGGATGATCCTGAGCCACGTCCCAGACGGCCTCAAACTCGCGGACGATTACAAGCTGCCCAAGATGATAAAGAATTTTATAGTGGAGCATCACGGCCGGACCTGCCTAACGTATTTCTATCAGAAGGCGCTTGCGGCGGATAAGGAGGACGGGGGCGACGGGAGCGCGGTCGATCGCGCGGATTTCTGCTATCCGGGGCCGACTCCGCAGAGGCCGGAGACGGCGCTTTTGATGCTCGCCGACTCGGTCGACGCGGCGCTGAAGAGCCTCAAAAACCCGCTCGTCGGCAGGGTTGAACTTGAAAAATTAGTCGATGACGTCACAAACTCGAAAATAATGGGCGGGCAGTTCGTGGACGTCGATTTCACGATGAAAGAGCTCTACTCGATAAAGAGCGCCATGGTCGACGCCCTCATGTCGATGTATCACACGCGCGAGATAAAGCCCATCGCCGCGAATGACGACGGGACTCACGGCGCCGCCTTGGCGATACCGCTCGTCAAGAAGTGAAATTCGTCATAGAACCCTCACAGGTGCTCGCGGGGGATTTTCCAACAGATCTCGAATCGCTATCCGAGGAGCTGGAGCGCCTCGCCTCCATAATAGGAGAGGCCGGTAAAGCTGTTGTCGCGCTGACCGTCGCTTCGTCCGAGATGATAAAAAATCTCAACGCAAGCTACAGAGGCATGGACGAACCGACGGATGTGCTGTCGTTTCCTCTGTGGGAAGAGAGGGGCGTTTTCGCTCCTCCGAGCGGATGGGATGCTCTGCCGCTGGGGGACGTCGTCGTTTCGCCGGAAATTGTGCGGCAAAACGCGAAACGGGAAAATATCGGCTATAATAGTGAAATGGCGAGGATGATAATACACGGGGTTCTTCATCTAATCGGTTTCGACCACGATACGAAGGAGCGGTACGAAGAAATGTGGACCATTCAGGAGAGCATCCTTGATAAGTATAGTGAGCGTGCCCGTACAAAGGGAGGACTGATGACGGAGTGAGTTCCGGTTTAGCGGGCAGTATAGGCCTGCTGCTGTTGTTTCTTGTTTTTTCGTTCTTTTTCAGCTCGATGGAAACGGCGATAACGGCGGCAGGGAAAGTAAAATTAAAGGTTATGGAAAATGCCAGACCTGAACGGAAAAAAGGCTTTGTGTGGCTTGCGGCAAACGTACAGCGCGCCCTGTCCATAACGTTGGTCGGCAATAATATAGTCAATATAGCGGCGAGCGCGGTCGCCACGATTCTCTTCACGAACTTTTTCGGCTACCAGAAAGGGTCGGTCATTGCTGTGGCCGTTATGACGACGGTCGTCGTCATATTCTGCGAGATATTGCCCAAAAATATAGCGATAACGCGCAAGGAGTCCATACTTTATCACGCGCTTCCGCTGCTCATGTTCTTCAACGTCCTGCTGTGGCCTGTTTTATATATAGTGCAAAAGGCAGTGTGGCTGATTGGGAGAATTGTGGGTCTTAAACTCGACACGCTAAACACGTTCGTGTCGAGGGAGGATCTCGAGGTAATGGTGAACGAGAGCGGGGAGTCGGGCGCCATCGAGGAGGACGAGCGCAAGATGATAAGCGGCGTCATCTCGTTCGAGGAGACCCGCGTATCCGAGGTGATGGTGGCCCGCACGGACATGACCGCCATATCGTCGGACACCACGATGGCGGAAGCGTCCGAGATATTCCTGGATAGCGGACATTCGAGGGTGCCGGTGTACGAGAAGGAACTCGACAAGATAACGGGCATGCTCTATGTCAAGGATCTTTTAAAACCGCTGTTGCACGGCAAAATTGACGACAGCGTGGCGTCGGTTCAGCGCGAGCCCCTTTTTATACCTGAAACGATAAAGACCGACGAGGCGTTCGACCTCATGAAGAAGTCGAGGACGCATATCGCCATAGTGGTCGACGAGTATGGAGGAACGGCCGGGCTCGTCTCGCTGGAGGATCTGCTCGAGGAGATCGTCGGCGATATACAGGACGAATACGACGACGAGAGGCCGGATGTGCTCGAGGAGCGCGAGGGCGTCTATTTAGTGCAGGGCTATGTCAATCTCGACGAGCTTTCTGAGACGCTCGATTATCCGTTCGAGTTCGACGACGTGGACACGGCGGCAGGAATGTTGTTATCCCTCAAGGGAAACTTCCCGGAGGAGGGAGAGTTCGTCAGATATGGGCCATGGCGCATGATGGCGCTCGAGGTTCTCGAGCACAGAATACTTCAGGTGCGCATAGAGCGCGCGGACAGCGACGAGGAAGAGGAGGCTTCAGACGAATGAGCGAATCGGTTCGGTCGTACAGAGCCGGGTATGTGACGCTTGTCGGGGCGCCCAACGTCGGCAAGTCCTCGCTGATAAACGCCCTGCTGCGGGAGAAGGTCGCGGCCGTCTCCGACAAGCCCCAGACCACGCGCAACGCGGTGAGGTGCATACTTACAACCGACGACTATCAGATCGTCATAGTGGATACGCCGGGCATACACAAGCCTAAGTTCGCGCTTGGAGAGTTCATGTCGGGCGAGATAGACGCGGCTCTCGAGTCGGTCGACGTCGTATGTTTTGTGGCGGAGGCCGGGCAGGGGCTCGGCGAGGTCGGCGACGAAATATACAGGCGTCTCGAGCATATCGGGACGCCGTTGGTGCTTGCGGTGAATAAAATAGACCGTCTGCGCGACAAGGAGGATTTCTGGCGTTTCCTCGGTCCGATTCAGGAACGGATCAAGCCTGACGCTGTCGTTCCCGTGTCGGCGCTGTCCGGAACGAATCTCGACGTCCTGCGCGACGAACTGGCGTCGAGGCTGCCCGAGGGCGGCATGATATACCCGGAGGATGTCCTGATGGACACGACGGAACGGTTCAGGGCCGAGGAGATAATACGGGAACGCATCCTCGACGCCACGGAACAGGAGGTTCCGCATAGTGTTGCTGTGGTAGTGGAGGAGTTCAGGAGCCCTGACGAGTATCCCGAGCTGAAACGCGCTGAAATAAGGGCCGATATAATAGTCGAGCGGCCCGGTCAGAAGGGCATTTTGATCGGGGCCGGCGGCTCGAAACTCAAAGAGATAGGCAGCGCGGCCCGCATGGAGATGGAGCGCCGATTCGGGTATCCGGTATTTCTTCAGCTATGGGTGAAGGTCAAGCCCCAATGGAGGAAGACTCAGAGGGATGTGGAAAGGGCCGGCTATCGCCGAGGGTGATACCTCTCGTCTCCGACAGACTGCCGCAGGGCGATCACAGGGCGGACGGAGTCGTCCTCCGCAGGCGGGAGCCGACGCCTAAGTCGCGCGAGTGTCTGTTGTTCCTGCGAAACCTGGGCGCGGTATGGGTCGGCGCGCCCGGGGGGAAAAACAGGTTCGGCGGCGGCACGGAGCCGATTACATGGGGAAATTTCACCCTCTATCAGAGCCCCAGGAGGCTTTATTTAAAAAGCGTGGACATAGCGGAGGATTTTCTGTCGCTGCGCAGATCCCGCCGAACGATACTTCTCGCCGTAAAGTGGTGCGAGAAGCTGGCGGACATGCTGCCGCCCGGCCATGAGAACGACGGCGCGCTCTCCCTGTTGTGGGGATGTATGAAAAATATGTCGCTCGGAGCGAGCCCCGCTCTCCTCGACGCGCGATTTTCTTGGAGATGGGCAAATTTGTGGGGCGTGGCCCCTTCGTTGGAATTTTGCCCGTCATGCGGAGGCCCTCTCGATGAATCCGGGAGCGTATGGCGGTCTCCCGAGGGTTTTTTGTGCGGGGAATGTTCACAGGCTGTGTCAATGAGCACGGTATCCCGGGAAGTTTTTACGATACTCAAATTCGCCGGTCTTTCGCCAAGGGAGATCTTCATAAAGAACTCAGGCGGCGTCGACTCGCTGATGAGGGCAAACGAAGAGCTCGCTGGACAAATATCGGCCATGGTCGAATGGTTCTACTCCTTTCTGCGATTAATCTGAAACCGAAATATCGAGCCTATTTTTCAAAAGTATACTTTAATCAGGGTTTTTGACTTTGCCCCTGATATGGAATAAACTAAGTAATCATTGATTCTCTATTGACAATGGGATGTGTGTATATATATGAAGAGGATTCTTGTCGTCGACGACAATATGGCGAGTCTGAAACAGATAGGAGCTCAGCTATCCGGCAGCTATCAGGTGTCGCTTTCAAAATCCGGGGCTCAGGCTCTCAAAATATGCGACGAAACTCACCCCGATCTCATACTGCTCGATGTTGAGATGCCGGAGATGGACGGGTTCGAGGTGAGCTCCATATTGAGGGCCGACCCGGCGTTGTCCCGTATTCCCGTTATTTTCCTCACCGGCAACCACGATATAAATACGGAGATAAGGGCGCTCGAATCAGGAGCGGTCGACTTCATAACGAAACCGGCGGAGCGCAGCATACTGCTCCACAGGCTGGAGCTTCACCTTCAGTTGACCGACTATCAGACAAACCTCGAAAACACTGTCAAGGAGCTGGAAAACAGCATAGTCGTATCATTCGCGGATCTGATAGAGTGCAAAAACGACAATACGGGCGGACATGTCCTGCGGACGGGCAAATATGTGGAGATATTGGGACGTGAGCTTGTGAGAAGAGGCATTTGGGGCGCGGAGTTCACCGACCTCGACGTCGATCTCATGGCGCGCGCCGCTCCCTTTCACGACATAGGCAAAATAGGCGTGAGCGACGTAATTCTGCTCAAGCCCGGTCCTCTGTCGGATGATGAATACGATGAAGTTAAAAAACATACCGTGATCGGCGCGCGGGTTCTGTCGAATATATACGAACGCACCCCGACTCAGCAATATCTGAAATATGCCGCGATGGTTGCCGAGGGGCATCACGAGCGGTATGACGGCAAGGGTTATCCTTATGGCCTGAAGGGGGACGACATACCGTTCTGCTCCCGCGTAATGGCTGTGGCGAACGTGTACGACGCCTGCCTGACGGAACGCGTTTACAGACCGGCCATCACGCCCAACGAGGCTTACGAAGTGATAATGAGCGGAAGCGGCACTAAATTCGACCCGGTCATAACGGTCGTCTTCGCGGATATGTATCCGTCGTTCCCAGTCATGGACATGAATCATCCTCACATAATCGGAAGTTGGAACAGCAATCTGGCCGCGCCATGAAAAACATATTGGTGGTCGACGATAACATTGCGAGCCTCAAGGAGATAGCGGTTCAGCTGAAGGATTATTATGCCGTTTCGCTCGCTAAATCCGGCACTCAGGCGCTTGAAGTGTGCGTGCGAAGACGTCCCGACCTTATACTCCTCGACGTCAGAATGTCCGGCATGGATGGGTTCGAGACCATCGAGAGAATCAAGGAAAATCCCGTCCTGAGCGACATACCGGTCTTTTTCATAACTGGCGACAAGGATATGGCAACCGAGGTAAGAGGTCTCAAATCGGGCGCGGTCGATTTCATCACAAAGCCGGTCGAGCGAAGCATACTGCTTCACAGGATAGAACTGCACCTGCGTTTTTCATCGTATCGAAGGCAGCTGGCGAAAACCGTGATGGAGATGGAAAACAGCCTCGCCACCGCGTTCGCGGATCTTATCGAGTGCAGGGATGAGAATACGGGCGGGCATGTGGTGCGGACGGGCAAATATGTGGACGCCCTTGGAAACGAGCTCATGACCATGGGGGTTTTCGATAACGAGTTGTCGGACGAGGGGCTTGAATTGATGGTTCGCGCCGCGCCTCTGCACGACATAGGCAAAATAGTGATAAGCGACAGATATCTTCTTAAACCGGGCCGGCTCAACGACGAAGAATTTGCTGTCATGAAAAGACACGCGGTGATCGGGGCGGAGATATTGGACAACATGTATACGCGGATGCCGACCCAGACGTATCTCAAATATGCCAGGCTCATAGCCGCTTCCCATCACGAGAGATACGACGGCGCCGGGTATCCTGACCGTCTCGCGGGGGACGAAATCCCCCTGTGCGGAAGGATAATGGCTGTGGCCGACGTATATGACGCACTCGTATGCGACAGGGTATACCGCGCAGGATTCAGCCATGCGCAGGCTTACGGCATAATAATGGAAGGCAGGGGGACTCAGTTCGATCCCAGGGTGGTTGACGCTTTCGAATCGTGCCACAAGAGATTTATGTCCCTGGCCATTGAAACGGGTGGCGCGCGTCAGTAACCAGATGATTTTCTGTATGGAGGAATATTCATGATAGATATGTATACTTCCTTCACCGAGGAGATAGACGACGTTCGAATAGCGGTGGGCGAGCTCAGGGAACGTATCGACGCTCATGGGCTCCTGAAGAACTCCGTCGGGATATTGCACTGCAACGTCGATTTCGTGGAAAGCGGCGTGGTCTCCGGGTTGTGCGCCGAACTGCCGTTCGACGTAATAGGCGGCACGACTATTTCCGCGTCCACATACGGGATCATGAGCAAATCGGTGCTCATACTCACTGTGCTCACGAGCGACGTCGTGGCTTTTGCGACGGGCGTCTCGGACAAAGCGTCGGACGACGCTTCAGCGGCGATGCGCGAGCTTTACGGGCGCGTGACGGACGCCCGGACGGAGCCTCCGGTTCTGCTCATGCCTTTTTTCCCTCACTCGTTCAAGGTGGGCGGAGATGAATTTCTGTCGTTTCTGGACGAAGCCTCCGGAGGAGTCCAGGCGTTCGGCGGATTTCCGGTAAGCGGAGGCCATGGGCCGGATGAAAATTTCACGATATATAACGGAGAGGCTTACGAGGATGCCGCGGCGCTTCTGGCTTTATATGGCGACGTCGATCCGGATTTTTTCATAGTGTCGGTCGATCACAGAAATATAATGAAGCAGAAGGCGGTCGCCACTATAGTGGAGCGGAATATGCTCAAGACGGTGAACAATATGCCGGCTTTCGAATTTCTCAAGTCGAAGGGCATCACAATAAACGACGATGTGGCCGGGCTCGAGACCATGGCCCTCATCTTCTATCCGGAGGATGGCGGCGAAATGCTCATCCGGATGTGCATGAAGAAGACGCCGGAGGGGTGGATTGTGATGTCCGGAGGAGCTCCGGCCGGTTCCACGATAGCCCTGTCCGTCATAAACCCCGATTCCGTGATCCGTTCGATGGAGGAGGGAATATGGAGCGCTCTCGCCGCAGCCCGGGGAAGGGGTATGCTCATGTATTCATGCGCGGCCCGTTTCTGGGCGCTCGGCATCAGCGGAATGGGGGAACATAAAAAAGCCATGGAGTGCGTCGGGAAAGCGTCCCCTTATCTTCTGTCCTATTCCGGAGGAGAGATATTCCCGATTCGCAGGCGCGACGGGCGGACGGTAAACAGTCTCCTGAACGATTCTTTGATCATTTGTGTCCTGTGAGGCGCCGCGATGTCCGCGCAAGAAGGAGAATTGCCCGATAATAAAAAACCTCTGAATGAGCTCGAATATTTGCGCGAGGAGAACGCCGCCCTGTACGCGCAGGTAGTCAGGCTCAATCGAAGGGTGAGGGAACAGCAGAACTCCATATATCACTTCGAGCTCGCCTCTTTCACTCGCGACAAGCTGGCAGTCATGATGAACGCCGAACAGACCAGGCAGGAAAAATACCTGGAGATGATGCTTGGCACGATCCAGGATATAGTCATCATGTGTGATCGCAACGAATGTATGGCTTACTGTTCGGACTCGTTCCTCCATGCGGCCGGGATTGTGAATTTTGGCCTCGTCAGCGGTAAACCGTTCATGGAGGTGTTCAGCCGCTTTCGGAATGAAGGTTTGACGAGGCGCTTGAGTGAACGGTTCAACGCGATAAAGACCCAGAAAAGACCCCTGTCGGACGTCGTCGAAAATATATCGTTCGACGGACTGGCGCCGCATCGCTACGTCATCCACGGAAGCCCGCTGTTTGACGAATTCGGAGTGTATGACGGGATACTTCTCGTCTATCACGACACGACCGAACTCATTCAGGCAAAGGAGGCCGCCGAGGCCGCCAACAGGGCGAAAAGCGCGTTTCTGGCCACAATGAGCCACGAGATAAGGACGCCCCTCAACGCCATAATAGGCCTCTCCGAGATAGAGCTGCAGAAGCAGTCCAAACGAAACGACAGCCGCTTGAACCTCGAAAAAATTTACAATGCCGGCGCAATACTGCTGGGCATAATAAACGATGTGCTCGATATCTCGAAGATAGAGGTCGGCAATTTCGAGATAATGGATATGGAGTACGACGTAGCCAGCCTCATAAGCGACGCGGTGCAGACTAACATCGTCCGCATCGGCGCCAGGAACATAACTTTCGACCTGAAGATAGATGGGACGATGCCCGCGAAGCTCTGGGGCGACGAGATACGGGTGAAACAGATACTGAACAACCTGCTGTCGAACGCTTTCAAGTACACTCACGAGGGCAGCGTCACCCTCAAAATCGACTGGACGCGCGAGGAGAACGACGCGGCGCTGGTTTTCACTGTGAGCGACACCGGAATCGGCATAAAGGCCGAGGATATGTCAAAGCTGTTTTCAGAATACAGCCAGCTCGATACGAGGGCCAATCGCAATATACAGGGCACCGGGCTGGGGCTTTCCATCGCGCGGAACCTTACCGAGCTCATGGGCGGCTCGATCGAGGCCGAGAGCGAGTATGGCGTCGGCAGCCACTTCAAAGCGAGGATCGTTCAGAAGATAAGGAACGATACGATGCTGGGGGCCATGACGGTCAGGAATCTCGAAAGCCTCGATCTCATGGTGACCACCTCGTCGAGGGTGAGGCGGATAAATCGTTCGTACATGCCATATGGCAGGGTGCTCATCGTCGACGACGTCATCACGAATCTCGACGTGGCGCGCGGTCTCATGATCCCGTATGGACTCGCGGTGGACTGCGTGACGAGCGGATACGAGGCCATAGAGAGGGTCAAAGCCGTGGGAGACGGGGTCTCTGGCATCCCCAAATACGACGTGATATTCATGGATCACATGATGCCCGACATGGACGGAGTCGAGGCGACTCGTTTCATACGGACGGGCGTGGATACGAATTTTGCGCGCACGGTGCCGATCGTGGCCCTCACCGCCAACGCTCTGGCGGGCAACGAGGAGATGTTCCTCGGAAACGGATTCGACGGTTTCATTCCGAAACCGATGGATATAAAGAGGCTCGATATGGCGCTGAACCGCTTCGTCAGGGATCGGCAGAACAATGAGACGAGACGCCGGGCGGACGCCGACGCGGCTGTTCTGGCCGAGTGGATCGAACCGGCGCAAAATCTTGGCAAATTTCACCTGAACGGTATAGACCTCCATTCGTGGAAGAATCTCTACGATGACGAACCCACATATATGAGCATGCTGCGCTCATTCGCGGCGCACACGCCGAAACTGCTGGATCAGCTCGCATGGCCGGACGACGGCTCGCTCGCCTCATACGCGATAGCCGTTCACGGCCTCAAGGGAGCGTGCCGCGGCATATGCGCCGAGGAACTCGCCCGTTTCGCCGAGAGTCTGGAGTCGGCCGCCAAGGGGAACGACGCCGGATTTGTGAAAGGACAAAACGCCAGGATGATCGCGGAGGCGCGTTTGCTGATAGCGGATATAGAAAAAATGCTGGAGTCCATAGACGGTCCGACCGCGATCAAACCTCTCAAGCAAACGCCGGACGCGGAGCTGCTGGAGCGGATGTTCGAAGCCTCCTCCGCCTACGATACGTCGAGGATGGAGAAAATAATGGCCGAGCTCGAGAGATACGACTACATTGCCGGCGGAGATTTTATGACGGAAATGCGCGGGATGATAGATAATCTCGAGTATAACTCACTGTGCGAGCGCATCGGGGAATGGACGAAGGAAGTGTAACGGCATGGAGATAGAGTTTGTCAAGATAAATCCGACTCAAAATATGACTATTCTCGTTGAAAGCCCTGTGGAAAGGCGTCTGCAAAGGACGGTCGCCGGTCTGCTCATGTCTTATGAGGGGGTTTACGCCGAACAGGTGGGATATATCGAACGGCCTTTTGACGACCGCGCGTGGGGCCGCCTCCGGATGGCGGGGGGCGAATTTTGCGGCAATGCCGCTATGAGCCTTGCCGCGTATCTCGCGTGGAAGAGGGAACTTGCCGGCGGGAGCGAGGTATCGGTGTTCCTCGAAGCGTCCGGCGCGGAAGGGTTGATCGAATGTGATGTGCGGGCGGGGGAAGATTCCTATGCCTGTACGCTCTCTATGCCGCTGCCTGAGAGGATAGACATGGTCACTCTTCCCGTGGCGGGGGTTCCCCGGGATTTTACCGCCGTGTGGCTGCCGGGCATAACCCACATTATGGCGTCCTCCGGCGATGTTGGAGACGATATGCGCGCCTGGGCCGAGCGAGCCGCCGAGGAGTGGAAAAACGAGATAGAGTCGGAGGCTTTCGGCATAATGATGCTGGACGAGGCGTCCTGCCGGATAGATCCTCTGGTATGCGTGAAATCGAGCGGAACGCTCGTCTGGGAGCGAGGCTGCGGAAGCGGGTCGGCCGCGGTCGGGGCGTATATGGCCCGCAAAGCTTCCCGCAGCTCGAAATCCATGGTATCACAGCCGGGAGGCGTTATAACCGTCGGGGCTGAATATTCCGAAGGTAAGATAACGGCCCTTTCGATAACCGGAAACGTGAAAATAGTCGCAAGAGGCGTGGCCTATCTTTGAGGAACCGCTGATTTAATAACCTTCGGCTACAATGGCTCCTATTCGCCTCTCGCCGTTTTTTGCAAGAGAGTGTATTTACCTCAGAGAAAGTATAGAGCTTTCATCGAGGCCAGTACACCTCTTGATAACTTCGGTGGAAAGTCCTTCACCCAGCATTGAGCGCGCGACCTCAAATTTGCCCTTCGCCTCGCCTTCCGCTTCGCCTATCATCCTGGCTTCTTCCTTGTCGATTTCGTTCAAGTATTCAGTCAGCGATATGGTTTTCATCTTGTAAGCCTCCCTCACTTCCCGATTCATTCCGGGATCGTCCAGCCAGAATATCCTGTCCGCAAACTCAAGGATAAACTTTCTCTGTCTTCTGTCATATGCCTGTTCGGTTGTCGTGTTCAGGATTTCCAAGGCGTATTTTTCACGCAGGGACACGTTGTCCTCGGTTCCCAGCGACAGACGCCCGGCATACACAACGCGCGCGAACGGGTGCTTGTCCTCGCTCAGTTTCTCCACGTCGTAGCTCGGAAGATGAAACGTCCGGTATTTAATCGAGACCTCAAAACCGTAACATGTCTCGGTATAAGATTTCACGTCCTTGGAATCGCCTGTAAATATGGCGAAACCCGTCGTTCTTCCG